>NZ_JBWDNT010000046.1:0-1182 GCF_056269345.1 Paenibacillus sp. J22P15
CCAGCCGGTTTATCATGGACACCGAAAACAAGATATCTTGAATTGGACTCCTGAAACAGACGAGTTTTATGAATTTATGAGAGCAAAAGTACCGCTTCAGAAACGTAATGAAGCTTTTAAGCCAACGCAGGCAAACCCCCAATTGGATCAAGAAGTTCAATACCTAAACTTGTCAAGCGACTATGGTGATGAATTTTTCAATCCGACAGTGTATAATGATCAATTCGCACAATATCTATTCAACTTTTGGCAGTATGTGGATTATGCAGCGTCTTGGCATGGTGTAGTTACAAATCCGACGCCGGATTCTTTGTTCAATCCTGAGGCAGATTGGTGGCAGCGTGAATATGAGTTTGGCGTGTTAAATATTCCAAACCCGGCATACACAAATGCCGCCCACAAGAACGGCGTTAAATCTTTAGGTTGTATTTTCTTCCCGAGAACGGAACATACGGAAGATTATGTTTATAAAGATAGTAATGGAAGATTCCCTATGGCTGATAAATTAGTTGAAATGGCTAAATATTACGGCTTTGACGGGTACTTTGTGAATGCCGAAGAAACACTGCCTGCCGACTATATGCCCGTTTATCAAGAGTTCATTCGCGCAATGACGTCTCAAGGTCTATATGTTAATGTTTACGCTTCCAATCGGTATGGTCAATTAAATCAAAGCACGTGGGGGCGGATTGACTACTCTAATAAAGATGCAACAGTGTTTAGCAACTGGGTTAAAACTCCTACAGATACGAACATTTCCGCTAGTTCCTTGTATATGAATCCGGATCCGAGTAAAGCAATGGTAGACGGTTCGGTTGCAACCATGAAGAAATTAGGTTTAGACCCAAGAAATACTGTATTTAATACACTTGAAGCAGGTCAAACCGGATTCAGCGGAACACGCGGGGCATTATACAACACTTATGATGAAAATTTAGTCCCAAGAACAGGCATAGCTTCACTGGGCAGTGCAACGGTCTTTGAGCATGTGGATGAACAACTCTTTGGTCATTCGGGTCCTAATAGGTACACTGAAAATAGACGCGCAAACCCTGATTATTACAAATATGTTGCCGCAAGAGAAAGAACATGGTGGTCAGGTGCTGCAGATGCTCCTACATATGCCGGGGGAAAAGGGACGCTTGCTTCAGCTGGCATGACACAGGATCAATTGTTGGATGC
>NZ_JBWDNT010000017.1:0-124049 GCF_056269345.1 Paenibacillus sp. J22P15
ACATCTCGCTATCAATGGGGATTAAAAAAGATGACTCCTGACGAATACAGGAGCCATCTACTTTCGGCTTAGCACTTTTTATTAAGTGTCCACAAACGGGGTCACAGTTCACTATGAGGAAACAGTCTTTTTTTCTTAAAATATTTCTCGCTTATTTACCTGATATTCGTTCGGGGATTCTCCCTTTCAAGCAGTAATAATGACCATGACACAATGTGTCTCTATCTTTTAATCTATCCAAGATTGCTGACGCACTTTCTTGTTCCATTAAGGTAACCGTATCTGCGATTAAAATATTATATTTTAAAAATGATTTGTAATACGATATACCACTAATTTTGTTTTCTAGAATTGTCTTATGCATCCTTGCCATATATTTCGCGGATTGCTGAAGTCCACCTGTTCTTAAAACCCAATTGAGCAGAGATTCACCCTCTACTCTGTCATATGTAATCCCTTTCGTTCTTCGTAATTAACGATTTCATATGCCTTTGGTTTCGCCTGTACCAACTATTTTCCGATATTTCATTTGTGCCACACTCCCTATTTCGACGGAAGTACTCACAGCTTACATTATAACACTACAATTCTAATGAATCTCTTTATTGCACATGTTATATACTAGGAGTTTCTATTGATTATAGATATAGGTGCTAATCGTAACATTCTATAAAAACCCATTTTCGCAGCTGCCACTAAAGACACAGCGGGCGGCGGTATCCATATCTTAAACGGAATTACTTTACAAAACGCTATTTTACGAGCACAAGTGGATAAAGATACATATTCCCCATTGCAAACTGATGCATATAAAGTTGCTTCTGGAGCAACTCCTGGCAAACTTGTTAAAAGAGAAGAGGCACACATCAATACACCTAAAGGATATCAACCACTTAACAAGCCTCATTATCACGTAATCATGTACGGAACTCAAACTAGAGGTCATCATTGGTACAATTAAAAAAATTAAGCCGATACCTATCATAAGGTATCGGCTTTAAAAATCAGGAGGAATTATGGAGAATACACCTTTAGGAGAAATAATCAAAAATTATGCTAGCAACAAGTTTACTTTAGAACAAATAATGAGTCATTTTGTAAAACTCACATCTACAGAATCTTCAGAGCTTAGGGAGAAGTATATTTCAAAATTTGTTGGAGATGAATCAAACTACTTGAAATACAAAAATGATACTGAACCAAGTACGTATTTATGGAATTCATTCCGTTCTAATGTAACCATCATGGATATTAATGAATTAACAAACAACTTTCCACTTTCAAATCATCTATTTATGTTTTGGGATTATAATAGTGCGAATCACCCTATGTTTAACCAAGGACGTGAATTATTTTCAAAATTTCCTCCGAGCAACTCTTAAATAATTATCTTAAATTTCCAAGTGACACTTATTTTTTTGATGAGTCTTTAGAAAGTACTTTATTAATTACACACGAAGATTTCAATTATGATGTACAGCAATTTTTCTTATTAAAATAATATAAAACGCACAGGATAAAGGAGGTACAAAAAGTAGATACAAAGTTGTAGAACAGATGTCTCCCGTGTATACGGTAAAAAGAATATGCAAGGTCATGCACGTATCAAGAAGTGGCTATTATTGCTATTTGCATACTACTAAAGTGGATCGTGATCGAGAGACAACGGAGCTCATCTCCCCGACCACATAATGCTGAGTTAATCTTTCAAAAACGATTTCAATCTCACACCTACATCTGCCAACGAGCTCGGATCCACGATTATCTGCTTACGAATAAGCATTTCAGCGAATCGAAGCTCCTTGGATATTCCGGCGTTAATTCCTATAGCACTGGCAGCCATTAACCGATTTTCTTCTGCTAAATGAAAATAGAGTTTGTCCGTTTCACTTATTTCTCGGCACACCGTCAGCACACCGCTATCTGGTAAACCGGAAACTTGCAGCATGAGGTCATACTGATCGGACCAGAACCAAGGAAGATCTCTATACGGCTCAGTACCACCGAGCATGTTGTGTGCCGCATGTGTCCCTTGATCCTGCGCGTTTCTCCAAGCCTCAAGTCGTATTCTTTTGCCTCCGTACAGCGCATTCGGGAATGAGCAGCAATCACCGGCTGCGAATATGTCTGGGTCACTCGTGGTCAGCGTTTCATCTACATAAATGCCGTTCTCAATCTTCAAGCCGCAGCTTTCGGCCAAGGCAGTTTCCGGTATAGCACCAATACCTACGACAATACCATCGGCGTGGATGGTCGTACCATCTGCTAGAACAACAGAATGTACATCGCCATTTCGTGTGATTTGCCCAATGCCTACACCAAGCTTAAACTCCACACCAGCCTTACGATGCCGAGCAGCAACGATATTCGCGATCTGTTCAGGAACGCCTCGCATCAGAATACGCGGACCAACTTCGATAACCGTAACAGAGCATCCGATTTCCCGTGCGCTTGCCGCCACTTCCAGACCGATGAAGCCAGCCCCGATCACGGCGATGCGTCTGCCTGGCTTTAATCGCGATCGAAGCTCGATTGCATCCTCGAACGTCCGCAAGTACAAGAGTCCGCTCGTATCCGAGCCCTCGATGTTCAGCCGCCGCGGGGATGCGCCAGTTGCCAGCAGCATCCTTTCGTACCTAATTTGCTTGCCGTCATTTAGTTCAATTGAATGGGCATGACGATCAATCCGGGCAACGGATCGGTTCGTTATCAGCTCAATGCGGAGTTCCGCTAACTTCTCTTCGCCTAGAATCGTTGCAGGAGAAGGTTCGTTACCATCTGACAGAACATTCTTTGACAAAGGCGGCCGTTCGTACGGCGCTCTTCGTTCTTTGCCAATCAACGTAATTGGGCCTTCCCAGCCCTGTTTTCGAAGCTCCTCTGCAGCTCTTGCTCCTGCTTCGCCAGCTCCGATGATTACCATTCTTGAATCCACCATGATGCCTCCTAGTCGATTGAGATGAAGACTTTATCGTTGTTAACCTTCACCGGATAAGTCTTGAGCGCAACGCACACAGGTGCCCGTTTCGCGGCGCCGCTCGTATAATCGAACCGGCCGTTATGTTTCGGGCATTCAACGGTATTGCCCATTACGAATCCATCGGCCAAATGAAACTTCTCGTGGGTACAGTAACCATCCGTCGCATAATACTGGCTATCTGCCGAACGGTATACGGCGAACGTCCGGTCTCCATGATCGAACCGAATGACATCTTCTTCATCGATATCTTCTCTGTCGCATACTTCAATCCAATTGGTAGTAAGACTCATGGATTCTACTCTCCTTTATGTGTTGTTGTGTGTCGCCCAGCTTGAAAACGTAGCTTCTAGCCGCTTGGCCATCCAAAAACATACGTCCCACAGATCTGTAACTGGCTGATTCGTATAAGGAAGCGTCGGCATGTAGCTCGGTGGCCCGAACTCGGCGGTCATCGTCAATGCACTTGCCCCTTGAGCCGCACGCTGCTCCACGATTCTCTGCCACCAACCCTCATGAACCGCCAACTCCTTCGAAAACTCTGGCACGCCTGGATGGGGAACTTGAGGACTTTGCGATGTCCAACACGGGCATGTACATGTATCGCTCGGCGGATTGCAATCTCCAACGCCTCTGCCTAAGAATAAACTTGCGCGATAAAGTCTAGCCGATGCTCTTCAAGGAGCTCCATAAACTCCTGCTTATGCTCAGCAGCTGGAAGATTCGTTTCAACACCGTTATAACCTGCTTCCCCGATTCGCTTGAATATTTCGCGATAAGTACCGGACATGCCACATGTGGATTTGATAACTTTCAATTCAATGCGTATTCTTCCTTCTCTCTCTTAGACAACACGCGGTTCCTCGCCTGCGTGCTGTCCTCTTTCGATCTTCTCTGCAAACTGGCCATACCGCGGAACAACGTACGAAGCATCCTTTTTCAACTGTTTGACGGCAATGATGACTTCTCGAACAGCGCTCGGAAAGCTTGATGCCGCAGCCGGGCAATCTTGTTTAATCTCCGCGTGCAAAGCAGGCAGATTATAGTACGGAACCAGTGGGAACATATGATGCTCCATGTGATAATTCATGTTCGTATAGAAGAACTGCAAGATCGGATTCGTGTAAAATGTCCGAGCACAAATTCTGTGGTCCAGCTTATCTTCATACAACCCCACATGCTGCGTGGCGATCAGGAAAGCATTCAGGAAAAACCCATAAATCGCAGGCAAGCCGATAAACATGAGCGGCAGAATGCTATGCAAATAGAAGCAAGAAGCAATCAGTCCTCCGTAGCCGATTAGGAAAATACGAGCTTCCCAGAACAGCTTGTTGTGCTGGACCTGCGGAATAAGCTCTCTTTCAACATCGGTAAGGTGCCCGAAGGAGTGGGTAACCAATCTCACAATAGTAGGAATCAGCACATTATAGCGAATGACCCAATGAAGCAATTTCCGCCATTTCGGCGGACGCGGCGTGAAAATTTCCGGGTCGCTTCCGACGACAAGCGTATCCGTATGGTGACGAGTATGCGTCCAACGAAAGTTCGTTGCCTGCTCTAACGTAAGGAAGGAGCACACCTGATACATTGCCTCATTCAGCCAAGCCGTTCGGAACGGGGTTCCGTGGCTGAATTCATGCCATTTGGACACAGCCGCCGTACAATAGATCGCCCCGTATAACGCAAAGGCAGGAATACTCCACCATGTTCCCCAAGATAAATAAGCGATGTAGCCCATTGCGATTTGGATCAAGATCCAGAGCAGCGTGTCCCTTAAGGCTGGAGCGTCTCGCCTAACCATCAGCTCCTTCAGGCGCTTTCTCGGAACTGGACATCGGTACCACTCTGCGGAGACAAGCCCCTTCTGAATCGCTATTTCCCGCTCCGGGCCTAGTATACTGTAATCTCTCTTACGCGGCTTGCTCACAATCATCACTCCTAGTTTGATTTTCGATTTGTGATGACCTAAGTGTAAGACATTCATAATCGCTTTGACTTCCAAGATTTCATTAAATAAAATCAGACACATAGGAACATCAGAAACAAAATGGAGGCTTAACGATCTATGGGAAAATTCGGCTTGGCTTCGATGCGCTGGGTATATCGATTAGAAGATGGAAATGGTGATTTAAATGGAGTTCCCGAGCTTCTTCAGCTCGGTTGTCAGAAGCTTGCGGAGGCGTACCCTATCCGCCTCCATAGCCACGAACAGGGATATGAGTTCGTTTACGTTGTGAACGGAAACATCACATGGGAAATTAACGGTGAGTATTATCCAGTCAATGCAGGGCAATGGTTTTACACACGGCCGGGAGAGCTTCATCGGGCGAGGTTCGATCATCTGGAGCCCAGCCGAATCTGGTGGTTCGTTCTAAAAGCTCCATCAAGCGAGCGCGACTGGCTTCGTTTGGACAACGATGAGTTAGCCTTCGTCGCCGAACAGTTAAAACAAATGCCGAGAATTTTCCGCGCTGGCCCACGCGTAGCGGAGCAATTCTCCCGATTGAAGTCAACGGTCGAGGACGATATGCCGAATAAAGAGCTGTTCGCTCGCCATCAGATTCTGGACATCTTGCTAGGGATGCTTCAGCAGCCTGCAGCCAAGCCGGTTGATCCTGAGCTTAAGCAGGCCATTGCAACTGTTGTCGAGGAGTTTGCGCGCAATCCTGAAGCGAGATATTCGATCGACAGCATGGCTCACTCCGTCAGTGTAAGTGTCTCTCATTTCTATAAATTGTTCTATGAACTCTATGGACAAGCTCCGATCGCTTATATGGAGCGCATCCGAATGGAGCATGCTTGCTCCTTATTAAAAACAGACAGGCAGATTATAGACATCGCAATGGAGCTTGGCTTCAAGACGAGCCAGCATTTTTCAACCGTATTCAAGAAGCTCACGGGCAGCTCGCCAAGCGAATGGCGGAAGCAGGTCCGGGATCGGAACTAGCTTGGAGAGGTTTGTTGATTTCTCCCTTCATGTGCTGCCGAAGCACCTAACGCGGGGATCGGAGTTATAGGCGCGACTTGAATCGTAAACTGAAAACAGACAACCGAGTGCGTAATGGCACTCGGTTGTCTGTTTTTATTGCTGTCAACGCCTACTGCTTAGACCAGGCCTCAATAATCGCAATTGCATCGGTGGTTAAAGGCAATAAATCCATCCAACAGATGCTGCATCGAATTTGCACTGGTCATAACGGTGAAGATCTTAGTCCAAGTACTCGAATGACCCGCTTGATCCGTTACGATGACTTCAATGCTATGGTCGCCTAGCTGACCTGCTAAACTCAGCTCTGTTCCTGGTGCATAAAGCTTTCCATCTATCGTTACAGGTCGTTGCTATTTCCGATAATTTTTCCTTTCAGTGGTATCTTCCAAATTCCTTCCGTTGACTATACGTGCAAGACAAATCGCTGCGAAGACTCATATTATGAAGGGATATGTCCGCAGGATCAATAGTATTCGATATTATCGTGAAATGGTTGCATGAACATGCTCGAAAAGACGCTTCCAGTTACACTTTTATAGTGGTTTTGGAAGCGTCTTTGTACATAATTTGAGACTATCTCACTTGCGGTTACCCTTAATATCGGAGAATTAATTTTGCAATGAATGCAAGATCTTCAATATCGATCTTGCCGTCACCGTTCACATCCGCAAGCTTGATCTTCGCCCAATCCGGGCTAGCTTCCGTTTTGCCATAGTGGGAGGCTACGATAGCCAAATCACCGACACTTATCTTTCCGTCTTGGTTTATGTCGCCCGGAATTCCTGTCTGCGTAGGCTTCACTTGAATACTGAGAGAAGAAGAAGACGCGTTCGTCTCTTCGCCAAGTTCATTAGCCAGCTTTGCCATGGTGACTTGGATGGCCCCCTCTGCCGGTTGCGTCAGCTCATTCGCCCGGAACGTAATCTCCATATTTTGCTGTTGACCCGTAACTCCATTGTTGCTGCCGGTACTGGCAATAATAAAGCGCAGCTTGCCCGGCGTGTCGCTTACCTGCTTCAGAATCACAATGCCTTCCTTCACAGGTGCCGCAGATTCAAATGTCATCACATTAGGATCGTAATCTATCGAGATATCCTGGGCAAAGATCGTTTCTTTTTGCAAGCTAAGCCCAAACGTCACTTTGAATGGCTCGCCTGCCTGAACTTGATCTTGACCTGTCAATGTTGTTAGTGGCTGATGTTGCACAGCAGCGACTTTGAGCACATACTCGCGAACCGTCGTGTTTCCGGCGTGATCCTTTGCCGTAACGATAATGTTATGGTCTCCGGCTGCCAATGTGAAAGGCTCTGCCGTAATAGGTTCATATTGTTCTCCATCCAGCGTTATAGATTGAGAATCGATGCCGGACAAGCTGTCCTCGCTTTGCAAATCGAACTTGACAGTTTGGTTGGCCTCAAATTCAGCACCATCCACCAACGGATTTCCATTTGCCAATAACGTAATCGTTGGTGCTTTGGTATCGGACTTAACGACCGTTGTTGCGATTGGGCTAATATTCCCCGTTTGGTCGGTCGTCCGGTATTTCATTTCATATATGCCATCGCGAAGCACAATTGGCGTAGTGTACGGAACGAAGTCGCTCGTCGATTGTGTGCCATTCTCGCTTTGCACGACTGTTAATGAATAAGTGTTCGACAGTGCGCCGTCAGGCATGGATACCGTTGCATCTGACGTATACCAATCGTTCGCTCCGATTGTACCTGCTACATTTGCTGTAGCATCTTGACCTGCCTTCTTTGAATTCACTTCCAGTTCCAGGATTGAAAAATGAGCCCACGTCAGATTAGCCTTGTTGATCTTAACCCGCAATCCCTTCTTGTTCGTTACGGGCGTGAACGAGACGGTTCTGGATTCGATCGTGTTCGTGTTGTATGCCCAATTTATTTTGCCCGAAGTAGCGACAGTCGTCCAATTCGTGCTTCCGTCATCCGAAACTTGGATTTCCCAATCCGATGGCGCCTGCTCCTTGCTGAACCAGCTGGAGAGCTTGACGCTTCCGATCGTTTGTCCCGTTGTCCAAGTCAGCGTCTCATATTGCGGAAACGTTGGGTTGTCAACGCTTACCATTCCGGTCGAGATGGAATCATCATTAAGAAGAGCGGCTGGGTTGGCCGAGGTTGCTCCGGTCGAAGAAGCTTGAGCGAGCGGAGCCAAGTTCGATATCGTCGGCAGTGGACGTTGCTTGGATTCCGGTGTGGCCAACGAATTCGCTTCGATCTCGGAAATTGCAAAATAGTTGTTCGTCATATTCGCGTTGTTGATTTTGATGCGAAGTCCTTTCTTATTGACGAGCGTCGGGAAGGAAAGGTATTTCGTTTCAGGCTTATTCGATGTAATCCAATTCAGACTGACGTTAGATTGCACAGTCGTCCAATTGGCTCCATCATCGGAGGCTTCGATGTCGATGTCAGTCGGAGCGTTTGTATTCCCTTTGCCGACAGTCAAAGCGACCTCGCTGATCGACTTGCCCGTATTCCAATTCATCGTAACGTATTGCGGCATCGACGGCGCTGATGCGCTTCGGTAGTCGCTTTCAATCACTTCGTCAGCCGCATCGCCTACGGGATAATCTTTATTTTGGCTAGTCGCACTGATTGTCGCGTATGGCGCATAGTTTTCGTTATACGACGTCGGAGCAGGAACTGGAGTCGCTCCCTCGTTATAGCTCGCTTCGAGTTCGTAAACGGAGAAGTAGCCTAGCGTCTTGTTTGCAGCGTTTACTTTAATACGTACATATTTGACATCAGTAAGCGTCTCGAATGAGGTCGTGTTCGACTCTAGCGTTGAATCGTTATACTGCCAGTTCGGCTTAATGTTCTGGGCGATCGGCTTCCATCCGAAACGGCCATCGGCTGAATACTCGATATCGTAGTCGGTAGGAGCTTGATCCTTGCTGAATCTGTTCTTCAAGGTAATCGAATTGATCGTTTGAGGCTTTGTCCAATCCAAATACAGATATTGCGGGAAAGTCGAAGTATTGTTAGGCGTTCTGTAAAATGTGTTCGTATCTCCGTCATTCATGCGGTATGGCGGATAGCTCTTATAGTGCGTGACGGGAATACCTACCGTTGAGGCATAGCCGAGCTTGGCTAAATTATCGCCCGGAGCCGGAGTTGGCGCAGGCGTATCCGCAGGCAGGCTTTTATTTTTATACACCCTGAAATAATCGATATTCATGGCCGAAGAGCCGCTTACTCCGTGGTTATTGAACGAAAGAAATGTAGCCATGCGATAATTAATGCTTTTATTGACCGTTCGCTTTAACTTGCCGTCGACGTAAAATTTAAGGTATTGCGGATCCCACTCGAACCCGTATACATGGTAATCCGCTGACGGATCGAAGCTAGTCGTGTAATTACCGGTATCAGAGGTCAAATTCGGGTCGTCCCATTGGTACACCCAGCCGCCGATCTTGTATTCATTGTTGATCTTAGCTCCGCCGTATTCGACAATATCGACTTCTGCCGTATCTGTAACTTTATCCTGGAAGCCGGTCATCCACCATGCAGAGGAATGCTTGCTGTCTGCACCAGGATTCAGTTTTGCCCTGATTTCAAAATAGCCGTATTTCGTCACGTACTTATCTTCGGTTGGCATATGTCGGTATTGAACCAGCGAACCTTTGTACATGTGAACGTAATCTCGCATACCGCCTTGCATTCCCGGATTCGTGAAGCCGCCTTCTTGTTGATCGTCCCAGCGCGGGGAAGCGGTCGACACGGTTTCGGACAATATTCCGGAATTGATATTGTAAACCGACTTCGAGGTATTGCCGCTGTGCGCCCAGTATGGGAAATAATAAGGGCTCCACAGATCGGATAAGTTAGGTCCGTCGAATTCATCGCCGAATGCAAGGGTCCAATTAGATGGATTCTGCACAATTGGAGAGTCTGTAGACGGCGGGGTGACGACGCCCTGTTTATACACGTATAACTCGTCAATTGTCATCCACGCTGGAGCCGATGGAAAACTAATCATGACATAACGTGCGGTTTGGGGTGTTTCAGGAGCAAAATAAATATCGCTAGTTGAGTTTAGCAAAGATGTAGGTACAGTGCCAAATTGGCTCCAATCCGTACCATTATCCGAAATTGAAATACTGAAATTATTCCATGATTGTGCCGCATATCTGCCTAATACCACCATGCTGATGGGTTGGGACGAGCCCAAATCTGTTGTAATATTCCAATCCGTAACAGCAGTACCGCCAAGCTGTGTAAAGCTGTCGTCATTATTATTTTTTAATGGAATAGGAGAATTTCTTGCATTGTCAGTTAAATTCGTGAAATCATGTAGCGCATAAGGTGCTCCGCTCGGATTCCCCGTAGCTGTAGAGCTTTTCCCTAATGCAATGTTTTGTAAGGAAGCCATATCAACGCTACTTGGCTGAGTATTCGTAATGCTTGTATTGATCATGGTGGCGGCGTAAGCAACCTCAGAACCGCCAAAATTAATGAGCATGGAGAAGGCTACCGCTATAACACTTAGTACCGATGTGTACTTTCGAATTCTCATATCATATCCCCTTTGCAAAAATTAACTGCAGAGTTGCCCATACTTTCCGTGTTGTAACTAACTATCATTTACAATCGATTTGAATAGGCATCAGCCTCCTAACTTAATAAAGGAATTCATGATAGCGCTTTCTCGTATGGGCATTGATATCAATATAGCGTCTGAAATTAAAAAAAACATTATGAGATTTCCGTTATGAGATTTCTGCTATGCAGCAAAAACGGACAACCGAGTGCCTGATCACACTCAGTTGTCCGTTTTCAGTTCACTCTTTCAACGCAGGTATGACGATCTCCACGCGCGTTCCTGTTCCTCGCTCACTTTCGATGCTTAGTCCATATTTTTGGCCGAACAAGAGCTTAATCCGCTCGTTGACATTCTTAAGACCATACCCTGAACCTGATACTTCCAATAATCGATCGATGACTTCTTGCTCCATCCCTTTCCCATTGTCTGCGATGACGAAGCGGATCGTTTCCTGATCTAATTGAGCGGTTATGACGATCTCCCCGTCTCCGCTTTCTTTCTCATCAATTCCATGGACGATCGCATTCTCGATGATAGGCTGAAGGATAAAGTTTGGCGTGTCGTATTCGGATACACGATCATCAACGTCGAACACGACGCGAAACGGATTGTCAGCATGCAGCGATAACTGAATATCCAAATATGCTTCGATATTCGCAATTTCGTTCTTGACAATCGTGAGCGGCTGTCCGTTATTCAAGCTCGTGCGATAGAACTTGGAGAGCGCATTCGCGATTTTGCTGATGTCCATCGCATCCATACGGATTGCCTTCCAATTCATCATGGATAGCGTGTTGTAGAGGAAATGGGGGTTAATTTGCGCTTGAAGCGCCTTAAGCTCCGCTTCCTTCTCCAGCAGCTGTGCATCATATACCTCCCCGATTAACCCCTTCACCTTCTTAACCATGCCAGCGAAGCTTTCCGTCAAATCTCCGATTTCATCCTTTGAAGTCGTTGATATAGGAATATCGAAATCTCCGCCTTCGACGAGCTTCATCTTCTTTTTCAAAGAAAGAATCGGCCGTACAAGCGTCATAGAGAAAATCCAAATGACAAAAACAAGAAGCAATAAGCAGGCCAATACGATCGTACCCGTTGCTACGAGAATGCTCTTCGTGTTCACAATCATGCTTCGAACAGGGATGTAATAATACGAAGTCCAACCCGAATGCGGAATGGACTTACGGGTGAGGATGTATTCTGTCCCGCCGACTTTGAAGCGGCCTGTTGTAGTCGCTTTCATACGAGCGAGGACCGAAGCTTTCAAGTTGGTGCCATGTCCGCCTTTGTAAACAGCCTGTCCTTTATTATCCATAATGAGAATGCCGTAGTCGCCTGAAGAGAAATGATCAAGCCCTTCGAAGACAAGATCCGCATCCAGTCTCATGTGCATGACGCCTGCAAACGTTATATTGTCACTCTTTTGAATGTTATGTGCGGCATACAAGACGTCGTCTTGCATCCACCATATCGTCTTCTTGCTCCCGCCTGCTTCCTTATACCACTCTTCACTTTCAACCTTGCCGCTCATGTCGATGAAATTACCAATCTGTCTCGGTGAAAACTTCGAGTAGAAGACGACTTCCTTGATTTCGCGATTAATGTTGATGTAGTACCAGATCGTCGGCTCGATGTTGTCGTTCAGTTCCTTCGTATAGTTCAAAATGCCGCCCAGCTCGTATCCCATAATTTTTTTGACTATAGGGTTATATACCATGAAGTCGACGAAGTCCCCTAAGCTCTTGATCTTCTGATCGATATTGACCGCAATCTGCTCATTCGTGTACTCCATGCCGACCATCGCTTGTTTCTTTAAATAGCTTTCGGCCGTTTTATAGGAAAATACACCTAAAACGATGAGCGGGATGACGCTGACAACGAAATAAGTAATCATCAGTTTACGCTTTAAACCAAGAGTTTTGAAATATGCAAGCAGCCGCCTCACTCCGTTCGTACCCGCTCTCTGTATTGGGTCGGCGTAATTCCGTAATATTGCTTGAAGGTTAAGCCGAAATAAGAGAAGTCAGCGAAGCCGACCATGCGGCAGACGTCCGAAATTTTATAGTTACTCTCGTCAAGCAACTCTCCAGCCTTCTCCATCCGGCATTTGTTTATATATTTCACGATGCTTTTGCCCATCGTTTTCTTAAACAGATGGCTCAAGTAGCTGACCGAAAGATGTACTTTTTCCGCGAGATACTCGAGCGTGAGCTCATTGCCGTACTCTTTCTCAATCAGCTTGATCACTTGATCGATCGCCCGCTTGCGATAATCCGAGTCCGGGACTCCTGCCTTCGAGCCTGCCTTCGAGCCTGCCTCCATCAGCGCGCCGTATACGATTTGCTTGATTTCTTGGACGTGCTCGCTTAGAAACACGCGCTCCACGGCGGTTTTTATGTTCTCGTGCTTCTTCTCCCTGCCTTGTACGTCATATACCTTCTTCACAATCTCGATAAAGAGATGCTTGACGTACATTTGGCTTAAGCTGCCGCTTTGGCGAAGCGCGGACTCCAGCAACTCGATATTCTCAATTGCGATTTGAGTCTCTCCATGTTCAACGTTGCCTAGAATTCGTTTCAATAGCGCGTCAATAATTTCGTAGGAAGGGTTGTAAACCTGAGCATCACGGTCC
The DNA here is from genome assembly GCF_056269345.1 of Paenibacillus sp. J22P15. NCBI lineage: Bacteria > Bacillati > Bacillota > Bacilli > Caryophanales > Paenibacillaceae > Paenibacillus > Paenibacillus sp. J22P15. The sequence goes on from NZ_JBWDNT010000017.1 coordinate 13,162, forward strand.
ACCATCCAGGCTGTGCTGTCTGTGGTGAAGAAGGAAAGCTCCAGCATCTGCTCCAGCCGGTCATATTCCTCGCGCAATGCGGCGAGTTCGGAGACTAATCCGCCGAATACCATGTGAAATACGTGAGCCCCCTGCTCCAAAAACTGCTTCGTATCATCCCATAATAAGGCGTTCTGGTCGTATCCGATATCCGGTCCGTTATGCATCAGAAAGAGTACGCACTGTTTATCGTTTAAATTAAGTAGCTCGTAATCCATCGTTAATCGCACGCGGAGATATTCATTAAACGACGCTAAGTGTCCATCTAAGTACGCGGTTCTAAATTCAATCAGAATCATCTGAATCCATTTCCCCTGAAAGCCTAATGAAGTGAGGCTTTCAGCATCGGGCAGCTGCTGCCGGGAGTCGGATCCGTTAACGATGGACATTAGGAGCTTTTCTTTGCGCTGCTCGTACTCCGCGAGCCTCTTGCTCGCGTCCTCCATGCACTGCTCAATAACGCGCGACAACAGCTCCCGCAGCGCTTCCGGTTCAATTGGTTTAAGCAAGTATTCAGTCACATGTAGCGATATCGCTTTCTTCGCGTATTCGAACTCACCATGACCGCTTAGAATTATAATTCTCACATTAGGCTGTTTTGTTCGAACCTCTGCTGCCAATTCCAGACCGTTCGCAAACGGCATGCGGATATCGGTCAATAGAAGATCAATCGCGTTGTTCTGTATGAAAGCTAGCGCTTCCCGCCCGTTCCTCGCTTCGCTGATTCGCAGCGGGAACCCGAACTTTTCAATTAGAAACTTGACGCCGTCCCTCTCATCCTTATTATCGTCGGCTATTAGCAAATGGAACATGCGAAGTCCCTCCCTTGCTTATCATTGTACCAAAACGAAAGAGAAAAACAGTCTTCAATCTTGAGATTGAAGACTGTATTCTATTGCAAATAGGCATGAGCAATTACTTCTACGATTTCAAGGATCGAGCCCTTCGTTTCCGACGAAAACGAATTCGTTTGCTTCGTCCACTCGTACTCCCAAGCATACCAATCGATCTCTTCAGGCTCTTCCCCATTGTCGAGAGCAGTTTCCAAACTTGAGACAAACATCCTCCAGCGCGGCAAATAGAAATCCTCGATCAGGCCTGCCCACTCGCGATGAGAGTACTCGTGCAGCACAAGTGCAGATGGCTCCGGTCCCCACAACGTAATTAACGTCCGGGCATTGAATTCCAGCCAATCTTTCTCCTCCGCTGTCTTGCCCATTTCTCTCGCTTCTTTCAGCCATGAACCGAGCAGAAACTCTTGTCTCGTTCCGAGCAGCTGATCTTGCAGCTCAACGAGATTCAGGAACTTTACTGACTCCCACTCAAAACGCTCCCGATCACGATCAAGGAAAGCCTCAACCATATTGCGATGATAGTCTCTCGACAGATCTGCCAAGCACTGCCTCGTCACGTCAACCAAATCATATAAGTAACCTTCATAATCCTTGCAGGAGTCATAGCAGGCAAGCAGCTTCAAGCAAGCTTGTCGCACGTCTTCGGTCCGATATGGCATTGTTTTCGGTCCCCAATTGGAGACGTTCTCAATCTTTAGAGCCGGTCTCGCGCAGATTAACGATTCGTATGCGCCTTGTTGAACCGATTGGCAGCCATAAACACTGTTTCTCAACAACTGCCATGCTTCTATTGCCTGCGGCTGCACACTGCCGTATCTGCGCTTAATGTAGCCGCTGAGCCAGCTTTCGACGTCTACGACCCCTGTACGCCAAACCGTATCAGTCGACAGATCGTACATGACAGGATTCGTCCCGATCCCCTCCATTGCCAGCCCAATCCCTTTCATATTGCCGGCTTCCGGATTATGAAGCGTAGACAATGGATCGGCTGCGAGCGTATCCAAATTGCCGAACAGACCGTTTTTTCCACCGTAATTTTGAATCATGCACCATACCCATGGAATGCCATAGAAAGCTTCGGACGACTTCCAAGCGGGTTTAGATTCGCACCATAGATCCAAGACCAAAGCATGCTTCGAATCCACATTCATCAAGATCTCTTTCTTCGGGTTTCCTTCCCATGCTTGGAACACCCATACGGCATCAGGGTCTTGCTCGAGCATCGTCCGCTGAACGCGCTGCGCATAGTCAGCAAGATCAATCGCTTCTGCATTGCCGCCCTCATGGAAAGGATCCATGCTGTAGTGATGTATATCCGAGCCGAACAGCTTCCGCTGCTCTTCATAGAAGGCATGTGCGCACGGTTCAAATAGCGGATCATTCGGCAGCAAAAGATCGGGACGATTGAAATTGCACCATTTGCCTTGATCGACGGCATTTGATTCCGTATATTTCTCTCTGAATCCGCGCGGCATCATGCCGCTGAAGCCTTGCAGAATCGGCGAGATACCCAAGCTAAGCATCCGTTTGTTCATTCGGTTAGCAAGAGCGACTCGCTCTTCGTACCACCATTCCGGCAATGGCCCTCCCCAGGTCGTCATATTCTGCATCCATTGCCAGGAGAAGAACGCAGGACCGCAAATAAACGCAGCCACCTCCTGCTCCGTATAGCCCAGACGAAGCAGCGTTCTTCGCCATACTTCTTCCTGTCCGACGATATTAAGAGCGAGATTAATCCCATTTAAGGCCATCCAATCGATTTCCTTCTCCCATCGCTCCCAAGTCCAGAACGGCATCGAGTAGGAAAACGTGCAGTAGTTCAAATAATAGCGGATTGCATATGGAGTTACCTGACGAATCGGTTCCTCCGGAATCGGCAGCGACTCTGGAGCAGCCATATTGTCTCCGCACCAAGAGAGCTGCATGTTGCAGCAATGCTTTAAATACCAATGGAAACCGGAGGTCAGTGCGCTCGTGGACGAACCCTTCAGGAGAATGTGACCTCCTTCGCCGCTTATTTCGAATATATCCCGGTCATTTTCCTGACTGATAAATTCTAAGCGAAATTGGGCAGCGCCTGACTTCCCGATAACCCGCTCTATGAGCTGAATAACCGCATGGTCGTTCATTATTCTCACCTCAACCTTTCAAGGCGCCTGCGGCTACCCCTTTAATTATGTTCCTTTGCATGAGCAGATAGAAGACAAGAAGCGGAGCTACTCCGAGCAGCAGCATCGGGAACAGACTCGTCCAATCAACTGAGAATTGCCCGATATTGCGATATACCTCAAGCAGAATTACGTTGTTTTCCCTCGACTGCAGGAATAGAAGCGGATTCAGAAAGTCGTTCCAAACGTTCAGCGTCGCGATGATCGCAACAGTCGCGATAACTGGCTTCAGCAGCGGCAACGCGATTCTCCAGAAAATCCCTTGAACGGAGCAGCCGTCGATAAATGCGGCCTCCTCCAGCTCAAGCGGGATGGATGAGCTAATAAAACTATGAAACAGGAAGATCGCGATGACGCAGCCGTTCCCAATGCTGACAAATATAACAGCCATCAGATGATCCATGATTCCCAATTTGATAATTAACCGATAAAGACTGATTAAGCCCATTTGAAACGGAACCATTAGCCCTGCTAGAAACACGTAGAACAATACGCGATTGAGGAGATGTGCTCTTCTTGCGATCGAGTAAGCAGCCATTGCAGAGAATAGTATAATGCCGCCAACCGAGAAAACCGTGACAATTGCTGTGTTCAAGAATACACGCGGGTAGTCCATCGCATTCCACGCATTTACGTAGTTGTCCAGCGTTAAGTGCAATGGAAACGATAGCGGATGCAAGGTGGCTTCCTCCGCGGTCTTAAACGTTGTGACAATCAAATAGTAAATCGGTATAAACACAATCGCAGCTGCGATGACCAATAATAATTCGACCGCGTAGTCCATCGTTCTTTTACGCATACTCATTTGATTTTTTCGCCCCATTTCCCAAGGAAGCGCATCATCACGAATGTGATCGCCATGACGGCCGTAAAGAATACGACGCCGAAAGCAGCCCCTTTATTGTAGAAACCTTCGGTAAACGACGTTTTGATATAGGCCGTCATTATCGTTTGCGTCGAATTACCAGGGCCTCCGTCCGTCAGAGCAAGAATAATATCATACACCTTTAATCCGCCGATCATGGCCGTAACGCTAATCACGTTGACCGATGGCTGCAGCAGTGGAAGCGTAATTTTCCAAAACTGTTTCCAGCCAGATGCTCCATCAATACTGGAAGCTTCGTAATAATCCTTCGAAATGCCTTGTAAATTGGCAAGAACAATAACCATGGCCCATCCCGTCCATTGCCACAGCTGCGTAAACACGACGGAATACAAGGCAATATCGGCGTCGCCTAGAAAGTTCACCTTCTCTAAACCTAACCAAGTGATCCCTCTATTGATTAATCCAAAGTCAGACGTAGACATCATGTAGTTCCACAAGAAACCGACGATGAGTGGACTGAATACGGCCGGCAAGAAGAACGCGGATCGCAATATGTTTTTTGTCTTTAGCTTCCGGTCCAAGAAGACGGCTAATATGACGCCGAAAGTCGTTTGGAACACCGTCATGAGAATCGCATAAACAATCGAGTTTTTAAGACCTGCCATCAATAGCGTGTTATCAAAAATAGACATATAGTTCTTAAAGCCGACAAAGTTCAAATCGGTCATCTTGCGCACTGAATAATCAGTCACACTGAAATAGAACATCGTTATAAAGGGATAGACGCAAAATGCCAAATAAAAGAGCAGCGCCGGCAGTACTAGCCATCCATACGCGAATTCGCGTTTCAACCATCTCGCGCTCATACACCGCCAACCTCTCTGTAAAACTTACGGCAGTCGCCGTTAAGCGCTGCCGTAAGTTTAATTGTAAATGTTATTGTTCCAATAGTTCTTTCATCTTCTTGTCTGTATTCTTGAGCACTGCAGCAACGTCGCTTTGACCGCCGAGAAGCTCTTGCAAGTGCTTGCCGTACTCTTCGATCATCGGAACTGCAATATCTCCCCAGTTATTCCAAGGTGCGTATATATTTCCCGCTTTGAGCGTTTCCTTCACACCGTCATACTCCTGCGGCATATCGAATTCGACGCCTTTCAGGTAGCTGCTTCCACCCTTGTTGTCATTCCAGAACGCTTGTTGACCTTCTGGCGTTGCAATCAAATCAAGCACCTGCTTAACTGCGTCGAGATGATCGGATTTCGCGTTCGCCGCAAAACCTACGCCAGGACCGCCGATCAACCAGCCCGGTCCTGCCTCAGAGCCGTGAAACGGGAACATGTCAACTTTAATGTTCGGGTTCTTCTGTTTGATTGCATCAAGCGCCCAAGGACCCGATTCCCACATCGCAGCTTTGCCCGTAGCGAATTCATCCAGTGCCTGATCATAATCAGTACCAAGCATCTCTTGAGTCAAGTAGCCCTTCTTAATGAGATCGACCCACTTCTCAACCGCAGCGTTCCAGCTGCCATCGAGCGTCTTCTGGCCTTTGCCGTATTGAACGTCGAAATCTTTGCCTTCTGGCTTGGACAGGAACTCGTTCATGACAAGCCCCATTGTCGATTTCACCATCGGTTCCCAAGATTTCGCTCCCATTGCTTGTGGGTTAATACCGTTCTTCTTCAGCGCTTCGTGAAGCTGGAGTTCTTCTTCGAATGTGGTCGGCGGCTTCAAATCATATTTATCGAAGATGTCCTTGTTATAGAAAATACCTTCGAACCAGCTAATGCCTGGAAGTGCATATAGCTTGCCATCTAGCGAATAAACGATTTTGCCACCATCGTTAAATCGATCTGCGAATTCCGAAATATCCGCTATGTAGCCTAGCTTTGAATATTTAGCGATTGCTGGAGGTCCGACAGAAATAATGTCTGGCCCGTTTTCCGCGGCTAATTGCGTGGAGATGATATTGTCGTATTGCTTGTTATCGATAAATTGGTATTCAACTTCGATATTCGGGAGTTTTTGTTTAATTAGGTCAAGCAGCGTTTTCACACTGTCTTCTTTGTTCCAGTAAGCCATTCTGATTTTTACATGCTCCGCCTCCGAAGCATTGGTCGAATTCGTTGTTGCCGCATTAGACGATGATTCGTTGTTCATATCTTTACTTCCACACCCTGTCAAAAGTGCTGTACCAACCATGGAAAGCGTGAGCAGAGTGATCGATAGCTTCTTCAAAGAAAGACCTCCCCAAGGATTCGTGTATTTAGTATGCGCTTGTTTGTTTCGGGAACCGGTTCTTCTTTACTATAAAGCGCTTTCGATCGAAATCCAATCTGACAATTTTTCGTTCTTTATGATAAAACGATTGGAATGAAAATAACTGTCACCAACATTCAAATGGTACGGCAAACATGATGATTCAATAACAAAGTATCCTTGGGAGAGATCAGTATCTTTTCACGCTCCTTCTGCGCCATATAACTCATGACGTGCAGGAAATAGACCTGAGATGAATTTCCCATCCAAGCCGCCTGCCTTCCACTGTCTTGTATCAAGCAACTCCGGCTTGTGAAACAATATCAAGATGCTCTGAGCAAGTTAAAGGTGAGCGGCTACTTAGGCTCCTTCCCATTGATTCGCTTAATATTCAGTACCTCATTTTACATGCACCTAAATACTTTCATCATAGCTTTCAGTTTCATATCCATCTTTCCTCAGCATTCTATTTAATCATGGATCAAATCAACATTTGAAGAGCTACTTTTTAAACTTGCTAACGAGTGATAATTGCCAAAATCACCATTATGACAATTAAAAACAGAAATAGTACTTACCAATTGCAACCAGCAGGTGTGCCTTTAACGCTATCAACTACCATTCTTCTTGTAGCTCTTGGAGCCTTCATGAAAAATCCTCCTGCACTTAACTTTTCAAATTTTTAACATTTTAACATTTTAACATTTTAATTATTTTGAAAATCATATGTCCCAACTACTAGATCATAAATATGCTGTTATCTTTATTTATAGGTTAAATTACTCCACTCTGAATTATTTCCTACCTGTAAATGTCCTATGAAAAGCCATATAAATCCTCATTTTTGTAGTTTAAATAGCCTTCTTATCGCATTATGTAGAATAAGCACTTACATATATTTAGTTCATTCAACACTTCCATAAATGCCCAATATAAATTACATTTAAATTAGACGACTTGTACACGGCGGACACCTCACTAGAAAGGTGGAGGTTGTAAGCATGGATATATTTCAAGCTCTTTCAATCATGTTTGCATTTGGGTTATTTATACTCACACTGTTAACCTATATTGACAAGAGGAAATGATCTGAAGTGGCACTAGTTTTGGTTTGAAACCATACTAATAAATCCGCCATTTACAAGCCGCCGACGTACAAGCCAGGTTACCTCAATGATCTGGCTTTTTTTATTCACTAGCAATAAATCAGTCATTTCATCAAATCAAGATACCTTTACTGTTTTTTCAACTCACCATCTACATGTCGAATATACTTAGTTTCACAATACGGGCAGGTTACAACCACTTCAATATCCTTAAAACCCCTGCCGCATTTCTTCTTTAAGCTTCAGATTCAGCTCTCTGCGTGACTTTTCAATTGCTAATTCTCTTGTATAGAACTCATCCTTATGCTTCATCAATTTCTCTGTTAATACCTTGAAATCCAACATAGGTTTCACCTCCTAAGGCCTGTTATATCGTTACTTAATAATTCAAGGTCTGATTGATAATGGAAAAGCAAGAAGTGATTTTTGAAGAAGAAATTTTGAAGGGGAATTACTTAACTTAGCAAGATGACTCGTTACGGATGTCATGAGCGTGTAGCCTTTAATATGGATATGGAGCGCTATTTAATCATCATTTTCGTTTCTGAGTTTGCCAAAAGTCCTATAAACGATAACTAGTATTAGAAAGATACAATTAATGTTGCTGTAACAAAAGCACTTTTGGACTGTCTATGATTGCTTGCTTGGCTGGATGTTTTTTAAGTAAATTGCCCATGCCCCAAGACAAGTTGTAAATGTGCTCTTTTGATGGCTAAGTTTATCGTCCATACAAAATAAGTAGTAGAGTAAAATCGCAATTTACTCAACTACCTATATATCCAAATTAATCAAAGGATTATACTTATCATTCTGCTCTCTTAGTTCATTCCCCCACATAGCAACATACCTCATCGTCACAGTAATATTCTGAAGTCTCATCAGCTTTTGAATAGCAAATGCGCTCATCCCTGACATAGCAAGTCTATGACAAAACGTGTGTCTAAACGTATGCGGTGATACTCTCACATCAGTGAAGTTCATCTTATCTTTCAAATACTTAAATACTAGCATCAACGAGTTCTCAGTTAACTGATTATAGTCACGCTTAGTAAATACATACTCATTTACACTACCCCAATGTTGTTTACAAAAGGCTTGATATGCTCTTAATTCTTTTGAGAGCTTCATTGTCATTGGTATTGATTCTTTTCTTCTCGACTTTCCAAAGACTGATAACTGTTGTTTTTCAAAATCAACATCAGACCATTTCAACCCGATAATTTCACCACGCCTAATGCTAGTGCCAAGTATCGCAACTATAATCATATAATCACGATAAGCAACGTAGCTTTTTTCTCTGCGCTTAATACGTCTATAAAAATTAAGCATCTGATTAATTTGTTCATCTGAAAACACGTCAATCTTTACATCTGTCTTTTGGAATTTTGCTTTGTGGGCTGGATTATTCTTAATGACTTCGCATTCTACCATGTAATTGAGGAATGCTCTTATTCTTAACAGCTTAGTATTTATTGTGCCAGCTTGGTTGCCTTTATCCTGACAAAACATCAAATACTCTTTCACATGGCTTTGTGCAATGTCCTCAACATTTACTACCTCATTGTCAGTGCAATAGTTAACAAACTCACCTAGTAACGTTAGGTAATTCCTAATATTTTTCTGTGTAGTATTCTTAAACTTACGGTCATCAAGAAAATCTTTAAATGCAAACTTTAACAACACAAAAAACCACTCCCTAATAAAATTATTAAGAAGTGGTCATTGCTTGATTTATTATTTATAACTGTAACTGCTTCTTAAATCAAAATCAAAAGAACCTCAATTTAAGGAGCTAAATGGTCTGATGGTTTAGAGCAGAAAGGCTGAAAAGCCTTATCCTGTCTAGCTTACATCATGCCGCCCATTCCACCCATGCCGCCCATATCAGGCATGCCAGCGCCAGCACCCTTAGGTTCTGGTTTGTCAGCAACAACTGCTTCAGTAGTCAAGAACATAGCTGCAACAGAAGCTGCGTTTTGAAGAGCAGAACGAGTTACTTTAGCAGGGTCAACGATACCAGCTTCGAACATGTTTACCCATGCGCCAGTAGCTGCGTTGTAGCCGATGCCGATTTTTTCGTTTTTCAGACGCTCAACGATAACTGAACCTTCTTGACCAGCGTTCGCAGCGATTGTGCGAAGCGGCTCTTCAAGGGAACGAAGAACGATGTTAACGCCTGTTTGCTCGTCGCCATTTGCTTTAACAGCAGCAACTGCATTGTATACGTTAATGAGGGCAGTACCGCCGCCCGATACGATACCTTCTTCAACCGCTGCACGAGTGGAGTTGAGGGCATCTTCGATGCGGAGCTTGCGCTCTTTCAATTCTGTTTCTGTAGCTGCGCCAACTTTGATAACTGCTACGCCGCCTGACAATTTTGCAAGACGCTCTTGAAGCTTCTCACGATCAAAGTCAGAAGTTGTTTCTTCCAGTTGAGCGCGGATTTGGTTCACGCGAGCAACGATGTCAGCGGAGTTGCCGCTGCCGTCAACGATGATTGTTGTTTCTTTAGTGATGCGGATCTGACGAGCAGAACCTAGTGATTCAACGCCAGTCGATTTAAGCTCAAGGCCTAGCTCTTCTGTAATCACTTGGCCGCCTGTTAGAGCAGCGATATCTTGAAGCATAGCTTTACGACGGTCACCGAAGCCTGGAGCTTTAACAGCTACGCAAGTGAATGTACCACGAAGTTTGTTCACTACTAGAGTAGCTTGAGCTTCGCCTTCTACGTCTTCAGCAATGATTAGCAATTGCTTGCCGGATTGTACGACTTTCTCAAGAACCGGAAGGATCTCTTGAATGCTCGTAATTTTTTTGTCAGTGATAAGGATGTAAGGGTTGTCTAGGACAGCTTCCATTTTATCAGTGTCAGTAATCATGTATGGAGATACATAACCACGGTCAAATTGCATACCTTCAACTACTTCTAGCTCTGTAACAAAGCCTTTCGACTCTTCTACAGTGATAACGCCGTCGTTGCCGACTTTTTCCATAGCTTCTGCAATAAGTTGACCTACTTCATCGTCAGCAGATGAGATCGAAGCCACTTGTGCGATCGATTGTTTGCCTTCGATTGGTTTCGAGATGGATTTAAGCTCTTCAACAGCAGCTTTAACAGCTTTCTCGATACCTTTGCGGATAACCATTGGGTTAGCGCCAGCTGTAACGTTTTTCAAGCCTTCGCGAATCATCGCTTGAGCAAGAACAGTCGCAGTAGTTGTACCATCGCCTGCTACGTCATTCGTTTTTGTTGCTACTTCTTTAACGAGTTGAGCACCCATGTTTTCAAAAGCATCTTCAAGCTCGATTTCTTTTGCAATGGATACACCATCATTCGTGATAAGCGGGCTCCCGAATTTTTTCTCAAGTACCACGTTGCGACCTTTTGGACCTAGTGTTACTTTAACCGCGTTTGCAAGTGCATCAACTCCGCGCAGCATTGCGCGACGAGCGTCTTCGCTAAATTTAATTTCCTTAGCCATGAACAGAAACCTCCCAAAATAGTTTAAGTAGAAATGCTTTATTTATGTCTTGCCTTCTATGTGACCCTTAACGGGCTGTTATTCAAAAATCGCGTGGATTTCGCTTTCTTTCATAATCAAATACTCTTTACCTTCGTATTTGATTTCAGTGCCGGCATATTTGGAGAAAAGAACGCGATCGCCTTCTTTAACTTCAAGAGCAATACGAACGCCATCTTTCAGCGTACCGCTGCCAACTGCAATCACTTTACCTTCTTGCGGTTTTTCTTTCGCCGAATCCGGCAATACGATACCGCTAGCAGTTGTTTCTTCCTTCGCGATTGCTTCGATCAATACGCGTTCACCCAAAGGTCTGATCATTGAAAATAGCCTCCTTCAAAATTTGTCGCTGCTTATATTCTCGTTAGCACTCGAAACCTTCAAGTGCTAACAACTAGTTTTATCATACTCATTTTCGTTATTAATTTCAAGTGCTTGGTTTTAATTTTCCGTTTATTTACACTAGGCAGAAGGAACCAAATTTTTTTCTACTGCTTACTCGGATTCATAGTGATCAACTTAAGCTATTAGAAACCTTATTTCAAAGCCGTATCTATGCCAAAAGCTTGTCCTGACCATGCTTTCTTCGAGGTCCAAGCTTCTTCAGCACCACTCCAGAAAGAATGCTCGCTTGGCAATCCCAAAGGCAAGAACACAGCGGCGCATAAATAGAGACTTCCTGTAGAAATGTAGCGCTCTCCAATATCCCGCTGGTAGAAGCCCATCGTGAGCCAGCCCTCTGATGTGAAATTCCCAGGCATTTCAAGCGTTCTACGTATTGTTGCTGTCAACGCACAGCGCACCTGAGCAGCAGTTACCCCTTTTGGCAAATCATCTAGCCATGCGCTTTGAGCTAAGCTTTGGAAGGCACCGAAGCGATAAGCAAGCGATCTTCCAATAGGCGGATACGTGCCGTCAGATCCGATTAATCGCTCAAGTACCTCTGCATAACGCCGTGCTCGGCTCGTTACGGCAGGTCGCATCGCTCCCCATTCCTCATATTCATTACCTGCTGCGGCTAGCACTTCGACAAGCATAGGCTGAATGACGAAGCTGTTGTAATAATCCCAGTGAAAATCAGGACCATCACCATACGCACCGTCGCCCAAATACCATTGCTCATGCTGCTTCAAGGCGTAATCGATCCGCATAGGGTCCCAGTCGTTCTCTCCTAGCTTTAGCAAAGCTGCTTCAGTCGTTGCAGCAAACAACAGCCAGTTCGAGAATACAGGCTTCCTTGACCGCGTTTGCTTCAGAGCTGTAATTACATTTAATTTCACACGTTGCTCCAGCTTTTCACCCAGCTCAATCGGAGCCCGTAAAATCGCAAGCGCCAAAAAAGCAGCGTCCACTATCGGCTGAAATCCTTCGCTAAAGTTCATATAATCCGGGGAGGCCGGATCAGTTCCCGCATCAATTGCTTCACGAGCGAGCTCGGTGTAGCGGATCCGCAGCTCATCCTCTTCCCCTTGCAATTGCTGATTCTCTAGCCAAGGGGCCATGCCGGAAAGAAGTCTCCCCAACGCTTCTAAATGTGTGTATTTCGCTCGGTCAGCTATAAGTTCCGCTTCCGCTTTTTCGACATCGTTCTCTCCAGCAGCTTCTGCGATTTCAATCGGCATCCGTTGTTTAAGACGGCGCTCAGCAAGCGCAGCAAGTACAGGCTCGCCAATAGCTAGCATCTGCTCTAACCAGTATTTGCGTTCAGGAAGTATTGCGTTTAACAGCTGTCTATTTTCGATTTGCATGCTCATCCCCCCTCCTCTACCAAAATGTAGAGGAATCCCCTCTTAACCGTGATAAGCCTTCTACGAAGAAATAGTCGCCGTATATTAGCGGTACGTCAATGTTTCTCCGCTGAGGGTAATGACTTGTCCCGTGCAAAATCAAGCCTTCTTCCGCATCATCATCCCAAGCGCCGTAGTTCTCGTATAATGAGTGCAGTATTCTTTCTCCACCCGCTTGGTAAAGTTCCGACTCTTCATCTGGAACCGACTTTGCGATTTCAAGCAGGCCGCAGGCTGCACAAGCACCAGCGGAGGTGTCACGATAATGCTCAACGCCTGAAGGCAAACGGAAATCCCAATGCGGCACCGAATCCTCGGGCAAATTCGCCAAGAAGAAATGAGCGACCCGCTTCGCAGCCTCCAAATATCTCGTCTCACCTGTGTACCGATAACTAAGCGCCATCCCATAAATCGCCCACGATGCTCCGCGCGACCAAGCTGAATTCGGAGCAAAGCCTTGTCCTCCGTTTACGCTTACGAATTCACCCGTTTCCGGATCAAAAATAACGATATGATTAACCGAGCCGTCCGTCCGGATGAAATGCGCAAGCACCGTATCCGCATGCGCCATCGCCAAATGCTTGAATCTCGGATCTCCAGTTGTTTCGCTCGCCCAGTAGAGGAGCGGCAAGTTCATCATACAATCTATGATAGCCCAGCCCTCGTTGCGTTCACCCTCGCCCCAAGGATTCCAAGCTCTTATATAATTACCTTTCACATTGAAACGTCCGCTGAGTACACTCGCAGCAAGCAGTGCACGCTTACGCGACTGCTCTTCTCTCAGCAGCTTATAGCGTGCTACGCTCGTAAGCGACCACATGAAACCGATATCGTGATCGAGCCGGTCATATCCAGTCAATACTTCATCCAATTGCTGCTCGCAAGCTTCCGCAATATCCTTGTAACGGTCGTCCTTCGACTTCGGGTCACGGTACAATAACCATAGCAAGCCCGGCCAGAAGCCAGCCGTCCACCAATGAGGAGCTTCAAGCACATAAGCGCCATCTACGCTTGCATGCGGAAACCTTGCCCCAATCCGGCTGCTCGTTCTCGTTACCTTCTCATGTACGTTATCCCATGCTTCGTTTACCCAGTTGATCTGTTCCATGTGCGTACTCGCTCCTCGTGTCGATTTAGTCATCTATGAGTCAAACTGAAATATAAAAGGCGCCGTCAAAGGTACATCTAATGCTGCCATTAATTGAAAATCAAGGGTATACCAGAATCGTTCCTGTCCATAATGATCGATATCGCTTCGTGAAGTCACAACAGGTTTCCATACCTTATGATTAAAGTGAATACTCAATTGACGCTTTCCTGTTAACGTCATTCGACCTTCAGCAGAAAGTTCGGGAGCAATATACGTAATGAAACGCTCCGTAATAACCGGTTCTGCAATGCTCGGCACTATCCAAAAAGTATCAGTCAACGTTAAACGCGGCAGCTTCTCCTTTTCCCAAATGAAACGGCGTTCCAATCGCTCCAGCTTGGAATATCCATAGGCCGAGCTGATTTCAAGAGTCAGCTTATCAATAATTTCGTTTGTAGACGCTTCCAAGACCTTGGCTAGATACAAAGCACCATGATGCTGATGAGCACCTTCGATGATCGGAACAGAATGTCCTTGCGAGCCATTGCACCAAAGCGTATAGCGATCCGGGCCAAAATATTGCGCCGTATATTTTCCGCTGCCCAAATCGGCTAAATAAGCTTGTCCATCCGCATGAACAATGAAATGTCCGACATCATTATGGTTATGAGGCTCCTCATTATGGCCGCCCTTTGCCGCAAAGCTGTAATTACCGCCATTCTCGCTCGCATGCCTGGACAGAAGCCATTGCACATCAGACAAGTAATATGATTCAGCAGGCCACATCGTAATGCTGGCAGTTGATTGCATCCATTCTTCCCGAGCCCACATCAAATTACGAATCGCAGGCGCCCAGCGTCCGCAGTGATCTGCTGAATAAGCCGCTCGAAGACTCGCGTCTGGTACGATTACCTCTTCATACTCACTATGTAAGCAGCAGCTAAGCCCCATAAAGATACCGCTTTCAGAACGTGAATCAGAGAAATTAACTACCGTGCTGTTTCCTGTAAAACACTTCTGTTGAAAGAGTGCAATCTCCTTCACCTTTCTCGAATTAAATAAGTTGATTTCTCCGCCCGTAGCCGCCTTTAACATTTGTGAGAAATAAACATAATATCCGAAACCATATTGCCAGTATAAATAACCTTCTGCACACGCACCGTCTTCACCAAATCCAGACAAATAACAATCGAGCGAATAAAGCACCCGCTCCAGTACTTTTGAAAGCCTATCGGAATCCGAAATGAGGTGAAGCGCAGCTGCACCAACCGATCCTGCGCATACCGCCGACCAATTGTGATCAGCAGTCTCCCAGCCGAATGGACCCTGCTCCAAAAAAGGATGGAAAATTCGTCGTTCCACCTCTGTCTCAATTCGCTTCCGCAGCAATTTAGGCAAACGGCTGCTTAACAACAACATAATCTCGCTAAGTGCAAATCCCGTCTCGGCACAAAATAAATCGATGTCCAGCGTCTCTTTCGCCTCATTAAAGTGAGCAGGCAGACACCATGTAAACTCATTGCAGATCGACCAAATGATATTAAAAGCGGCAGCTTCATAATCCGTATTCCCCGGCTCTTGCAGCGACATAATGACATATGCATTCAGCCTTTTGCGCCTTTCAAAATATACTCGTTCGTAGGCCAAACGCTCTCCAGTGTCTCGATAAATTTGAAAGAGTAAATAGGTAAGCTCAGGATCAGGAGACAGCAGGAATTGATCGGCCTCCGCCTTGATTTCTTCCAGAAGTAACGGATTCGCATCAACTGACCACAAACCTGTTGTCAGGTCAGTTGGCCCGCTGGCAACCTTCAGCAGCGCTAACCCTTTTTTTCTGTGCTGCTCCAAAATCTTCAATATCTGTTCGCGGTTCATTTTATAACCTCGCTCCTATTCTGCCAGTTGAACTGCCGGCTCTATATTGACGGGTCTGATACATAAATCCAATTCTTTCCTATCCATTCCTTATAAATTGTACCAATAGTTTGGAAGCAGCAGAAGACTTTAACAAAAAAAATACCGCACAGCGATTTCTCGTGTACGGCAAAGATTCATTTCAACTATTGTCCTTTGTAGTGCAAGCCTCCCAAAATGAACGAGGTTAAGTCTTCAATAATTGTTTCCTGCGAAGAAAGCTCTTCTTCGATTAATGTAGTCCAATATTCGGTATTCCGGTGAAAGAGCAATATGCCAATAATGGACATTAAAGTGTTGTCTAAAGAACCGAATTGAAACACCCCTTGCTCCTTGCCCTCCTTGAGCCATTGCCGAAGCATCTCCCACAACGGCATGACATGTTTGCGAATATGCTTAATACGATCCGTATTCATTATCACTTCTTGTTGAATTATGTTGATGAGCTCGCGATCACTATATCGGAAATTCGTTACCTCACGAGCAATGAGCTTAACACCCTCTACCGGATTTAACGAGGAATCTGCCTCTGCAATTCGATCATTTGGAAAATAGTGCTCAAATAAAGCGCAGAACATATTTTCTTTGCCGCCAAAATGATACGAGACGAGAGCGACATTAGCTCCTGCCTCCTCGCAAATTTGCCGAACGGTCGTTTTATCGAAACCGTGCTCTGCAAACAGCTTTTTAGCTGCTGACAAAATTCTGATTTTAATATCCGCATCTCCTGCTGTCATAACGGTCCTCCATAAAAACAATTTCTTATATTTTGAACCAATTACACCTAAACAGCAAGATCAAGTTTGTGATTAACGACTTTGACTTGCAATGACTGCGGAAGGCTGCTTCTGAATCGCTTGCCTTTTGACAGCTACAGCGAGCGCGCTAATCACGATTGCAATAATAGCAATGATGCTTAAAGACAATGCATCCGCTGTAGCAGCTGGACCTCCAAACAAAATGTTCATAGTGCCTTCTACTGCATACGTCGCTGGAAGAAGGTCTCCCAGCTTGATGTAGAAGTCCGATAATAATTCACGAGGCACGATCGCGCCAGAGGTAACAAGCTGTGCTGACAATAAGATTATATTAAACAACATGCCGCTCAAACCAAACAAGTATATAAAAGTTTGCGCTACGAATATAAATGTTAATACGAACAGCAGCTGAAATAACCAGATATGAAGGAAGCCTTGAGCCATCTGACCGCCAAATGCTGCAAGCAAGGAAGAGCCGACTAACGAAACGATCACACCTGCTGCTACATTAATAACACATCTTGCTGCGAATCGATGCCATCTGCTGACACTCGCGCTTATCGACAATGAGCTTTGCTCAAAATTCATCCCCATAATCATAGCCCCTACATATGAAGCAAGTACCAGCATCATCGGAACCATTTGATTGTTCATTCCTTGTATGGCATTTGTTGATTGAATGTCCGATGTAACACGCTCAGATAATCCTTGCGCCGCTGCCCCTGCCTGCTCTGCCGGCAGCTGCATATTACCCAGTACAGTTTGAATACCTCCAGTCACCGCTTGCTTGTTTACTTCTGCTGTAATTTGAGCTGCTGCACCACTCATAATGCTCTTTATAAGTGCTGGATTCGATTCGTTAATAACATATTGAATGGCTGCTGTACCATCGGCTGCCGCAGTCTTCTGGGAGAAATCTGCCGGTATCCATACAACCATCTGCAGCTCACGCTCATCAAGCTGCTGCTTTGCCACGTCAATGTTATCAATTTGCTTCATATCGAACGGTAAATTTTGAATAAGATTGCCTGTAATCTGCTGACCCATTTTCTCGTCTTCATTAACAATTGCAATATGCAGCTTGTCGATTCGATCGGTAACGCCATTATAGCCCGTCATCCAAATGACCGAAAAAATCACTTGAAACATAATTGCAGTAAAAATCCCCACTATAGTGGTAGGGCGTTTCATAAAAGCTTTCAAAGCATTTTTCATTATCGTCCACTCCCGTTTTCTCCATTTAAACAATTGTTTAAAACAACTGTTTAAATATTATGCGGAAATATTGTTTTTGTCAATAAAAAAAAGGAAGAAGAGAAACTTTCCTCTTCTTCCTTCTATGCCTTATTCAACGACTCACCGTATTCAGCTTTCCACTTTGCATCTGCTGCAAGCTGCTTTTTGTATACCGTACCCGATAGAAACACACTAATCTCATACAAAATAATTAAAGGGATTGCGACTAATATATCAGATATGAAATCCGGCGGCGTTATCATAACTCCGATAACTACCATGATGAAATAGGCAAGTCGACGCATTTTGCGAAGCCGCTTTGGATTCACCAATCGGATAGCAGTTAGAAACATAATAACTAGCGGCAGCTCGAATAGGAGCGATATAGGGATGAGTAAATTAAACATAAACGCGAAATACTGCGCAATACCATAGGTTTCCTCAAGATTTAAATGCTGTGAAACTGTTCTCGTGAAATTAAATGCGAGCGGAAAAACAACAAAATACGAAAATGCCAATCCGATTAAAAACATAATTAGTGCGAATGGAACGTATTTCAGCGTGGAACGCTGCTCATTCTTGCGGAGAGCCGGCTTTACGAATGCCCATAGCTGATAAGCAATGACAGGCAAAGCAATAATTAAAGCAATAACAAATGCGAACTTCATGTACATGCCGATTCCATCCCAAAGTGAAAACGTATGTAATGATATCGTATTTGCAGGCTTCTGGCTCATTAGAAAGTTATAGGTAGGCTGAGCTAATACAATGCCGACGACTAATCCTAAAGTTAAAATGATAAGCACGTAGAAGATACGCTTGCGCAGCTCTCCAAGATGCTCTAGAAGCGGCATAAGCCCTTCCTCGCGAAGAAGCGCTTTACGTGATGTGTGCTCCGATTTGTTGGTTGCTTCCGATCCCACCTGCACTTACCTCCTTCGCCTAGCAATATCAGCCTTTTTTTCAAGAAAAAAGCGGGCCCGATTAATCCGGAAGCCGCTTATTGTCTTTATCACTATTTTCCGAGCGATTCACTTCGACACGGTTCGAATCCTTGTCTTTACGATCATCATCTTCCATCATCTCTCTGGCTCCGGATTTAAACTCGCGAAGCGTCCGACCAAAAGCACGTCCGAGCTCTGGAAGTTTGTTCGGTCCAAATAGAAGCAAGGCAACGAGCACGAGCAGTATAACCCCTGTTGCACCAATTCCTGACATGTCACAACCTCCTTATAACTTTATGCAGTAAATTTAGCAGCTGTTTAATCCGCCATATCCCATGCTAACAATATCTTCACGAACGATAGTATCTCCAGCCAAAATTCGCGGGAGAAGAACGTCGAACGACGTATATGGATCATGCATGACGCAGCCTGGCAGCCCCATAATAGGTACACCGTGTAAATAACCGATCAGCAGCATTGAGCCTGGCAGCATCGGAGTTCCATAGCTTACGATATCCGCTCCGGCTGCTTTTATAGCTCCTGGTGTGCGGTCGTCGGGATCCACCGACATTCCGCCAGTCACTAGTATCATATCATAACGTTGTTCCAGCAAATAGTGTATTTCCTTGACAATTGTTTGTCGATCATCGGGCGTAAATCGCTGCTCCGCAACCTCTGAACCAAGCTCCTCAAGCTTGCTGCGCACCGCCGGACCAAATTTGTCTTCTATTCTGCCGTTAAAAACTTCTCCGCCGGTCGTTAACAGACCTACTCGAAATTTACGAAAAGGACGTACGCGCAGCGGTGAAACTCCCCCATTTGCAAGACGATATTCAGCTGCAAGCCTTTCAACCGTCTCCACCTTCCCTTTAGGCACGACAAGCGGAATCGCTCTCGTTGCAGCGAGCGGTTGCCCTGACTTAACAACCGTCTTCCCCTTAATCGTTGCTAGAGCAATCTCTCCTAGCTCATTAATGGCATCAACCATCGCTTGGTCAATCTCCGCTAGACCAAGCTGATTCGCTTTAATACTTACCTTACCCTCATGAGGCTCAGTTAAAATAAGCTCGCCATCGTATAAAGCTTCAGCCATCCGAATGGCTGCATCATCCTCATGAAGCTCATTTTCCCCAAGCTCCATAATATAGATATGCTCTTTACCAATGTCGAGAAGATTGGGGATATCTTCCTCTAGAACGACATGACCTTTTTTGAACAAACGGCCCTTAAACTGTCCTGGAATAATTCGCGTCAAATCGTGAGCCAATCGCAGCCCGATCGCATCATATACGGAAACTTCTCTAAGTGTAGTCGATCCAAGCTGCTCCGTTCCGCCCTCTGCACGCTGCTGTTGCTGACTCATACACTATGTTCCCCCAGTTCACCGGATAAAATGCCCAGTGCGTGCGGTAATTGATCCATGATTGCCATCAGGCTCTCATGTACACCTTTTGGACTGCCCGGCAAATTAACAATAAGAGAGCTGCCTCTTATTCCACATACACCCCTAGATAGCATGGCTCTCCTTGTCTTCTGGAGTGCACCCATCCGCATAGCTTCCGCAATACCAGGAACTGCACGGTCAATAACCTTAAGCGTCGCCTCCGGTGTAACATCGCGTTCTGCGAGTCCAGTTCCGCCCGTCGTAAGCACCAGATCAGCATGGAAATATTCTGTCATTTCAATGATCGCTGCCATAATTTCATCTTGCTCGTCAGGTACAATCCGATAGTCAATAATTTCGCCGCCCAGCTCCTCCTCAACCAGTTCACGAATAACCTGGGCACTTGTATCTTCACGTTCTCCTCGCGAGCCTTTATCGCTTGCTGTTAATATTGCTACCTTCCACCGCATTTACCATTCCTCCCATCCCTATTTCGCTCATGGGTTTGACGAAATTTGATAATCGCCGCTTTTTCCGCCCGTTTTCGAAACTAGCTGCGTAGGTCCGATGACCATATCCTTTTGCAGCGCTTTGCACATGTCGTAAACCGTTAGAGCTGCGGCCGACACGGCTGTCAGTGCTTCCATTTCAACACCTGTTTTCCCAGTCGTCTTAACCGTACCTTCTATATAAAGCTCATCTGTCCCATTATCGCTAAATATAACATTAATTCCTGTGAGCGGTAACGGATGGCACATTGGAATCCAATCTGCCGTTTTTTTGGCGGCCATGACTGCTGCAACCTGAGCTACCGCCAGTACATCGCCTTTCCCAACCTTGCCTGCCTTAATCTGTGCTAAGGTGTCTGGGTTCATCGTAACCTTGGTTTGAGCGACTGCCGTACGTGAAGTGACTTCCTTATCGGAGATGTCTACCATTCGCGCCCGACCCTGCTCGTTAAAATGGGTCAACTCCACCTTGATCGCTCCTTCTCGCGTAAACGAACACTTCGACTTTTAAAGTCCAAAGTTCATTTCGCATTCATATGACTCTAATTAACCTAAAGCAAATACACGTTTTTTTCGGTAATGATGCCGTCCATTTTCAGATCATGCTCCTCAAGGGGCACTTCAGCAATGAACTGAGCCTCGAACGACATACCAAGCCAGTGTGTAATTCCCGGCTTATGAGGACTTATATGAACCGATTCAGCAAATCGGTCATAATATCCGCCGCCATAACCAAGGCGGCCTCCTCGACTATCAAAGGCTAGGCCTGGAACAAACACTGCACCGAGCACACATTTGTCGTTGATTGGCCCCGCCACATCCGGATTCGGCTCCATGATCCCGTAGGCGCCAGCCTTAAGATCATCCCAGCCCCGCAAATGGTACAGCTTCATTGACCGGTCTGCTGCGATGCATCTTGGTGCAATGACATCTCGTCCTGTTCGCCAGCCCCATTCAATGAGGCTCGACAAATCAAGCTCACTTCGAAAAGACACATACACCATAAACGCTGTTACAGAATGGCTCTCCATGAAAATTATCGCTTTCGCACAGGCCGCTTCAGACCATAATCTTCGCTGCTCCACTGACAAATTATTTCGTTTTATCGTCATCTGATTACGTATGTAAGCTTTATCGCCTAGTTGATTTGGTTCAACCAAAAGCATTCACCTATTCTGCTTCCCATCATTTTCTTTCATTAATAGTAGTTTAACATTGTTATGCAACTTTCGCCAATGCTAGTGCTCGTTTATGGTACACTAATATGTAGTAAAAGCATTCGTTCTTTACAATTTTTTTGTTGGAGGTTTCAAAATGCTGCTGCAGGTTTCTAACGTAACGAAAAGCTACGGCGTAAATGTCGTATTATCCAATATTTCTATTCAAGTGCTGGAACGAGAAAGAATCGGTCTCGTAGGTGTTAATGGTGCCGGCAAGTCTACGCTGCTTAAGATCATTGCAGGCGAAATGTCCGCTGATTCAGGCGCTATCCATAAAGCAAAAGAAACAAAAATCGGTTATCTCGCTCAGAACAGCGGATTGCAATCCAACCGCACGATCGAAGAGGAGATGCGAGCTGTATTTTCTCATCTTATTGAAGCTGAACAGGAGCTGCGCGAGCTTGAAATCAAAATGGCTGATCCCTCAGTATATGAAGATGAGAAGCGTTATGCGGACACACTCGATCGATATGCCAAACGTTCGGATTGGTATCGTGAGCAAGGCGGCTTCGAAATCAACACACGCATCAACAGTGTACTTCACGGCATGGGTTTCGGAACCTTCCCGGGTGATACGCTGATCGCGACTTTAAGCGGCGGTCAGAAGACACGGCTGGCACTGGCTCGAATATTGCTTCAAGCACCCGATCTGCTCATGCTGGATGAGCCTACGAACTATCTCGACATTGAGACTTTAACGTGGCTAGAATCATATTTGCGTGGATATTCAGGAGCAATCTTAGTCGTATCTCATGACCGATACTTCCTCGATGCTCTAGCCCAAACGATTATTGAAATCGAGCGTAATACTTCTAAGCGTTATACCGGCAACTACAGTCGCTATATGGAGCTGAAAGCTGCTGAATACGAAATCAATATGCGTCAATTCGAGAAGCAGCAGGATGAAATATCACGGATGGAGCAATTTGTTCAACGCAATATCGTTCGTGCTTCAACCACCAAACGAGCGCAGAGCAGGCGCAAAGCTTTAGACAAAATGGATCGGCTGGACAAGCCTCAGGGTGATTTGAAGAAGGCTCACTTCACATTTGAAATCGAGCGTTCAACAGGTAAAGACGTGCTTGCGGTAAACGATATTTCAGTTGTTTTCCCAGGCAAAGACTCACCGATCTTCAGCAATGTGTCATTCCAGCTGACTCGTGGTGAAACGGTTGCATTAATTGGCCCCAATGGTATCGGAAAATCAACTTTGTTGAAAGTAATCGTTGGCCAAAACGAACCTACAACGGGAACAATCAAGTTCGGAACCCATGTCAAAGTTGGCTACTATGATCAAGAGCATACGAGGCTGAACGGCCAAAATACAGTTCTTGAAGAAGTTTGGGGCAGCTACTCCCATATGGAAGAAGCACGCATTCGAACCGTACTTGGCAACTTCCTATTCAGCGGAGAAGATGTCTTGAAACGGATATCCTCACTAAGCGGCGGAGAGAAGGCTCGTGTGTCATTAGCCAAGCTTATGCTTGCAGAGGCCAATGTCCTCATTCTGGATGAGCCTACGAACCATCTCGATCTGTTCAGCAAAGAAGTTCTAGAGGCTGCTTTGCTTGATTATGAAGGAACTTTGCTCTTCATTTCGCATGACCGTTACTTCTTAAATAAGATGGCTGAGCGAATTGTCGAACTAAAGTCGTCCGGTACGGACCATTTCCTAGGAAATTATGACGAAATGATAGAGAAAAAAAGTGAAATCGAAGAAGCGCGGCTCGAAGCACTGCAAAAACAGTCTTCAAACTCAAAGACAGCAGCCGTATCTGACATTTCACCTGCAAACTCTTATGAAGCAGACAAGCAAGCAAAACGAGAAGAACGTTCAAGGCAGCGTAAAGTTGAGCAATTAGAACTGGAAATCGCTTCTTTCGAGCAGCAAATTACCGATTTGGAATTGCAGCTCACTGATCCGGCAATTTTCAATGATTACATCCGAATTCAAGAAATTCAAGCTGCCATTGAAGTTGTTAAAGCTTCTTTATCCACCGCATATGAAGAATGGGAACAATACATGTAAGCATCATACCTGCTAAAGAGCGGTATTGTTAATTGGGTGAACGCATGCCAAGGACCTGCAGGAATCGACATTGGGCATTGCAGATTAAATTTGGCTCAGCTTTATGACGTTGCGACCGCAGATGCTTTTTTGTCTGCTTATGAGAAGCATGCTGGCTCCTCATTTCAATATGATCCCTACTGGGATCTCTTATCTTTAATCGATATATTGTTTGGACCACCTTCCGTCTATCCAGGCTGGCCTGCTTTCGTTGTAACCGGACTAACAGATAATTTAATGGTCGAGCGCTTGGACAGCTATATGGTTAGCTTACTTGGACGAGTCGCGCTACAAAATCGATCATTCGAATAAAGAAGAAACAGCAAACCGGCAGCTTAAGGTTTAACCTTAAGCTGCCGGTTTTTATTAATCTATACGATGCTTTACCCTATTAAAAAGGCCTTTTCCATCTAATATTGTTCTAAACTTATCAAGCCTAGACGCTGTGCCTCTTTAATCGCTTCCGAGCGTGATCGCACGTTGAGCTTATCGAAAATACGCGACAGCTGATACTCTACGTTTCTCTGGCTCACATGCAGCATAGCTGCCAGCTCTTTATTACTAATTCCAGTAGCTACCTCATGTAATATCGTTTGTTCTTTTTCATTAATAGATACATCCTCGACAGCTACTTCTGTACGTCCGATGGTAACCTCATGCCGCCGAAGCTGCTTTAATAGGGTGATCGGAATTACTGTGTCCCCTCTCATAGCGCATCGTATCGCATTATGCAGCTGCTCCCTTGATACGGTCTTCGATATAAAACCAGATACGCCCGATTCAATTAGTAAGTTAAAATGTGAACCAATCTCATAGCCTGAGTAAATAATCACCTTGCGTTCAGGTTCCTGTTGAATAAGACGTTTCGTCAATTCCAATCCACTAATGCCAGGCATATTTAAATCACATAAGATAAGATCAAAATGCTCGGTTTGAACAATATCGAGAGCTTCGACAGCTGACAATACAACCGACACCGACATCTCGCTATCTTGCTCGATCATTGTTTTCGTTCCTTCTCCGACAGAAGGATGATCATCAACTAATAAGATACGAATCACGCGATATACCCCTCTCCGATCTACCGGTTGTCATAATCTCTGGCAACAAAATGACAACCTCTAAGCCGCTACCGCTTTGTGAATAAAATGATATGTCCCCTTCAAGACCTGTCACCCGCTCTTTAATCCCTGACAAGCCCATATGTTCAAATGAAACAATCATTTGATTAACATCCATTCCGACACCATCATCTTGATATCGGAAATATATCGTTCCTTTACGAAGCTCAAGCTCCAAAATTACAAGCTTTGCGTGTGAATGCTTGTCCGCATTGCGCAGCAATTCCTGTACGATACGATAGATCGCTGTAATCTGCTCCTCGTTAAGCGGACGATTAAATGATTTTGTTCGGAAATCAACAGCAAAGTTTACACGCATTTGAGTGTGCTCGATGATCGATTCAACAGCCTCAACCACGCCCATCTCCTTCAAGAGCGGCGGGCGCAGCTCATTACAAGTTTCACGAATTTGATGGATTACATCCAGCAATCCTTCTTTAATATCCTCTAGCTCACGCCCTAGGCTATCCGAAATAGGATAATCCATCATGATCGCTTCCAGCTTGCGATACCAAAGCAGCTGATCCTGAAGAGCCGAGTCATGCAAATCAGCAGCAAGCTTCCTTCTCTCATTCTCAGATAAGCAGAACAGCAGGCGCAGCACCCATGGCGAAGTCGTGTGTTCTTTGCGAACCTCCGACTCCAGATCCTCAATCAAGCCCTCGATTAAATATAAGTTCTCAAATACGATGCTTGAATAGTTGGACATCGTCTTCAGCCACCGAAGCTCGTCCGAATTAAATCGAGTATGATTAGTCTTCATACCAATCCAAAGGATGTGATATCTTGACCGTTGTCTGCCGATTACAAGTCCTAATCCATAGGGAAGCTCGATTAACTCGCCTACCTGTAAGGAATTGACCGTGCCAAGTAAAAACTCAGCGGTAATGAGCTCCTCTGGCAATTCTCCCATCGGGTATACAATATTCTCTGTTTGCTCCACTACTAGAAACGTAATCCGACTAACCGGAATAAGATCACTTATCTCTTGTTTAAGCACGGCTTCCAAATCACTTTGCTTCATGACTCTAGCGATCTTTCTTGAGAAACGATCCAGACTATCCTGATAGCTGTACATCGCTTTGAAGAGCTTAGGTCTAAACCTTTGATCAATCTGTTCTTTCCCATATAAAAACAACGTCATGCCGATATAGATAACAAAAAACACGCCAAACCACATGGACCATGACGGATTGTTCTCTCCTAATAATACAAACGCTACGAGTGCTGCTACTATTACTGATGGAACAAAGGCTAGCGCCGTATAATATTTAAATCTAGTTATAATAAAATCAATATCAAATAATTGATTTGAGGTTGATAAATAGAAATAAACGATCGGCAATACGAATAGAAAAAGCGCAGTGAACGCAGCTGGAAAAACTTGATCCTTGCCGATAATTTGAGGAAGTAAATTCATTAACGCAAACGGAGTAAAGGCAACTAGATGAGAGATCAAAGTAATTGTGAACAGAGAATGCAGCTTAGTACGCCGATGCTTAAAAAACTTTCTAATAAGCATGTACACGCATACAAAATTACCTATCAGCACTGAGCTGCTATAGGCTACCTGAATATAGGTATAAATACTGTTAGATGCTAAATCTGTCCAAATGTAAATTAAGCTTATGATCCCTACAAAGCCTACAATTCCATACAATGTGTTCAATATTGGTTTACTAATAAAATGAACATCAAATCGCTTCAGATAGATATTCATAAAACTCATAAACAATAATGGTATATTAGGAAGAATCAAATAAATAACAGTAAGCCCTACAGAATCACTTCGACTTGAAGCTGCCGAACTATAGTAGCTTAAACCTATTGAAATAAAAAACAAAATAAGAATGATTACTGCTTTGTCATTCCTTCGTTTAGCATACAGAAATCCTGAAAACGCACAAAAAATAATGAGTGAAACACCAGGGATATACAACTGAATCAACAGCTCCCATAACGAATGGTCGCCTGTCCAGCCCTTAGGAAACGCAATCCTCTGTGTAACGCCATCCTTATGTAATACGAAAACGTAATCAGCATATTCAATTGAATTATATTTCTTAACAAATTCAAAATCCTGCACTGGATTTCCGTTTACTTCTAATATCTGATCACCGATTTTAATTCCTTTTACATCCGCTTGTCCTGCTGGTTCTAAAGACTTAACATAATAACGATGACCAGGCTCCTCTACTAAAACTGCGCCAATAGAAGGAATTCTTACTATCACAGCAGTTAAGTATAAAACAGAAGCTAGCAAGACTAGCAGGAAGAGGATAGCAACAATTCGGTTAAAAAAGTTAGGTCTCATGCATTCCTCTTCCTTTCCAGAAAATCAGTAAGCTAGTTCCACATGTATGCGTAACCGCTATTTTTCTCGTTTTTATTCTTTAGTTCGCCAAGAAGTGCGCGTTGTTCCTCTACAGAAACACCTGCTACTTGTAGTTGTCCACCCATAGCCATAGACATTTTTTCAGTGTTGCTTACCAGCTGACGAATCGCTTCTTTTAACATTTTAACTCCTCCGCATCTCTACTAATATTTAGTAACAACTCTACTATAACAGGAATAGATTCGACAGGGAACGCAAAAGTGATTTGTATTTACCGAAGTCTCTTTTGCGTGGTATGTTTTTATACATTTCCAGGGTTCATTATATGCAAAAATTCTGATTTCCAAGGACTTATTTCCTGTATAGAGTCTAGTAATTCCTCAAAGCGATTATAGTGCATTCGACTCATAACTGACCCATATAATATAGTTCCTGTTCTTTCGCAGGTTTCAAGAAAAAGCTCGTGCTTCATGGCCACCTCTTCAGAGGTTAACTTTCCTTCAAAATACTCTTTAATCCAGAGATCCTCTTCCGCTTCTCCTTCTATTAAATACAATGTAAGCAAGGTGCATTTCCGCTGAAGAAAGTCACTCTTATCGTCCCAACGCAGCAAATCGCGAAGATCATTTTGGATTTGAGCTGAAACACCTATTTCAAGAGCATACTCTGCAACTACATCATTCCAAGGCCGCCCAGCCAATATAACCCCGGTCATACACGCCAGCTGAAGCAAAGTAGCAGATTTTAGCTTTACGACGTCCAAATAGGATTGCTCGTCATTTATTTCATTCATAAGGTCGAGCATTTGTCCATTTGCTGCTTGAAGCAGCTGTGCATTCATCATCTCCATGAGTGCAATTCTAATCTCGTTATTCGATGTACTGCTGAGCATCGCTTGCTGTGACAACGTTAGAAGAGAAGAAGCGACATGAATGGCTATGGGCAGAGGAACCTGCATCCACGGCTTGTCCGGTACATCCTGATCCTGCAAATCATCCAGTATATCTGACGCCAAAATAAACAGTTCCACTGCCGCAGCTGCCTCGTAAGGATCTTCTCCATTACCGCCAAACATACGATAGTGCATCACTGTCAGTTGTCCAAATCGTATGGACTCCGCTAGCTTGTCCTCAATAAATCGCTCTGCCAAACGTGCAAGAGGCTCAGCTGTAAAAAACCGCTGAACCATTATACGCATGTGTTGACCAATGAATGGAATACAATCGTTCACAATCGATCCTCCGCCAATTCAAGATCATTATATTATACTATTAAATCGTTACATAAACATCCGTTGAAATACGGTTACAAATCTACCAATCCAATGAAGTGTATTTATGCCGTTACAGTCGTTAATGCGTTTGCGTTTTTTTGTCGTTTGCTCTTCCTGTTTCTGACTTTCCCCCTCATTCATTTGATTTATTAAGTTTGTAACCATCTCCATTCTCATTTCAAGTAATTTCCTACGCTCGACTGACGGACTTTCGATGCGATCCCGATGATCCATTTCTAAAAAGCCCTCCTTGAGGTTTACATATGCAATTTAACAGACTATACGTAGTCTTTAATTTTCTTATACACTGACCCTCCCATTGATCTCAACTGCGTGATGCATATAAACAGCTTCCATTGTCATACCGCCTCCTGGGAGCTGCTCAATAAGCTTCGAGGGATTATCGCATGTAATAAATTCTCCCTTGCGCATTACACACACACGATCACAGTTGTGCTGGATTTCCTCCATATCATGAGAAGCGACGATAATCGTTTTCCCTTGCTCCTTTAGAAGCTGCAACAGCGACCAATAATCTTTTTTGGCTTGTGGATCTAGGCCTGTTGTTGGTTCATCCAAAAATATAATCTTAGGGTCATTAACCAAAGCGATTGCTAATGCTGTACGTTGCCTCCAACCGCCTGATAAACGTTTTACTAATTTATCCGAATACGGGCTGAGTCCGAATTGTTCGATGATACGATCCAAGTCATTTTTTCGTTTATAAAATCCTTGGAAAAGCTCCATCGCCTCTCGAACATTCATTTTATCTACTATAGTCGTACTTTGAAGATGAATTCCGATATCTTCTTTCAGCCGTTCAGCGTCAAACACCACATCGTGACCATATATACGTATACTGCCTTGGTCTGGCATACGAATTCCCATTAACATTTCTAGCAGCGTCGTTTTTCCGGCGCCGTGCGTACCAATAATACCGAAGATTTCACCTTCATTTACTTTGAAGGAAACCTGATCCACTGCCTTATTCGCACCATAGTACTTGCTGACCGAGCTTACCTGAATGATCATTTGCTTATCCATTCCTTGGCTAACCTCCATTCACACTTAAGCATTGCAATAACTTCTCGCTATAAGGTGAGATTTATGTTTTGGTATGCGTCATAGTTTTAAGATAACGCATGCAGCTAACTTTTTCACCGAAAATCTGATTAGTAATTCACGCAAATTTTTGCGTGACCGCAATGTAAACGCAAAATAAGAGGAAAACTTGATCATAGTTCCAACCAAGCCTAAAAATGGTTGCTATATGTTATCCACAGAGATATCAACAACTCTGTATAAATTGTTAGTTAATTCTGTCGATAGTGCCTAAGCATTAGTACAGTATTTTAGCGGAATTCGTCGTTTTGTAGGTCCAAAATCATACATTTATTTATTTTATCCACGTTATACACATTATCCACAACAAAACACCTCAAAAACTATCCCCTTTCCGTTCACAATATTAAGCTTTCGTAATTCCAGCATTTTCGGGGATTTTCCCCACTTATACACAAAATTGAGCTGAATTGTGTATAACTTTGTGCACAACACTAAATTTGGTAAATTTACAGCATTATTTTCTTACTCCGATATATAGCAAATGCGATGATGAACCTAGTAAATGAACATTGTCAGCAGAGTCATAAACCAATTCCATGAACTTTGCGAATTCATCTTCACCCTTACCTCTCCAATAATCGAATTGTTCCGCTGTAAGTGCTCCAGCAACGCTGGAAGAGCCGATCAGTTTGATCGTTTCAAACCCTTGCGCTTCCATAAAAGGCTTTATATCATCTATTTCATAGTAATAAGCTCCTGTGAATCTACCTTCATCAGAATGATTAAATACGCCCGAATCCATAAAGCTCTGAATCTCATTCATGTTATCAAGAGGCTTCCAGCTTTGCGGATACGCTACTGCAGTAAGCAAATGTCTAATGCGTGTCATAAAGGCAACAAACACATAACCGCCACTCCTTGTTACACGATAAAGCTCCCTAACTGCCCGTTCACGATCCTCTTCCTGCTGCAAATGATAAAGCGGCCCCATCATAAGAGAAGCATCAAACACGTCATCCGAGAACTGGCTTAAATTCCTTGCATCCGAGACATGGAAACCTTTAAACCGTTCTGACAACTTAAGCTCCTCAGCCTTCTCCGCCGCGATTTGTACCAGCCTTGGAGTCAAATCTGCTAACGTTACATCGTATCCGCTTCTTGCAAGCTCCATCGCATATTTGCCAGGTCCAGCTCCATTGTCCAAAATATGTCCACTCTTAGGCAAGGTGTCCGAGATGAAATGCCAGTTAACGATAAACTCAAGGGGCGCTCTGTCGAGACGCCCCCATTCATCAAATTGATTATAATATTGAATAAGTTTACTCATAACATCTGCCCCCTATTGGTTTTTACCAAACACCAGCACTCTTTCCCACAATAGAGAGAACGATCTCTACTATGGGAAAAGCTAGCCTCGTGCCTCATTGGTAATTAATTAGCCGCTTTAGTGGCAATCGATTCGACTATTCTGCTCCCAGTTGTCATAACAGCTTGATTGCAGGCTGAAACATAGGCCTGAGCGGCTGCAAGCACGATATCACTATGGATTGACGTGCCGCGGAAACGTTTCTGTTGATGGATAATGCTTACAACTGCTTCTCCATGAGCATCTTCACCTGTTGATAACGAATGCAGCTCCAAATCTTCAAACTCCGCTGCTACCGGGATTGCTTGTTGAATCGCATGGATAACTGCCTCAATCGGGCCGTCGCCCATTGCCATATAAGACTGCTCCACTCCAAACTCATTCTCACGAATTGTGACCGTTGCAGTGCGCGAACGCTGTGTACCGGCATGAACATGTAGATCAAGCAATACGTACGGATCTGGCTGTGTTTGTGTCAACTCACCCGCAATACGAATCAATTCGTCATCTGTAACGATTTTTTGCGCATCAGCCGTCTCCTTGAATTTATCGTACACATCCTGCAATTGAGCATCCGTCATATCGATGCCGTATTCAGCAAGGCGATGCTTAATTGCATGGCGACCGGAATGCTTTCCGAGTATAATCATGTTACGTGAAATACCCATTGCTTCCGGATCCATAATTTCATACGTATTACGGTTCTTAAGCAGGCCATCTTGATGAATGCCTGACTCATGCTGAAATGCGTTGCGCCCGACGATCGGCTTATTGTAAGCAATCGGAAAGTGCATTGCGCGGCTAACCAAACGGGAAGTTTCATAAATTTCACCGATATTAATATTAGTTTCTGCTTGAATGGCATCCTTGCGCGTTTCTATCGCCATGACAAGCTCTTCTAGGGAGCAGTTGCCCGCTCGCTCTCCTATTCCGTTCACGGTTACTTCAATCTGCGTCGCACCTGCGTTAATAGCTGAAATACTATTAGCTACAGCAAGACCCAGGTCATTATGACAATGCGCGCTGTATCTTACCGTTTCTCCGCCTCTAGCTTCCTTGCGCACAACGCGGAACAGCTCGCTCATTTCCTCCGGCATGGCATATCCAAGCGTATCAGGCAAATTAATGATAGTCGCTCCTTCGGCAATAACCGCCTCTACGAGTTGAATGACAAAGTCTCTGCCTGAGCGCGTAGAGTCCATTGCAGAGAACTCAATTTCATCTACGAACTGCTTGCCGTATGCAACCATATCTCTTGCAATCTTAATGACCTCATCACGAGATTTGCGGAGCTGATGATTAAGATGAATATCTGACGATGATATAAATAAGTGAAGGCGTCTGCGAGTTGCATCTTGAGTCGCTTTCACGGCTGCATCAATATCAACCTTTACCGCTCTAGCAAAACCAGCGATCTCCACATGCTGCAGTTCACGTGAAATTTGCTGTACAGCTGCAAATTCGCCTGGGCTGGAAACGGGGAACCCCGGCTCGATAACATCAATACCAAGCTTGCCAAGCTGGCGTGCAATAATAATTTTGCGTTCAGGATCAATGGAAGCGCCTGGAGATTGCTCACCGTCACGAAGAGTTGTATCAAAAATTTGAATTTTTTTCATTTCGTTTGTCATTGTTATTTCCTCCTAAAGATTCGTTTTGGATGTAGTTTTTTTCATTTTTGGGTACAAAAAAAGCTCGTCGTCTCCTTGTAAGAGACGACGAGCTTACGCTGCCGTGGTACCACTCTAATTGACCGGATCTTGCTGCAGAAGCTTAAAGTCATACTGCCTTAAAGGCAGCCTTGAATAGCTTGCTGCGGGATCCGAGCCCGCTTAAATGCCCGATGACGGCGGCTAACCGTAACGTTGTAGACAATAGTTGTCATCTGACAACTTGCTTCCCTCGTTCCGCTCCCAGGCGAGATTCAAACCTCAGCTTCGACTGCGTCACACCACCCCGCAGCTCTCTGTACGATTTCAGTTCGTTTATCAGCATAGGATAAACATAGCTTGAAATTCGTTTTGCCAGCCTACTGTTCTACTGCTCCTGTTCAATGCGTTTCCACTCTATATGGTTTATTGCTAATTATTAATTGGCTATATCCTTCACTTCAAGACAACAAGAAAAACCTGTCATCTCTTGAATCAAGAGACGACAGGTTATTAAGACCCGCGCGGTACCACCCTTGTTGACTCCCATACGTTCGCAAACGAGTAGGGACGCCCAACTTAAGCATATGGCCAACTCCGGATGTTGACTCACATGCACCCGATTACGGTGGTTAACCGTAACAATGTACCTGCATGGCTATCAGCATTATATTCATGCTGCCATCGCTTCCATTGTTCCGCTCCCAGGCGAGTTTCAAGCATCCTTCGACTGCGTTGCACCATCCCGCAGCTCTCTTGTGTCTTGGCGAGGTATGAATGAAGTTCATTCATAACGACGCTGCCAACATTCCCGGACAAGCTTTACTATTCCTGTTCTTTGCGTTTGTAACGTATGAAGTTGAAGTTTGAAGTATTGTTGCCTATTATATGCTCAATGAAATTGTATGTCAATTCCAAATAATAAATTATTTACTGACTGCTATTCCTTTGCCGCTATGGACACATTGCTTACAGACCAGCTCTCAAGCGAGAAGCCAGGATCGGCTTTCATATCAAGATCTGTGAATTGCGATCGTTTTAACTTCAGATAAGCTGCCGCTCCAATCATAGCTGCATTATCAGTACAAAGTGAATTTGGCGGTATAAGCAGCGGAACTCGTTCTGATTCGCAGCGAGTCGTTAAAGCTGCTCTTAAGCCTCGGTTTGCAGCTACTCCACCGCATAGCAGCAGCTGTTTCGCACCGTAATGCTTAACTGCCCGAAGCGCTTTTGTGACGAGCACCTCGGTAACGGATTCTTGAAAGCCGCGTGCAAGCGCCGACTCATCAAGTATCAAACCCTTCATTCTCGTTTGATTAATTACCGCTAACACAGCTGATTTTAAGCCGCTGAAGCTAAAATCATAGCTATCCGGCTCCAGCCAAGCACGTGGCAAAGAAATAGACTCCTCAGCTTCGACCGCTAGCTTGTCGATATGCGGTCCTCCCGGGTATGGCAAATGCAGCGCTCGCGCTACCTTGTCATACGCTTCACCTACCGCATCATCTCTTGTACGGCCAACGACTTTGAATTCGCCCTCACTCTCTAGCAGCACCAATTCCGTATGTCCGCCAGAAACGACAAGCGCCATACATGGATATACAATGTCATGCACAAGCTCGTTTGCATAGATATGTCCAGCGATATGGTGTGTGCCAATCAATGGAATGTCTAGTGCCATGGACAAGCTTTTGGCCGCTACAACACCTACAAGCAGCGCACCTACTAAACCGGGACCTTGCGTAACCGCTATTGCAGACATATCCTTTAGCGTAAGTCCGGATTCCTTTACGGCCTGCTCAATAATCAAAGTAATCGACTCTACATGTTTGCGCGAAGCAATCTCAGGCACTACGCCTCCGAATCGCTCATGAATCTCGATTTGACTGGATACGACATTAGATAAAATATGCTTTCCTCCGCGAATAACAGCTACCGATGTCTCATCGCAGCTCGTTTCCACCGCCAAAATGATATCATTCATTGGCTGTTTGTTAACCATCTGTTTCAATTCATTCACGTTCATTGCTCCCTTACCTTCAGCCGCTCTTGGTCAAGCTCCGCCCACATAATAAGCGCATCTTCATTGTTGTCTGAGTAATACTTTGGACGAATGCCTGCTGGCTCAAAGCCATATTTCCGGTAAAGCCGCTGTGCAATTTCATTTGAAGGGCGAACCTCTAGCGTCATTTTTACAGCGCCAAAAAAGACTGCTGTCCGCTGCAGCTCATTAAGCAAACAGTTGCCTAACCCTTGTCCACGGAAATCTGAGCGTACCGCAATATTCGTCACATGCGCTTCATCCATAATGACCCACATGCCGCCATATCCTATAATTTGTTCCTTATACTCCATAATCATATAACGAGCAAATAAATTGTTCATAAGCTCATTTGTGAACGCTTCTGTTGTCCATGGACTTGAGAAGGCTTCCTGTTCAATCGCCACAATGGCAGGGATGTCAGCCATCGACATCGCACGATAAATGAGTTCGTTCACTTCCATTTTCATGCCTTAGCTTCACCTGCCTGCTTTGCCTTCCAAACAACCTCAGCCTCGGTCAGCTGAGTATAGTTAGGGATCAGCTCATGCGGATTTTCTGTAAGACCTGCCTCTAGTCGTTTCAAGCCAAGCTCCGCAATCCATCTGCCCTCTTGGACAAATGGCTGCAGCAACACGTTCACTCCCGCCGACTCGCCAATCTGCTTCAAGCGGTTTGCACCTTCTTCATGAAGCGATAAATCTCCAACTAACGAGATGCTGCGAATATTGCCAGCCGGTTGTTCTGCTAGTTGCCGCTCAAGCTGATCTACAAAATCCTTCATTAGCCGCACACCATCATCCAACCAACGACTCCATTCAGTCGTCCACGTCATCGAGAAACCGGAGGTATATACCTGACCGCGCCTCGCATCCATAATTGGAAATACCCAGTGCTCGCCCTCTTGATTATTATCCAGCTTCGCCTGCCTGCTCAAATGCTGATGCCAAGCGCCATATGCTATCGCCTCTAGGCTGGATACGCTAACCAGCGGTTTGTTCCATACCCAGGCCAACGTCTTAGCTACAGATACCGCGATACGCATGCCTGTATAAGAACCAGGCCCATTGCCTACGGCAATCGCCTCGATGTCAGTATCCGCCAAACCGCTCTTTTGCAGCATTTCTTTGATATGTGTTACCACGTGAACGGAATGATTTCTTTCCGCTAATGTTTGAATTTCCGCAAGCACTTCATGACCTCTAACGATAGCAGCTGCCATTGATGCCGTTGACGTATCTAAAGCCAAAATCGGTACCGTTTCATTCCTCTGCTCAGTTCTCATCTGTCTGCTCCTATCCTGCTTACGGCTTCACACCAGCTTGCGTAAATTTCGCCATAACCGGTCAATTGAATACGCCGTGCTTCATCGCCAAGATGCTCGATATACAGCTCCAACCGCTCGGTTGGCAGCAGCTCCTTTATCAAGCTTGCCCACTCCACAATCGTTACGCCATCACCGTAAAAATAATCATCCAAACCAAGCTCGTCTGCTTCCTCCAGCGACAGCCTGTATACATCCATATGATAAAAGGGAAGCTGCTTCCCTTCGTATTCTTTAATAATTGTAAATGTCGGACTATTCACAATCCCATTCACACCAATAGCTGCTGCAAAAGCTTGAGAGAATCTCGTTTTTCCAGCGCCGAGATCGCCATCTAACGCAAGCAGCGTACCTGGTTTGACCCATGCTGCAAGCTGCTCTGCGAGTAATACTGTATCCTGTTCCGTTTGTGCCAGCCAAGCGGCATGGCCTACCTGTTGTTCCATACGATTCACCCGTTCATGACGAAAAATGATTATATCCGCGTTTCTTAAGTAAAACTCTCTTCTCTATGTGTGACCGTGATTCTTTTCCCTCAAAAGCTTGATCATGACGGACCAGCTCTACAGCGGCCTCCCCCGTCTTGGTTTCTCCAATAATAAAAAACGGAATCCCCTCTTGATGGAAAGCCGCTCGCATCACTTCCGCATGCTCGGATGCGATTGTGCCAAGCAAGACGTAATCTTCACCGCCGTACAACATCCACTCCAGCGGGTCTACTCCAACTTTTGATGCGTAAGCAGCTATACTGCCGCTCTTTGGCAAAAGCCTTTCATGAAGCACAAGGCGAAGCCCTGATGCTTCAGCAATTTCCCATGCTTCGCTCGCCAGCCCGTCACTCACATCATTAAGCGAATGACAGCTCCCGCATTCAAGCAGTAGCCTGCCTGCCCGAACCGAAGGACTCGGCCGCTGATGCGCCTGCACGAGCAAACCTTCACTACCCGCTTTGAAATCCGCGGGCTGCAATACGGTGCGCTCCTCCTCTACAAGGAGCGCATGCAATCCCGCCGCCGACTTACCCACGGCGCCGGTCACAAACACAGCATCGCCCGGCTTAGCGCCCGAGCGACACAGCTCACGTCCCGCTTCAACGGTTCCAACCACCGTTACCGCGATAACCAAATGCTCCGGCGCCGACGTCGTATCGCCTCCAACAACGGCAACCCCGTAGCGCTCGGCGCACTCGTACAGCCCATCATACAACCTCCGCATCCGCTCCGGCGTATACGATGGGGGCACGCTGACCGAGACGAGCGCATGCAAGGGCACGCCTCCCATCGCGGCAATATCGCTAATGTTCGCGGCAAGCGCCTTATAGCCGACATCCTCATCCCGCATCGTCGACGGCTTGAAGTGCACCGTCTCCACCATCGTGTCGACAGCCAGCAGCGTCCGCTTTGGTGATGCTATGCCATCCGCGGCAGAAGCCGGATCAACTACGGCGGTATCATCACCAATTCCTATTACAACACCACGCCGACTTTGCCAATCGCCATCTTGCCTGCCGGCCGTCCAATGATGAATACTCGCAAACTCATCCAAAATGCTGATCTCCTTCATCTCAAAACAGTAGCCCGCCGCTTACAGCTTGCCAGGGCGGCTTCACCGTCCTGAATAGTACTACTATCATCATTAGTGAATATCCCGTTTCTTAAACCGTCCGCCCTTCACATCGTGAATATTGCCTACAGCGAGAAAAGCGACAGGGTCGAGCTCGTGAACAATTGACTTCATCTTTG
Organism: Paenibacillus sp. J22P15; assembly: GCF_056269345.1. Classification (NCBI taxonomy): domain Bacteria; kingdom Bacillati; phylum Bacillota; class Bacilli; order Caryophanales; family Paenibacillaceae; genus Paenibacillus; species Paenibacillus sp. J22P15. The sequence goes on from NZ_JBWDNT010000017.1 coordinate 50,758, forward strand.
CTTCTTCAAGCCGTGTAATTACGCAGAAAATAACGCGTTTGCTGCCGCCAGTAAAGCCGCCCTCACCATGTAAATAAGTAACGCCGCGTCCGAGCCTACTCATAATTGCCGAGCCAATTTCTTTCGATTCGTCACTAATGATCCATACAGCCTTCGATTCATCGAAGCCCTCGATCGTGATATCAATTAGCTTATAAGCAATATAATACGCGATAAGAGAATACATCGCCCGATCCCAGCCAAACACGAATCCCGCGCTGCCAAGAATAAATAAATTGAAAAACATAACCGTCTCGCCTACGGATAACGGAACCCGCTTATTAAAGACGATAGCAACAATTTCAGTACCGTCCAGTGATCCGCCGAAGCGAATGACCATGCCCACGCCAATGCCTAATATGACACCGCCAAAAATAGCAGCGAGAAAAGGCTCTACCGTAAGCGGAGGTACTGGATGAAGCAAAAACGTTCCTAGCGACATGACCGATACACCATACAGCGTCGATATTGCGAAGGTTTTGCCAATTTGCTTATAACCGAGAAACAAAAAAGGAAGATTTAAAAGAAATAGAAAAAGACCAAGCGGCACCTTCGATAAATAGGAGGCCATGATCGATATGCCGACAATACCACCATCAATAATGTGATTTGGTACTAGAAAGATTTCCAGCCCAACCGAAACCAGTGCAGCGCCGAGAGTAATAAATAGAACTCTTCGCAGTACTTCGAGCTTGGACAGTTTGTGGTGCTGTAATGATCCCATAAATGAACGCACATCCCCTACGAGCTCTATTTCTCATTATTTTACCTTAAACACTGCCAGATATAAAGCAAGTCTACCATTATTGCAAAAAAAAGAAACCTTCCGCATTTAGCAGCTAAATGCCGCTAGCGGATAGATTTCCCTACAATATTTCACGATCAGTTGAGAGAGAAACTATAACTCTTTTACGATGGTAATATGAAGCTCGTTCTTTAACTCAACCTCATAGGCAGAAGCGGGCATCGTGCCATCCGCCTCCATAATAATCCGTACGCGGGGACGATGAACAGCCAGTTCATTATTTTCCGATACGACGCCCACTTGGCCTGTACTAAGCAAAAGCGAAGTTGAAATCGGATAAATCGATATATGTCGACAAAACAGCTTGATGAGATCAAAATCAAAAAAAGTGCCGCCAGCAGCAAACAAAAACTCAATGGCTTCGCTCGCTGTATAACGCTTGCGATGCGGCCTTGGTGATGTTAAAGCATCGAATGTGTCTGCTAATCCTACGATTTGAGCATACATATGAATTTCATTTTCCTTTAGCCCTCGTGGATAGCCTGACCCGTTAAAGCGTTCATGATGCTGAAGCGCGCAATGTGCAGAAACGATAGATATATCATGATATTTACGTAATATATCGAAACCTTCCTTAGCATGGCTTTCGATGACTACACGTTCCGCCATCGATAAACCGCCGGTATGAGTCAACAGCTTTTGCGGTACCTTCGTCATGCCGATATCAAAGAGCAGCGCCCCTATGCCAAGTTCTTCAAGCTGATTGCGGTTAAAGCCCTTTGCCATACCCATAATACCGGCAAGCACGGCCACATTAAAGGAATGCTGAAACAAATAGCCGCCCATTGCATGAATACTCGTTAAATTAACGAGCATATTAGGGCGCGAAGATAAATCCTGCATGATTTGCCCGAATACCGCCCGAAAATTCCGGCCCATATCTGGTGCTATTGTTCGCCCTTTTGTTACAGTTTGGTCTTTAAAGGAGTTCATCGTCTTATATATAGAATCGACTGCTTGCTTACGCGTTTCCTCACGAATCGTATCTTCAGGAATCAGATCCGCCGTCAACCCGTCCTCTATGAATAGAAAATCGATGCCCAAGTTGCACAATCGATCGATGTAACGATCATTTAATTCAACCCCTTCTCCCAGAAGCACGCTGCCGTTTTCTTGAAAAATGGGTTTAGCCACCTTGTCCCCCGGCTTGACCATTCCAATCTGCACTTTTCTCATTAGATTAGTTCCCGCCTTTGATAATTTTGCACTTGTAACCGGATCTTATCTATTTTATCAGAACTATGTCCGACTGACTATGCAAGACACACGAAAAAGAGGATGTCCCTAAAGTAGAGGTAACTGATAATCCGGCGCTTTAGAGGCACATTGGCGGAATGGGCAGCATAATAGATCTAGTTTCTAGATCTATTTGTGTAGAATTGGTCGTTTTCAGGGAAATAGGTCTAGTTTCTAGATTTAATACTGATAATCCGGCCCTTTAGAGGCGCATTGGCGAAATGGGCAGCATAATAGATCTAGTTTCTAGATCTATTTGTGTAGAGTTGGTCGTTTTTAGGGAAATAGGTCTAGTTTCTAGACCTATTTCTGATAATCCGGCGCTTTAGAGGCACATTGGCGGAATGGGCAGCATAATAGATCTAGTTTCTAGATCTATTTGTGTAGAATTGGTCGTTTTTAGGGAAATAGGTCTAGTTTCTAGACCTATTTCTGATAATCCGGCGCTTTAGAGGCGCATTGGCGAAATGAGCGGCATAATGGAACTGTCCCAAAAGTCATCAAAGATGACGATGGGAGAGCCCCTTTCTATTCAGAACAAATGTGGTTCCCAAATTCACTACGCAGTCGAATGTTCTTCCGATCGCTGTTGTTCGCGGATTCCTGGAATGAATTGGCCGAGGAAGGAATCCGTGAACAAAGGCGACCGCTGGCGCTTCTCCAGAATCATTCGACCTGCTCCGTTTGGTTGAACCTTGAACATTTTAAAAGCAAAAGAAACCTGCCCTTGTTAAAATGGAAGTACCACCAACCATTTCTGAATAAAGAGAGGCTTCATATGTTCATCGAATATACCATGGATCAGTTATCCTTACTATGTACAGGCCGGAACAGAGAATCAATTCATTGTCAGTTACAGCCTTCATCAGCGCAAGGCGGATACCCGGTGCCTGAAACCCCATCTGGAAAAAGTCTAAGCAACAGTAGGGCAACTTCCCGGTACGATCATCGCAGATGCAGGATATGGTAGCGAAGAGAAATACGCTTATCTGGAAGAGGAAGAACGCAGAGCGCTGGTCAAAAACAATACGTATCACTTTGGTCACGTGAAGAACAATCGAGGATTTCGCAGATTTCTGCTTCGAGGCTTACAAAAAGTAAGCTTGGTGGCCGGGACAGCTTGCCCACAATCTGCTGAAGAAATTAACGATCGAAAAAAATCCAAAACGGCCATGCGGGCTTAGACCTGCATGGCCGTTTTCGTGATAGTTCAAGGCGACTCAATCGTAATTAATTTAAAAACTTTACCCCTTTTGGGACGGTCTCTTTTAGGCTAGTTTTCGTTTGACCATTCGATTGCGGCCATTGTATTTCGCTTCATACAATGCGGCATCCGCTTGTGAGAGCAGCTCACGTAAAAAGGCTTTCGGGTCAGCTAAATCGGAAGGTTCAAAATGCTCAATAGAGATTACTCCCATACTTACCGTTACCGATATAGGCTCCTCCGCCGTCCCCATACTTATTTTATTCTGCTCAACCGATTCCATAAGAAGTCCGGCAATGTGATCCGCTTGCTCTCGGTTAGTATGCGGCAAATATACGGTGAATTCTTCTCCGCCATAACGCGCAAATAAATCCGTAAACCGTAAAACTCCCCGCACCGCATCGACCGTACCGCAAAGCACTTCATCTCCAATTAAATGACCATACTTATCGTTGATTAATTTAAAATGATCAAGGTCGAATAAAAAAATAGAGAAAGGAATGCCATAACGAATATTCGCAACGACCTCATGCTCCAATTGATGAAGCAAATAACGCCGGTTATAGCAGCCGGTCAGACCGTCCGTAATCGCCATATGCTCAAGCTTCTTATTCGCTTGAAACAGCTCGTCCTGCATAATAAGCAGGTCCCTATTTCGATCCTGAAGGAGCTCATTCTGACTATTCGTTTCCTCAACCAGCAGTCGAAGCTCCGTCACATCCTGGAAGGTCAGCACTCTGCCTACTAACGTCTTCTTCATGTCAAAAATTGGGGCGGACTGAACGATGATATGTCTGTACTTATCATGCTGGATTGCAATTTCCATCTCTAACCTTTCCAAAGGACGTTTACACTGAGCTTCAAAAAAAGCGGTAACCTCACTAGTAATCTGACCTTTTAATTGTGGTTCTAGTAGAGAAGGAATAAATTTATCGCCTATCCGAAGCCTGATAATCGGTTTGATCACTTTATTCACATCAATAATAATACCGTTCTCATCTAATACGACAATCCCCATCGACATCGTATTCATAACATCTCTTTGGACGGTTTGGATAATATCGAGTACCCTGTTGCGCCTAATGGCATGCACCAAATAAACAGCAGCAAAAGCCATCCCTATTGAAATAATCGGAAAATACTGAACCATCCTATCAATTAATAGGACATTGATAACCAAATCCGTTAAAGCAAACGAGACGAGTAGAAACATACCGTTTATCGCGGTCTTGATCAATGTGCGCTGCTGAACTGAGTTTTCACCCCGCAGCTTATAAAACATAATAATAAAAGAAACAACAACATACAGCATCAGCTGCACAATCATAAACCAGTATAACGGTCCTGATTCAAGCTGCTTCAGCGGGCTAAGCTGCTCATTAACTCTCATAAACATGCCGTTAGGGTTAATAATGACTAATACGACAGAAGTAAGCGCTGGCAACGCCATAATGAACAACCGGCTCTTTCGTATAACATACGACTGGCCGGTGAGATAAACGATAAATACGAACCATCCAATTCCGAGTAAGGAAAGCCCTGCGTAGGATAGCGTAAGAAAAAACAGTCTAAAGTCCGAAGAAGTAGCAGTATGTGCAACAAATTGAAAGAGCGTCCAACTCATAAATGCAACATGCAGCGTTAAGTACATACGATGCAATATCGTGACGTTGCTGGAAGAAAACACGTAGAAAAACAAGCCGAACAGCACTAGAAACATACTAAAGTCTAGCCAGATCATCCATTCCAATACTGTTCACCCATTCATTTTTGTAGCCATCTTCTTCCATTGTAGCAAATGTTCATACTATGGACAATTGATTACGCTCAAAAAATGTACAGCTTTTGTAATTAATTAACTTTGTTTGGAACCTCGGTCGGGCCATCGATCGGAAAGCATATGCTCAAGCGATGGAGATATGTTTAGAAACTTACGAAATTGCTCGTATTGTTCCCACTTTTTCATAGAAAGCCCATGCTGCTCTGAACGGACTGCTCGAATAAGTAGATTTTTAGGCGTATGTTCCGGGTCTACAAATTCTAGCATTGAAACCTTATACCCCAGCACCTCAAGTAATGTTCCGCGTGCTGCATCTGTAGCGAGTGCAGAGAATCGCTCCTTCAACAGGCCTTGAGATAGAAGCGGGGATAAAACATCATTACTTACTTGCTTGAACAGTTCATGCTGACAGCAGGGAACCGACATAATAACCGAAGCTCCCCAATTCACTGCTTTGGCGAGCGCGGCATCGGTAGCTGTATCACACGCATGCAGTGTGACAACCATATCAGCAGTTTGCAGCTCCTCATACTCTGCAATGTCGCCTACGAGAAATTTTAATTTGTCATAACCAAGCTTCTCCGCGAGCTTAGAACAGAATGCAATAACATCTGCTTTCAAATCAAGCCCAATAATATTTATATTTCGCTGCTGCTCGACAGCAAGCAGGTGATATAACGCAAACGTCAAGTATGATTTACCGCAGCCAAAATCAACGATTGTAATTTCCCTATCGGTAGGCAAATACGCCAGCACATCAGTGACCATCTCTAGAAACCGATTAATTTGTCTGTACTTGTCCTGTTTTTTCGCGTGGACAAGACCCTCCGGCGTCATGATGCCAAGCTCGACAAGGAAGGGCGCCGCTTGGTTTTCCGCCAATATACGCTGCTTCTGTCTATTATGCTGCATTTTCGCCTTGCTTGAATCACCAGTAGGCGGTTTCTTAAGAATAGCTGCTTTGCCCTTCTTGCTAAAGAGCAGCTGAACATCTGCCTCCTGCGTTTTCACAAGCGCCTGACGGTAGTTTTCCTGAAGTAGATCAATGATTCGTTCTGCTGCTTGCGGCTCAGCAACATTGTCATGAGTTACCTTATTCGCAAAATGATATTCAAACTGATAATACAACCCGTTCTTCATCTCGATTGGGCGGATGATCGTTTTGGGCGCTGCCGTTCCATCCTTCCGCTTTGGCTGACTAAGCGTAGCTTGCAGCAGCTCTTTGCCATCGATCCATTGTGTCATCTCTTGCTGCCATTGTTCCGTCATGCTGATCCACTCATTCCTATACCATTTTTGAAACTAATATTATTGCCTTATGCTAAAGATACCTCTTATAGCTTACTAAGATCTTCAATTGCTTGCTTAATTTCATCGCGCGGCAAGCCTCCAGCCTCAAGCTGCTCATCCGATTGCAGTAATATTCGCCGATAAGCTGCTTCTGCTTCCTTCGGGCTCAGAGCATGATCTTCAAGCAGTTCATGCATCACATTTTCAACAGAGTCATATCGTCCTTCCGCTTCAAGCCATTCCATTAATAAACGCTTCGTCGACAGCGGCAGCTCATATGGAAGCAGCCGCTCAAGCAGCTCTCCTATTTGTACACGGGGCTCAACAATCGTCGGCTCGGCATCAGCAAGCGATAATCTTATGAATAGATGCAGTGACTTCACATACGCGAAGAAGCTCTCGTCCTCGCGCCCCAGGTCGCCATTCAATTCTGCTTCTTGCCTCATCAGAATGGCAATGGCTTGCAAATGATCCGTTTCCAATATACCGTTGGTCGTCATCATCTTCAATAAATCCTCATCTGACAAGGAACGAATAAGCTTGCTGCTTAGCCGAAACTTCGTATCCAGTAGCTCATCGATGAATAGCAAAGCTTCCTCATGTTTGCGCTCTCGTCTCAAATTCAAAATTTGACCAACCGCTTCTGTCATCTGCTCAATCATTCGCATGAAGTAATCGCGCTGAAACATTAGGATTCCCCTCCCCCTGCAATCTACTGCTTCTTGTTCACAAAGTCTAAAATTGCCTTGATCAGCTGCTTCGGCTCTTCAATCATCCCCATGTGTCCCGCACCCGCAAGCTCTACTTTCGTCGTTAATCCGTTAACTGCTGCAAAAACATTTTCTATAGGAATAACCTTATCGGATGCCCCAGCTGCAAGAAGAACAGGCAACTCTGATTGCTCGATAACTTGTGTACGATTTAGACGTGCCTTCATGCCTTTTGCCGTCCCGATTGCACCTTGCAATGAAGTGCCATAACCGATTTTCTTTCCGAGTTCCACCTCTTCAGACATTGCATCCACATTAGCTGGCGCAAACAACTTAGGGATTAGTCCGTCAACGAATGGTATTATACCGCTCTGCTCAAGTGCTGCAACCGCTTTATCCCGATTTTCTTTAGCTGCTTCACTATCCTCAAGCGCTGTCGAATGAATAAGACCAAAACCAGAAAGCTTCTTGGTATATTTCTCTGCAAAGGCAAGTGTGATGTAACCACCTAAGGAGTGACCGAGCAATACTGCATTGTGAATTTGCAGCCTAATAAGCAGCTCAGCAACATCCTCGGCATACATTTCCATCGTATAGATTTCTTCGCTTGGCGCACTGCTTCTGCCATGCCCGCGTGCGTCAGGTGCAATAATGCGTACGGATTGCTCCAGCTCTTCCACGATATTTTCCCAATATGCAGAACTGCCGCAATAGCCGTGCAGCAATACAACAACCTCGGTAATACCGTCAGCCTCGCCTCCGTCATTTGGATGAGAATCATAATAAGCGAGTTCTACACCGCTATTCAAAAAAAGCTTACGCTGTGCGATTGAGTATACGTTTCCGTCGTCTTCTCTTGTCATTTACTTCATTCTCCTTATACAGATGGGATTTGTATATCGTCATTTACGACTGCCAAATTATCCGTTTGCTTGTCCCAAGCTGTGTCGATTGAATTTGCAACCTCTCGCGCCATACGCATCACTTGATAGAGTGACGTAGTTTGCAGCATCCAATATGCTTTGGGGCCGTTTGCATTCACAACGCCGGCAATACTATAATGCCCGATTGCAGGAAGTCTACGGCCAATTGCCTTGCCTGGCTCAAGCGGTCCTTCATTCACGATGAAACGGCCGATAGAGCTCGGCTTGCCAAGGCATGCATCAATGGCAATAACAATCGCCGATTGATACAGCTGCTGTGCGGCTTGCTCAACAGCATGCGCGTCGCAAGGCTTCTGTAGTGTACCGATTACATTCGGCCAGCCGCGTTCCACCAACATCGTTCCCACTAATGGACCGAAGGAATCACCTGTCGAACGGTCGCTGCCAATGCACACAAATACGATGCTGTCGCGACTGCTATATCTATTTGCAATTGTCTTTAAAAAAAGTTCCAATTCACTCTTCGCTAGTTGTTCCGTTGCCCTTGCACCTGCCCTGTAATCGATTGCTATTCATTACTTCGTTTAATTGTATCCAATTTTAAGATACTGTTCAATTTGTGGTCATTCACATTTGAATCATGTTACAATTGCAGCAAAGCTAAACGTTCGAACAAACCTATTCTCTCGAAGCCGCTTACGGCTCACAAAAAATTTAGGAGGCACTCCATGACGAATTTAGACTTACAGACGCAAGAAAATGTGGCGTTTATGATTGACATCATCAAAACAAAGCTGAAAATGGCTTCCGCTGCTGCCATGCAGGCTTCTAACTTTGACCTCGAAAAATATGAGGATATAAAAGATCTGTACGAGGTAGTCGCATTCAAGGATAAATTCAGCATCAGCGAGGTTGAAGCTCTTGTGTCCGAACTCGGAAAGCTTCGTATGAAATAAAGAACTATTTACAAATATTATATTCCATTATCAGACATTTATTTTCGTTTTTCTACAAAAGAAGAACCGAGCAGGCACCTACGCCGAGCTCGGTTCTTCTTGTTTCTCTCAGGAGCTATTCCTGCTCTTCCGTATCCAAATCTGCAGCTTCTATAGACAATTTAATCGATACTTCTTTATGCTCGCCTTTCAGGAAATGTGCGATTCTCTCCAGCTTATCTGCTAGCGCGGGACCGCTGAGCGTTGTATTCAAATGGTAATCGAAGCTGTCTGAAGGCAGCTTGCGATCAGCGAATGCTGACTGCCCTGACCATCCGCGATCTCCGCCAGAATTCGCTCTACTTACGAGTTGCTCCTGTACAGGATAAAATTTATCTGATTTATTTACGACTCTTTCATAAATACGCAGTTTCTTCAACAGCATATAATATTGCGCGGAATGTTTGAAATTCCAAGCTTCTCGGATGTCTTTAAGCGTGTAATCCATCTTCCAGCGCTTCAATTTCTCTACTTGCTCATCTGTTCCGAGCTGCAAAAAATCGTCCAACGGCAGCATTTTTTCGGACATATTGACCCCTCCGATAAATAGTTTATAGAGTATAAATAAAAATAATTAAATTGCTTTGTTTATTATATAAAAAATACCATAAATTTTGTCCCTTTACAAATTAATATAATTTCACATTCCTTGTATATGAATCAATAGAAAACCTCCATTCAATCGCTATATTGCTAGCGTAAATGGAGGTTCTACTATTATTATGCTCTTTGAAGTCCGATGGACGTTAAGAAACGCTCAAAAGCTGCGACGCCATCTGCTGTACGCTTGTACACGCCTGCATCCTTCAGCACTTCTAGAAACTTGCTTCCGGTTGCGGATTCGACGATTTTTTTTGCTTGTTCCTTCGTATTTGATGTACCAAAACGCTGGATTAGAGACAGCAGCCACTCCGCATGCTTATGAAGAGGATGAGAGTCTGCATACAGCTCCTCTGGTACAGCAACCGATGCACCTGACAAATAAGCTTCGATTTGCTCCAGTTCCTCTTTAAGGCGTCCTGGAAGTACCGCAAGTCCCATCACTTCAATCAAGCCGATATTTTCTTTCTTCACATGATGCAAATGCTGATGCGGGTGGAAGATACCGTCCGGATGCTCGTCGCTCGTACGGTTATTCCGAAGCACCAAATCGACCTCGTATTCGCCGTTATCCCTAAGCCTAGCGATAGGGGTAATCGTGTTATGCGGCGTACGTGTGCCGTCCGATTGTTCTGTAAATGCCAACACATCAACAGCAGCATCACTGTAAGAACGCCATTCATCAAGAAGCCTGCATGCAGCATGAAGAACATCAGCTTTCGATGTGCCATTCACCCTTACCACCGACATCGGCCAGTTCACGATGCCGAAGCGGATGCCCGGCAGCTTAGAATCAACAAACAACACATCTGTTGAGGCAGCCTCCATCGGAAACACATGACGACCGCCTTGGAAATGATCATGGCTTAGAATTGAGCCGCCGACGATCGGCAAATCAGCGTTGGAGCCGATAAAATAATGCGGAAACTGCTCAACGAAATCAAGCAACCGCGCGAACGATGAATGTGAAATAACCATAGGCTCATGTACGCCTTTGAAAATAATGCTGTGCTCATTGTAATACACGTATGGCGAATACTGTAGATACCATTGCTCTTCTTGCAGAGTAAGAGGCAAGACGCGCAGGTTTTGGCGAGCAGGATGATCAGGACGTCCTGCGTATCCAACATTTTCGACACATAACAAGCACTTCGGATATTTCGCCTGCGGCATCGTTTTGAGCAACGCGATCTCCTTCGGGTCCTTCTCAGGCTTCGAGAGATTTATCGTAATCTCAAGATTACCGAATTCAGTCTCGTGCAGCCAATACAAATTTTTACGAATGCGGTCCATCCGGATGTAGTTTGAATCAATGCTCAAGTTATAAAAGGCATCCGTTGCTGCCTGTAAGCTCTCTTCTTTCGCCAAACGTTGAAATGCAGCGCTGGCTTCAGAAGGACGCGGCAGCAAGAAGCCCATAATACGTGCATCGAGCAAGTCACGATAAGTCGTCGTATTATCAGGAATTAGTCCGATTGCGTAGCCATAATCAAGCAATGACTCAAGAAGCGGGACTGCACTATCCAGTTGCTCCACTGCCACTTCACCCTCATACGGCTCCGTAAAGCGGAATAGAACGAGTAGTTCGTTTCTTGCTGCATGCGTATCAAGCGGATCATTGAGCAGCTTGCGCTGCATTGCGAATTGTAGCAAGCGCTCTATCAGAATCAGCGCATCGTTTGCTGATATCCCTTGTTGTTCATTTAACATGTGATGCAGCTCCTTTCCATACAGCAGGTAACCTATTTGTCGTTATAACCATTCGGATTCGCTTCATGCCAGTTCCAAGCGCTCTTGATGATATCCTCCAGCTTGTCGCGCTTCGGATTCCAGCCCAGCTCATTGCGGGCCCGGTCAGAAGAAGCAACGAGAATCGCAGGGTCACCCGCACGGCGAGCTTCGAATACAGCAGGAATTTCTTTGCCAGTAACGGCACGAGCAATATCTATAACTTGTTTTACCGAAAAGCCAGTTCCGTTGCCTAGATTGTATACAGAGCTTTCTGCACCGCCGCGAAGACGATCCACAGCAAGAACATGCGCATCGGCAAGGTCGCTTACATGAATATAGTCACGGATACAAGTGCCATCTGGCGTCTCATAATCTTCTCCGAAGACAGAGATATGTGGACGCTGGCCAAGCGCTGCTTGGAGCACGATAGGAATCAAATGCGTTTCCGGGCTGTGATCTTCACCGATTTGGCCGCTCGCATGAGCGCCAGCCGCATTGAAATAACGAAGCGAAACAAACTTGATGTTATGAGCAACGTCGAACCATTTCATCATTTTTTCCATTGCTAGCTTGGTTTCACCGTATGCATTTGTCGGAAGAGTGCGATCATATTCATCAATTGGCACATTTTCCGGCTCGCCGTAAGTTGCTGCTGTAGACGAGAACACGATTTTACGTACATTGTATTCATTCATTTTCTCAAGCAAGCAAAGCGTGCCAAACACGTTATTGTGATAATATTTGCCTGGATCCTTCATGCTTTCACCAACGAGTGAATTCGCTGCAAAGTGAATGACTGCATCAATCTCATTTTCTTGAAAAACAGTATCCATGAAAGCCGCATCGCGAAGATCACCCTCGTAAAGCTTGCCTCCAAGCAATGCTTTGCGGTGTCCTTGCTGCATATTGTCGACGATTACGATCTCCTCGCCGCGTTCCTGCAATGCCGCTACCGCATGCGAGCCGATATAACCGGCTCCTCCAGTTACTAGTACTGCCATAATTCATTTCCCCTCTCCAACTTGGATGTCGCTGCTTTAATTCTATTTAAACAAGGCGCTCTACGCCATTGCCGATTGTGCAAACATAGAAGTCCGCCGTTAAACCTGTTGCTTCATTGTACTTGCTGCCTACCTCTTCTTTAAACGCTTCAACGCTTTCCTCATGAACAAGTGAAACTGTACAGCCGCCGAAGCCTGCACCCGTCATACGTGAACCAAGAACACCTGGCACATGGCGCGCTGCCGCTACCATTGCATCCAGTTCAGCGCCTGTTACTTCATAAAGATCACGGAGCGAATCATGCGACCCGTTCATTAATTGACCAAATTGGACTAGATCGTTTGCTTTTAGTGCTTTAATCGATTGCAATACACGATCGATTTCCTCTACGACATGCTGTGCGCGCTTGCGGACGATTTCATCCTTGATCAAATGCTTGGCGGAGTTGAATTGCTCCAGATTGATTTGTCCGAGCAGCGTAAGCTCAGGGAATGCAGCTTTCAGGTCCTCTACAGCTTGCTCGCACTGCGCACGGCGTTCATTATAGGCAGAGTCAACAAGGCCGCGGCGCTTATTCGTATTTCCGATAACCAGCTTATAGCTGCCAGAATCAAATGGAATAAGATCATACTCAAGCGTATCGCACATTAACAGAATGGCGTGATTTTTTTTTCCGTTCGCTACTGCAAATTGGTCCATGATTCCGCATTGTACACCATTAAACTCATTTTCGGACTTTTGTGAAAGCAATGCGATTTTCACCTTATCCGCTTGCAATCCTTCAAGCGTTTGAAGAGCAAATGCTGTTACGACCTCAATGGAAGCAGAGGAGGATAGTCCAGCGCCATTCGGAATTTCGCCATGGTACAGCAAATCATATCCACTGGACAGCTCTACGCCGGTTTGCTTAAGCGTATGAACGATTCCCTTCGGATAGTTCATCCAGTCATCAGCATCGTCATAAGCAATGGTTTCGAGTGCAAAGCTTTTTGAAGCTGGGAAGTTAGTTGTCGCAAGTCCCAGTTGATTGTCAGAACGCTTGCGAATGAGAAGAGTTGTTCCAAATGTCAAAGCAGCTGGAAATACATAGCCGCCATTATAGTCTGTATGCTCACCAATTAGGTTTACACGGCCAGGAGCATGAAATACTGCGATGTCACTCACGTCTCCGCCGTATTGTTGTATGAATTGCTGTGTTAGCGCGTCAATGTTTGCCATTTGCTATCACGTTCCTTTTTTTGTAGGTTTGAATTATAACTTTAGTATAAGGTAAACAACTGGAAAACAAAATGGCGGCAAGTGCTTTTTATATGGATTAATGTGACTTCTCTGTCCGTCATAGGACATGCTATGATATTGTAAATACTACAATTTCTTATGTTTACATTTAAATAAAAAGCAGGTGTAAAGTTATGCAGCAGGATATGTATACCGTTGCCTCCAACCCGGTTATTGGGGATAGCGCGCAATCGCCTCTTAATGTATTGTTCTCAGGCGAGAGCCAAACGAAGCCGCTCCACCGGCTAGGTCCCAAGGTTTACGACTTCTATTTGATGCACATTGTGCTTGAGGGGAAAGGGATCTTTATTTGCAATGAGGTTAAGCATGAGCTGCACGCAGGCTATACGTTCCTGATTGAACCAGAACAACTAATCAGCTACGAATCTGACAGAGATTTGCCTTGGCGTTATCGCTGGGTTGCCTTTAATGGAACTCTGTCAGCTGAATTGGTTGCTAGCAGCGGCTTTACAACTGAGCGGCAGGTTGTGTTCACACCGGATAAACGGCGAGCGGTTGCCCTGTTTCGCCAAATTTACGAAACCTTTAGGCAAGGCAGCGCTTCATCGGATATGAAGGCAGTCGGCTATTTGCATTTGCTGCTGGCTGAATACAAAACTGTGCTTAACGAACTCAGCGGCACCTCAATCCGTACGGCGCAAGCAGAAGGCGACCACCTGCTGCAGCAAGTTATACATTACTTATCCACGCAGTATGCTCAGCCTGTCTCCATCGAACAAATGGCCGAATCGCTTGGCTACAACAGAGCGTATTTGTCTCGCTTATTCAAGCAGCGGATTGGTGTTTCACCTGTTACTTTCCTGCTTAAGCTTCGTATCGACAATGCGCGCCGAATGCTTCGTGAGCGGCCCGAGCTCACCGTTGAACAAATTGCCGCATCGGTTGGCCTGCAAGATGCACTATATTTCTCCAAACAATTCCGCCGACTGCATGGCCAATCTCCCACAGCATACCGCCTTGCCATGCGGAACTTAGGGGAATAGATACACCCCGCCCCTTTGCTGTCAGTATCAGCTTCCCTGCGCTTCATATTCGTAAATTCGGGTAATACTATCGTAGGGAGTGATGACCAGTGAAGGAGCTACACACCGGTAACTTATATTGGCCGGTTACATTAAACAATCCCAAGGTGTATCCACCCTTGCGGCAAAATAGAAAAACACAAGTAGCTGTCATTGGCGGCGGGATGTCCGGCACCATATGCGCTTCTGTATTTAATCATAGCGGCCTGTCCACCATGATGTTTGAACGAGGACAGGTTGCAGGGGGCAGCACATCCGCGAATACGGGTCTACTGCAATTTTGCAACGACATTATGCTGTGCGATCTCATCGACCAGATCGGGGAGCGGGATGCGCAAATCTTCTATAAAGCATGCAGGGATGCCGTCGAAATGCTCGAAAAAACAGCCGAATCCCTTTCTGTCGATGTCGGCTTTATTAGAAGAAGCAGCTTATACTATGCTTCATCCGAGCAGGAGCTGCCTAAACTCAAACGGGAATATGAGGCACTGAAGGCGTGCGGACTTGAAGTTGAGTTTTGGTCCTCCGACGATATTGTAAAACACTTCCCTTTCCGAAAACCAGGTGCTATCGTCGCACATGGCGACGCAGAGGTGAATCCCTATCAGTTCGTTAACGGTGTAGCAAGCGATGCCGCAGAAGCCGGACTTGAGATTTATGAGCATACCGATGTTGTAGCACATGATACGCTGCCAAGCGGTATCCATCGATTACGTACATCTGATGGCTATGAGATTGAAGCGGAGCATGTCGTTTATGCTGTCGGCTATGAGCCTGAAGAGCTTCGTGGCAAGCTGATCAAGGCGGAGCTTAACCGCTCTTACGTACTCGTGACAGATGTGCAGCCAAATCTCCAAAGCTGGCATGAGCGCTTCCTCATATGGGAAACCGCACGTCCCTATTTGTATATGCGTACCACGGTTGATGACCGTGTCGTTGTAGGCGGCTTGGATGAGCATACCCAGAAGCCTACGCATAGCGATAAAGATAGGAAAAAGCACAGTGAGAAGCTGCACTCACAGTTAAAGGCATTATTCCCAGAGCTGCAAGCTCCTATCGCGTTTGAATGGTGCGCCACCTTTGGTGAATCGCGCGATGGTTTGCCCTTTATAGGCGCTGACCCAGCTTGGAAAAACGTCTATTATTGTTTAGGATACGGAGGCAACGGCACCGTATATAGTATGCTTGCTTCCCATTTGCTTCTTAATCTAATACTCGGTGAAGAGCATCATTTAACCGAGATCCTGAAACTAGACCGCAAATCTTTAGCGAATGTGTAATCAAGCTAAACAAAAAAAGAAGTCTCATCCAGCCGCAACACATTTCTGCGTACTAAATGAGACTTCTTAGTTACTTTCTTTCTTTCATGACTCGAGTCCAACTGGCCGTCTATTCGCCAGCTACTATAGTTGAGGCATTGCATGTGCGGAATACAGCTTCCGCTGCACCGAGCCGCGACAGATCCGGACCGCCATCCTTGTCAAACAAAGCTTTGCTTTCATCCGTTTCTACAATAACGATTAATGCCCCGCTTTGCAGCGCCTGATTGCATAAACGTACCTCTTCATTCTCAAGTCCAAGTGACTGTAAAGTTTCACTATGTTCATCTTCGCCAAGCAGCATAGCCGCTGCAAATGGATAGCCTCCTGCAACAAAAGGCGTTGAACTATATCCTGTCATGCCGTAAACAGAATTAATGCCCGCGCCTCCAAACCCAGCGGCGGCAGCCATGCCAAAGCTGCCTAGCCCTTGACGGTCTGGCATATCCGCCAGCTCTCTGATCTCGTCTACATGGACATCACTCTCAGCTTCCACACGACGGGAGTGCTCGGAGTCCTTCGCCAGCACCTTAAGCTCTCCTTGTACAAATCCGGCTTGCTCTAACTGCCCAATAGCCGTTATTACTTGCTGCTCTGTTTCGAAAATACCAATTTTTTTTGCCATCACCTTAACCTCCTATGCAACATACTTATGTTGGTATACCCTTTTTTTGACGAATTAAGTCGCAACATGCGGAATAAAGGCTCGAAATAACAGAGGATTTAACTAATACGATGATCAGGTTGTGCATCATTGAAGTTCGCGGTATGATGGAGGAATAGATATTGGAAAATCGGACAAGCAGGAGGCAAAGCGATGATTCATCGAATGCTTCGCTATCCCGCAGGATGGGAATGGCATGTGCTGCAGCAAGCACGGCAACAAGCCGTAAGGAATGAACCCTTGCCAAGCAGGAAAGATGCACAACGACAAGCCTCTTCAAATGAAGAGCAAAGGACCATCAAAGCATTCACCAAAAAGGAGCAGGAAACCGCTGAGCAGGCTCGGGATGACCTTAAGCAGCAATTTCCGGAATGCGCCTCTTGGATCGATGAATGCGCTGGCAGACAAACTAATCAAATATCCGTTGGCAGCACTGTTCGTTCGCAGAAGCTGCTCTACGGTACACTTATGTTTCAAGTGACGGAGGATCAGTCGGATATTCAACCCTTTCACTTCTGGTTGACTGAGGATCGTCTGCTCACGATGCATGAAGATATGCGTATTCCACTCCGGCTGCAATCTATAGAGCACGCTTCAAAGTTCGAAAGCTGTGACTCAGCCCCTGAGGCGTTATTTATTATGCTCAGCATTATGTTATCAACCTTCCAAACGGGTCTCGACGGATTTGAGAAGAGGCTCGGCGAGCTGGAAATGACTATGCGCAGAGAAAACCACACAGGTCTTATCGATACTATTTTCGAAAGACGTTATGATTTGCTTCACTGGAGCCATCTCTTCATTCCCATCAGAGAGGTGCACAGCGCTGCTCAAGAAGCTTTCATGGATGACCTTACGGAAACCGACAGCTTCAAGCGAATCTCACACAGGCTGGAGAGAATCGAGTCACTGCTGAAGCATTATGCTCTAGAAATTGACACTCTTATCTCAATGGATGACGCCATATCTAATTTTCGCGGTAATGATATCATGAAAACGCTCACGATATTTACCGTATTGTTTCTGCCTGCTACCATCATAGGCGGCATATGGGGAGTCAACTTTGAGATCCTTCCATTCAAGGAAAACAAATGGAGTTTCACAGCGATGATGACAGTTATTTTTGTCATTACGGTTTTATTGTATTTATGGCTGTGGAAGAAGGGCTGGACAGGTGATTTGCTAAACGGACGCAATCCGAAAGAGATTATCACTACCGACTCACCTATTACAACAAACCGCTCCAATCGTTCCAAGGGAAGCCGTTCAAAGAACACATCCTCGGATGTTTCCTCTGATTCCCCTCTAACGAAGACGCGCACTAAGCGAAAACGAAGCTGATATAAATCAAAAACCGTCCATGAGGATCCTCATGGACGGTTTTCATATTCATCGTATTCTAAAGCTTGATCGGCAATCCTGTGCGAGCAGATTCGTTCGCAGCCATTGTCACTCGATGTGTCAGTACTGCATCCGCATAGCTTGAACGAACCTTCGAAATATCGCCCGTTCGAATAGCATGAAGAAATGCCGCGTTCTCTGACTCATAAGGATCCGTTCGGTTAGCATATTCTGTCTTGCATCCAGCTTCTGTATCGATCAGCCCTCCGTGACTTAACTCCAACACACCTTTATTCGTATAGATATGTAGACCTGACCGATCGCCTGCTGGAATTGCGCATGTATTGCTGATAGTAGCCACAGCGCCACTTACCAGCTTCAGAGTAACCGTACCCACATCAGGGACAGACACGCCCGATTCAGCTTCATGCATGAAACGATTGCCGTAAGCAGCATAGACCTCGCTCACTTCACCTAAAGTATAACGGAGCAAATCTACAATATGCGTTGTCTGCTCAACGAATTGTCCGCCGGACCCTTCCATTTTGCGCCACCAGCTTACGCCAGGCATCGAGCCCATCCAGTAACCCAGCGCCATTAAAGCCGTGCGCTCACGCAGGAGTTCCCTTGTGCGGTCAACACCATCCATATAACGGAAGTGATAGCCTACTGAAGTAATTAGCTTCTTTTCTTCAATTCCTTTCAAAATCACAGAAGGGAGCTGTTCATCGACGCCGATCGGCTTTTCCACTAGAAAAGGAATGCCGCGTTCAACCAGTGCGGTCTCGATCTCTCCGTGCGCGAACGGCGGTACGCATACGTATACTGCATCCAGCTTACGATCGTCAAGCATTTGATTTATGGAATGATAGCCTCGTGCATCTTCAAACTTCTGTGCTGCCGCATCCGCTTTTTGCTGGCTGGTAGCTAAGAAAGCTGCTACCTTGACACCTTCCAGCCTTGCTAGCTTCTCAGCATGCATCATGCCAAACCAGCCTGTACCCGCAATACCTATTTGAAGAGTCATTTATGAATCCCCTTTCATTATCGCTTTACTCCCCGATTATAATTGTATCCACCTTGAAAAGTCCATTTTTTTCCTCTGGTACCCATCTGCCTATCCCATCATATATTACAACATCGGTAAGACTCGGGTTGTTGAGCGGAGGGTTGTTATGAGAGCGAATAAGAGGAACACTTTAATTACGCAAGATCTCGATCTGCGGACTGCCCTATTTTTGGCTGCAGTTTGCGGACAAACGTACATGCAATACAATAACAAGGACGGATTGTTTCTCGTACCGAGATCATACAGCGTAGTAAGTGAATTTAAAGCAAAGGCTTACGAAAGCAGTGATGAGCGTTTTGGTTTTGTCTTAACATCGGAACGCGCATCCATACTCGCCTTTCGCGGCAGCGGCTCCGCTGTTGATTGGGTATCCGATTTCATCGCTCAACAAACAACATACCTCCCAGTCAAAAATGTCGGCCTTACTCACAAAGGTTTTACCGACATTTATATGTCCGCTCGCACACAAATCATTGAAATTTTAAACCAGCTTCCTCCAGAAAAGCCGCTGTTTATTACGGGCCACAGCCTTGGAGGTGCGCTTGCTACGCTCGCTGCTATCGATTTAGCGAGCAATTCTGCTTTTACTGCTCCCATCGTTTACACCTTTGGAGCCCCTAGAGTTGGTGATCCGAAGTTTGCCAGCAGCTATAATGCGACGGTCGCAACGCATTGGCGGTTTCAAAATGAATTTGATATTGTTCCCCATCTGCCAACCCTCGTCTATCAATCGCCAAAGACCAAACAAACCTACTATTACCTGCACGTAAAGGGTGAGGTCAAGCGTTCGTTCCGCAATGGCTCCGTTGCCGGAAATCATGTTATATCCAGCTATTTTGCAGATCTCGCCCATGAATACCCTGCTTTTGCATTATCAATCTGCGCCGAGCCGCCCGGCTGGTGTCCTGCAATCGAGGTTTAACACCTAATTTATTTCCCATAAAAAAAAGCAAATCTCCGCTCCCGCACAGCTTGTCTCATGCGAGTAAGATTTGCTTCTTTATTTTCCAATTAGACCGTTATTTCGCCGGAAGTACATAAAGTAATATAGCGAAAAAATGGACGATCGACCCGCCTAGAACAAACAGATGCCATACTGCATGATGATAAGGAAAAGCACGCCACATATAAAATATCGTACCAAAAGTGTACAGCAGGCCGCCCGTCACGAGCAGTTGTACTCCGCCTGGAGCCAAATGGGTCGTTAACGGCTTCCATGCAAACACGATAATCCATCCCATTGCAATATAGAGGATCGTCGAAGTGAATAGAAATCGTGATGCAAAAAATGCTTTGAATGCAACACCGACTAATGCCACTCCCCAAACTATGCCGAACAATACCCAGCCAAGCGTCCCCTGTACAATATGCAGCAGGATCGGGGTATATGTACCTGCAATAAAGACATAAATAAACGAATGATCAAGCGATTCGAATACCCGCTTTGCTTTTCCCTCTGGAAAGCTGTGTACGAGCGTTGAAGCCGCATAAAGCAGCAGCATCGCTGATCCATATATAGAAAAGCTGACAACATGAAAAGCCGTTCCCTTCGTTGCCGCGAATACGATCAACACCACAAGTGCCGCAATGCTTAGCGCAGCTCCAATACCATGTGTGACCGCATTCGCAACCTCTTCCCTCTTCGAGTACGTATGAGTGTTCGCCAAAGGCTGCTCACCTCCTAAGTCGTAAGCATTCGCCCCTGTACTGACAATGAGCTGCTTACTCTCTCCTTAGTGTAAAGGATCACACCCACCCTTTCAACCAGCCCCGCATGCGATCAATCGTTTTGTCGAGATTGCAAACGGCCTCCTGGTCTCTAAAGTCCTCTGTATGACGGAAATAATCTGCATGCCCGCCTACCGTAGGGATGCCTTCAACATAACCAGGAGCATATTTCATGTTGTTCCATTTCGGCATCGCATATTTATTCATGCTCCAGCCGCCCCATGTACCGATTCGGCTAATCGGATCATTAAGCTTGCCTAAGCTGTCGATGGAATGAAAATAACTAACACGTTCTTGAAGCTTCGGCTCAATCGGCGTTCTCGGTGATCCAATCTGTACGATGCGAAAATCCTCTAATTTCTCTTGCTCGTAGAGCATTTTCGCCGCTTGGTAAGCAGCTGCGCCGCCGCCGCTATGTCCAATCAACAGTAATCGATCACTATCCATCGTTTGTTTTATTTGCGTAAGCGCGAGCTGCCCGCCAATTCGTCCCGCCTTTAAGCGATTGGACAAATCGCTCTTTACTTCAAGCACTTGTCTGATCAAGCTCCGACTGGCATCGCCATATGGGAAGATAACGTGGATAATCGGCTCGACACCGTCCGATTGAAACATTTTTTCCAGCTTTACTTTACATTCGGTAAAAATACTATTGGATGTTGCGACACCGGCAAGCAGGTAGATGCTCATTCGTGATGATTTGGTCGCCGTCATAACGAATCCCTCCGTAATAGAAACATAAACGTCATTCGCTTTCATGTCATATTATATTTTCTAAATTATCGTTGTATATTCATTATGCGGGTTAGCCTCTGGATTCATTCTTTATTATCGCTGTTATTTCTGACCATTCCCTTACAGCTTCCTAAACCCCACCCTGCTCTATACACTTATTATATAAGAAAGAACGCCTAGCTGTTACCAGCTGGCGTCCCTTGTTGGTGCTATTGCTGCATAAAAATAAAAGTTGGTAGCAGCAGCTATACACCCATTTTTTTACGCTGATTGTTTACCTTCTTCGTGTTCTGGCTCTTCAGTGCCTGCGTCCCTGTGGAAAGGTGCGACTGGCCTGGAGCTCCTCCAGCTTTCACTTGTTTCTTCTGAGCGAGCAATTGCTTCGCTTTCTCCGCTTGAGTCAGCTTCTTAGGCTCCTCTTGCGATTGGTTTTGATCGATTGTAGACATAGGTTCACCTCGTTTCATACGCTACATAGTTCTTTCTTATTCTACTACACTTATATATCTGGTAAAAGAGGCTTTACTCAGGGTGGTGCTATTTATGATCCGCCAAGATGCCAGCTCCAGCTGTCTCATGATCGGAACCGTCGTGATAATAACCGCTCTGCTCGCCCACCTTCTTACGCTCTCAAGCATAACAAGCTGCTCCGCTTCTGGCAAGACTGAGCATAAATTATAGGGCATATCCACAATCGCAGCATCGTAATGACCTTCAAGAAGGCGCATATCGCCTAGTCTTACTAGGTCGGGATAACCAAAGTGAGCCAGGTTCGCACGCGCTCCCCTCACGGCAAGCGGATTAATATCCATACCTTCTATGTTCATCCCCATCGACAGGCCTTCAATAAGAACAGTCCCCATGCCGCAGCATGGATCGATAATCCTCATTTGATCAGCAGCTTGACCCGCAGCAAGATTGACGATTGCTCGTGCAGCTCTTGTAGGAAGCGCAGTCGAATAATTTTGCGGCTTATTCTGATGCTTTAACCATATGGCGCTGTTCTCCTCCAACACTCCAAAGTACCAGCGCCCCTTCAGCATCATCAAGCCGAACAGCCGCTCTGCCTTACGCATATCCGCTTTCCCGCGAATGGCTGCGCCAGCAGCTCGCTCAAGTTGTCTCTGCTCCTCATAAGTGAATGACTCATCGCCAGGAGTATAAATAACCTTGAACGTCTGGCCACCGAGCTCAACCGTGGGAAGCAGCATTACCAGCTCTTCTATACTGTTCGCTTCGAACATAACCGCTATGCGCCGTTTCATGAAAGGGCTGCGGTCAACCGAAAGCTCATAGCTGCTGCTCACAACACCTTCATTAACCTCTTGACCTAACAAGGTTTGCAGCTCGAGCTCACACAAAGCTGCTTCATCCTCATGACATGCATACGTATAAATAAACATCCATTGCCTCACGATCTGAAATAAGTTTATTCGTTTTGCGGAGCTTCCGCTGCTTCCTTAGGATCCGTGCGAAGCATTGCTTTGGATAGGCCGAGTCGCTCTGCCTCTGTCGAGATTTCAGCCAGCTGCTTCTCCAATGCTTTGACCGTCCGCTGCAAGCGAATTTGACGAATCATGCCAAGCAAGCCAACAGTGAGGCCTCCAAGCAGTGTTGATCCCAAAATGACGAGAATAAGCGGCAGCGTCGCCGTCGTAAATAAAAAATTCACATGTACTGAATCGATATTAATTACGGCAAATATCGCAATAAGCAGTGCGAATATTAACGCAGATATTAAAATTCCCGGTCCCTTCATACCGATTCCTCCCTTTTCCAAAAATCATACCACATTCCATATCCATTCGCCTATTGAAAGAAGGGCTTCCTTAACTGCTAAATGCAGCTATGGAAGCCCTTCTATTCTGACCTGCACTACTATTTATGAAGCTTTAAATATTCGAGTGAAGGCATCTGTATTTCACCAAGCCTCCATATCGCCGCTTTGTTATAGCCGGCTTGCTTAGCTATCCCAAACCAATGCGATAAGGTTTCTTCGTCTGCATACCATACAGAATGCTTAGCTTTGTTCTCGTCTATATATTCAAAGAAAATGCTCCCGCTCGCTTCGTCCCGCTGAATAGTACTGCCAGTCTGCTTTAACAGCAAATCCGCGCGTTCCTCGGTTAAAGCAACAACCTTACCATCCTCACGCCAATCAAATCCGCCAACTGAAAAAGCGATATACGGATTACCAGGAAGATAGGCCATTCTGCCTGCCAATTCCTTAATGAAGGTCTGATCAGCTTTTGGACCCGGTCCGCTGTGTGTGCCATATAAATTGTAAGCCATCATGACATAGTCAGGGCCTTCCGGAAACATTAATTGTTCAATCTTAACCTTTGGCTCCAGTACAATACGAAGCGTTTTCCCTTTTTCCTGTAATCGAGTATACAGCTCTGCATAAAATAACAGCACCCGCTCCCAATCCTGTTCCTCGACTCGCTCATAGTCGATTTCAAGGCCGCTTAACCCGAATTGATCCACAACTTTAATCAACTCATCCACATGCTTCCTGCGGCTCTCCTTCGTCGCCATCAACCTTGTGATTAAGCTCGAATCCTTCTGAACCGTTTCCCCGTTCCCCATAATTTGATCATTCACAATTGACAGATCCACGTGAAGCGGCTCGTTCTGCCCATACGTTTTTGAAACTTCAGGCAGCACCCGTAATAATTTATCCGTAAAATAAAGTCTGTCCTGCTCATCGAAATAGGCAGCGAACAGCTGCAAGCTTGTTAATCCATCTTTTATTATTCGCAGGTCCTCAATTCCTTGCTGCCATTGCCAGTCCACAATCCAAACTGACAGCTCCGGTGGTGCAATGGCTTCAGTCGGAGCAGCTAAGTCAACGGATGGATGCTCTTCTTCTTCGGTACGATCCGAAAGAGTAGTTATTAATAGTACTATGCCTATAAATAATACGAGCAAGAATGCGCCAATAATTCGTTTTCTCATTAAATTGTACACCCCGAATTGTAGGTTCTAAAATAGCTAGAAGGTATCAATCGCCCAGTCGAAGGATGTATTAATAATGTTTTTGATTCTGCTAATTATCCCTTTAATACCAGTATATCCATTCACGTATAATCGCTCCTGAACACTGCCGTCCTCCGTTAGGGACATTACTTTTATATCGTCAAATACAGCGTCGTAGATGTCATCCTTGTTATTGCCCGGGCTAGCTTTAGATGCAAGCGCAATCTCACCGCTGTCAATTGTACTGCTGATTTGCTGCTTGTCGAGCAACAAATCACTATCCGCCATTACGGTCAATCTATCCCCTGACAAGTTGATTTCAATCTGCTTGGCCCGCTCTGCTGCTTCGGCCTCAAGCTTGCGGGTAAGCAGACGCTCTACTTTGCCTGTTGCTGTCTTTTGTTCTACTATAACGGTGTTATCCTCGATCGAAACGCGAATATAAGAATTCTGCTTGCGATCATACCGAACATAAATCGATTGATTGCCGGCAACATGGCCGCCAAGTGTGGCGCTGAGCTTAACATTATTATATGCCGTGCTGTCATTCAAGAAAAGTAATCCGTTTCCAGCTGGCAGTGAGGTTAAGACAATTCGATTATTAGCAAACTCAGCCGCACCGCTGAACAGTGACCATTTGGCAGACTTCTTATCATCACCTTTTATGAAGCTGACTTCCTCCCCAGTGTCCTTGCGAATTTTCATAAGTAAATGATTCGTATACCAGTAGGACGTAGGCTGCACCCTCGTCAAATTATATAAGCTGTCATCCCTCTTATTTAAGGAATGTCCTTCCCGGTTAAAATGCATCTCAAACAACGCTTTAATGTTGCTGTCATTCACATTCTCAACAAGTCTGTTCATTCCCCCATAAAGAAAGTTGGCATGCATAATCATATAGACATTAGGCACAAAACCAAGCGTCCTAGTATAAATTTCATTCATCGATTTATAGTCTGCGTTCACGCGTGCTTCCATTTCTGCTCGATGCTCCGTTGGCACGCGATTCTCATCTCGAATGAAATCCATCAAATAGTGAGTGTAGTAGCTCGTGTTTTCCCTATTCTTAAACTCGTTCTCATCCTTAATGCCAATCTGCTTGCCATCCTTGTCAAAAATATTAATATAAGACAAGCGGTAACCGTTGCTCCCCAGCTCCCAGAAGCCATTCTCTATCATGCTGAGCAGCTCCTTAGGCTGAAGAAACTTGGATTCTTTGCTGCCTATCTTGTTCGCATAGGTCAGAATGGTCGCTTTATAATTATATTTCTCCAGCAAAGGCTGGGCGAATAAGCTTGAATCGTTCCTCCCGTCCTCGAAGGACAGGAATAGCGCTTTCGTCGGCAATGGTTTCCCATGCTTATAAAAGTCGATAACATCCTGCTGAGAAATGGTTATATAACCCTGATCATACAGTGCCTTCAACTGCTGATCCAATCTTTTTTTGGCGATCAGCTCGGATGTGCCATTTCGCGCTACGCCTAAATAAGACAAAGCAATAAACCCGTCATGATTGGTCCACTGCGCCTTATCCGGCTCCTCATATTGCTTAATATCGAATATGGCATGGAAAAGAAAGTAGCCTAAGACAAGCAAGATGATCGTCTGAATGGCCGTTCTGATCACCTTTCTTTTGTTTTTCCGTTTATAGTCGAAGGCGCCATCCGTATACCACTTATTCATAGCGGTCATCCTTTATCGTTGATACAGACAGCTGCCGCTTTAAAGCGGCATGTCCATATTCTTGTTGTTTTTGTTCTTTCTAGCTGCTTTCTTATTTCTTGCTTCAATATCCTGCGGCGTTTCTCTTGTCCCCCAGGTTGATTTCCAGAAGGTAACCCATGCAACAGGCATTTGCCACAGCAGCACAAACTCATAGAAGATACAAAATACGAGTCCAAAAATCCACAGCTTACTCTTACGAAACAACAGGTGGGCAAAGCTCATCAGCAGTGCCATCAAGAGCAGCCCCATTAGGAAGGTGCTCGGAAAAATATGATGCACAATGGGTACGTAAACTAAATTGTACAAAACGACAACTGGTGCTGCGATGGGAACGACGAGGCCAATATAGAAGAACAAAGCCATAAACGGCTCCTTGCGCCAAATAAAGCCCCCTGCTCGCAAAGATTCCCGCAGCCACGAACGCTTCCACCGCATTTGCTGCTTTAAGAACACATTCATCTCGGAAGGTACGATCGTGGAGCAGATTGCTGTATCCTGATAGCCGGTTCGATGTGTCTTGAGAATAAAGTTAGTCATGCTGCGGTCATCGCCAAAGGTCGCCGGCTGCCCTAGAAACTTCTGAGTCAGCCAAGCATCCTTATGCTTCAAAATCAAATCCTTACGGTAGCAGGAAAGCGGTCCCGACAAGCAGGTTACGCTGTCAAACCACGATTCGGCTGCCTTCATAATACGGAAGGCAATATAATAGCGCACGGTCTGAAGTTTCGTGACGGTATTCGTATATTTATTCTCAACGTCAGTCCGACCTGCTACTCCGCCCATTTGAGGGTCCTGAAAGGGCTGTACGAGGTTTCTAATTGCCGTCGGCTCCAGAAAGCTGTCAGAGTCCACAAATACTACCAGCTTGTGCTTAGCCATCTCCACGCCCTTTACAAGCGCTGTACGTTTTCCGCCATTTTCGGCCATTACGTGCATTTTCAGACGATCCTTGGTGCCAAACCGCTCCGCCTCTTTATGAACGAGATCGATCACCTTCTGAATCTGCTCCACTGAGCGATCCTTAGAGCGATCATCCACAACGATAACTTCTAGCTTATCCACCGGATAGTCCTGATTCATACAGCTCAAGATCGTGCGATGAATCCATTCCTCTTCATTAAAACAAGGAATAATAATCGATACTCCGGGTGTATAGTGTGGATTAACTGGCACATCACGGTGCAGCGCACCGAAGAAATAGCGTGTCAGCAGGAATGCAGCTGCCGTAATGCTGTATAAATATAAGAGGAAGTTGTATTTAAAATAAATGATGCTCTCCACACGCATGAGCATAATGATGCCTACAGCTACAAACAGCAGGCTGCTCGCCATATAAACGGAATAGCCCCACCGTTTTCTCTGAAGATACTCAGGCAGTGGCTTCTCAAACTGGAAGGCGACTAGCTTCTTCGGCCCATCTTCACTTTCGCGTGTAAATGTCCTTATGACAACAGCTTCGATTTTCACAGACGATTCGAAGCCCTCAGGCATCGTCCCAGGAGGTATATCGAAGCTAAGCTTATACCTGCCTCCCTCCATGAATGTCTTCATACTATCAGCAGTATCCAGCTCAATCAGCATGCCTGTCGAAGAAATATCCTCAGCTCTGCCCCGCATTCTCGTATTCTTACTGCGTCCATTGCGAAGCAACCATACATCAAAGCTCGCTTCATATCTCAAGCTGAGTTCGCGAAGCTTATGCATAGCGGACTTGTCATCCCTGCCGTCTTTGTTTAGCCCCTCGGTATAACCTCTTCGATCCATTTTTAGCCGTTGATTCTCCGGATCAGGGACACTCCAAAGGGTGCGCCTGTCCTCTCTTGGAACAGACAGCACTTCTATAGGCTTATTTTTTTGTCGTTTAAACACAGCTGCTGTCTCCAATCCGGCTCTATAGGCGCCAATAGTCGTATCCATTTTTCTCGAAGAGCCGTTTATCAAATATTCCTTTTATATCAACCAATAGCTTCGTTTTGTTATCCTCGTACAACCTGTCGAAATC
This sequence comes from Paenibacillus sp. J22P15, assembly GCF_056269345.1. Taxonomy (NCBI): domain Bacteria; kingdom Bacillati; phylum Bacillota; class Bacilli; order Caryophanales; family Paenibacillaceae; genus Paenibacillus; species Paenibacillus sp. J22P15. Next base: position 78,914 of record NZ_JBWDNT010000017.1, read on the forward strand.
CATTACGCTCATCTGAGTGAATTGGCTATGAGGAACCGCTACAATAACGACATTCAATCCGCTTAATTCCTCAAGCTCGCTTAGCTCAATACCGTACTCCATATAAACCTGCTGCTTGTCCACGTTCGGATCAGCCACCAGCGTTGTTATGCCATACTCCTCAAGCTCCTCAATAATATCTGTCACCTTCGTATTACGAATATCAGAGCTGTCTTCTTTATAAGAAAGGCCAAGAAAGCCTATTTTTGCTGTATTTATATTTTCCTTCAGCTTAACCAGCCTCTTAATGATTTGCTGAGCTACATATTTGCCCATACCATCATTAATATGACGTCCTGCCAAAATAATTTTGGAGTGATAGCCGGTATCCTCGGCCTTGTAAGTCAAATAATAAGGATCAATTCCAATGCAATGACCGCCTACCAAGCCCGGTGTGAAGCTGAGAAAATTCCATTTGGTGTTCGCTGCTTGCAGTACTGCTTGTGTATCAATACCCATGCCGTTGAACAACATCGACAACTCATTCATAAAGGCAATGTTAATGTCACGCTGAGCGTTCTCGATAACCTTCGCCGCTTCCGCTACCTTGATGCTCTCCGCCCGAAATACGCCTGCATCTATGATCAACTCATACATGCTTGCGACCATTTCAAGCGTATCCTCGTCCATACCCGATACAATCTTCGTAATATTCTCCAATCGGTGAACCTTATCGCCGGGATTAATTCTCTCGGGTGAGTAGCCCACCTTAAAATCAATACCGCAGCGAAGCCCCGACTCTTTCTCCAAAATAGGAACACAGATTTCCTCGGTCACACCTGGATAGACAGTGGATTCGAATACGACAATCGTACCTTTCTTTAGCTTCCTTCCAACCAGCCTGCAGGCGCTGCTTACATAATTCAAATCAGGAACATTCCCGCTTTGAACGGGCGTCGGCACAGCAACTATGAAGAATGAAACGTCTTCAAGCTCATTCTCATCCGAAGTAAAACGAGCTTTACTGTTCATGAGGACATCGTTACCGACATCTCCTGTTGTGTCGATTCCGCTTCGATATAATTCAACCTTCTCTTTGTTAACGTCGAATCCGATAACATCTACTTTGTTCGCAAAAGCAACGGTTAGCGGCAAGCCCACATAACCTAATCCAATGACAGCAATTTTCTTCTGCCTTGAGACAATTTCATCGTATAATGTCATTTGTCCATCTCCATCTAGTAAAAACTATTATTTAAGAGACATTTGCGACATGGGAACAAACTTATAACCTTTACTTCTCAGCTTCTCGATAACGTCTGGCAGCGCCTCGATGGTATGAATGTTATCCAGCATGTGTAGTAGAACGATGCTTCCATTAACCGTTTGCTCTAAAACACCTTTTACAATTTGATCGGCGTCAGTGGCAGCGTCCCAATCGAATACTGTTACGTCATACATCGCAATGGATGTATATCCCGTTGAAGCTACAATCCTCGCCCGTTCATCATCAATTTCACCAGTCGGCGGTCTGAATAGCATCGCTGGTTTCTGCTGGATCGCTTCGGTGATGACTTGATGAGCCTTCACGACTTCCTCTTGTAATTGATCAGGTGTTATCTTCGTAATTACAGGATGACTATAGGTGTGATTAGCAATATCGTGACCCGCTTCTGCAATCGCTCTAGCCAAGTTTGGATTTTTCTCCACCCCGTTTGCTCGCAGAAAAAAGCTCGCCTTCACATCATGCTCATCCAAGATATCAAGCAGCTTCGTTATGGTGTAGTCAGTACCCCAATCATCAAAGGTAAGCGACACAACCTTTTCATTGGTCCCCAAGTTATAAATAAGCTTGTAGTTCGATGGTTTATCGTTCTTATTGATTTGAGCCGCATCAAATCCTGGAATTTGCTCAAGAGGCTTTCTCTCATGTCCGTTGTCAATCAGCTTATGTAACGGAATCAGCTTGTAGCCAACATCGGCAGCTGCCTTCACAATCAACGGAATGGATTCGAGAACATGACTATCCAGCTCCGTGTCCAAAGCAATGATTCCGCCGCGAGTCACATATTTTCTAACATACTCAGCCTTCTCCTTGTCCGTTTCCTTCTGCCACTCATGTAAATTAAGACTGTACGATACGACAGCCGAAAGTCCGCTCTGAGCAGCAGCCTGCCGAACCGTATCATTGTAATCACCCGATCTTGTCCGCATATATTGAGGCTTTACGCCTACTTCCTTCTCGATAATCTCATTGCTCAGAGCAATCTCTTTATACACCTGCTCGTAGCTTAATTGAGTTAGATCTAACCGATTCAGCGTATTGTTCTCGATGCTATGACCTCTGGACAAAATCTCCTTCGCGATTCCCGGCTCCTCAGCCACCCGCATGCCAGGCAAAAAGAAGGTTGCCTTTATATCATAGTGATCAAGTTCATCAAGCAGCTTGAGCATCACATCTTCATCGCCCATTCCATTGAAAGTAAGAGCTAATTCCTTATCTGTCGTGTACACAAATGGAATAGCTTTACTCTTTTCACTGCCTATAGGGACTAGAGGTTGATTCGTCGTCCCTCCAGCATCATTCGTCTCCTCTGACTTGCCGCTGCCCTGAAATAATCCGCAGCCAGTAACCAGAATAGCAGTCATTAAAAGCATCAAAATAAAAACAATTGGGAACTTTTTTTTATTTCTTTTGTCATATAAGGATGGCATCTGTTTACTCCTTTATTGCTTCTTTACCCATCAATCACGCATTCGAAAATCATTTCTTAAGGAAAATTTATTAAATTTATGGAAATTCCGACTATTTAACACAAAAAACGACCCGATCACAATGATTGTGAATAAGAGTCGTTTCACTTTAAGCTAATTTTAACATAGGAAATGCATAACATTTGCATGTAAATGGCACCAGTTTTGGCTGACTGTTCTATTCGGGCATCCATACTTGTTTTTGTGTATGCACCTTTTGTCCCGAAGCGATTGCTTCTCCCATCAAGAGCGCCAAATAGTGATCTTGCGCTGCCTCAGCGAGACTATAGAAAGAGGTTCCCTTGCCAGACGCCAGAAGACCCATGCGCAGCAAACATGTAGCTATTGCAATCTCATCATCACTAAGCCTTGCGGGAGCAACCGGGTTCCGATACAACCATTCTCCATCCGCGGTAACACCTCGATGATAATAGCCCTCTAAATTGCCATGATGACCTGTATCTACCCTGCGAAGCTCCGTATGAATTGGTGTCTCATAATCCTTTAAGTAGCTTACTTCGGAGTCTACAAGCTCACCCTTACTACCTCTAACGAGCATTCGACTGCGCCGTATCCAAGAGAAATATTGATCGCCCGTAAAATCATATAAAGCAAGCTTGTCACCAAATCGGAGAGTTGCGATCCGCTGCACGGATTGAACCATTCGCTCTTCAAGCGGATCACCTTGCCTGCTAGGTCCTTGCATGATCATGGATTCAAACGTCTGCCCGCTAATGCTTGCCTGCTCGAAGCCTACGCCAAGAAGCTGTCTTATTAAGCTGATTCCGTGATAATCGTGGGCGGCCGACACCTGCGCCTGTGACACTTCACCCAGCTTGCCTGAACGGACAATTTGAATTCTCGCAGCATGCATCGGTTGGAACAAATACTGTTCAGCTACTTGTACCATTGCATCCTTCGGCAGAGAGGCATACAGTGCCGTTAATTGTTCCAAATCAACCGCTGGCGGCGTTTCCGCAAGCACAGCAATTTTCCGTTCCGTTAACTCTCTGATGATCGCAGGTGCCGCCGTTCGCGGTACGGATACGACCGCAAAGCTAAACTGCTTCGCAGCGGCAGTAAACTGATCCATATTACGAACCGTTCGAATACCCCATTTGGACTCCAACAGCCGCCCTTTTTCCTCGTCCCGCACGAGTATCGAATGGATATGAAATTTTTCTGGCAGTGCTTCCGCGATACGTATGTAAAACTCTGCTCTCCAGCCTCCGCCGATAATACCGAAACTTATGATGGACATTGTTAACCATCTCCTAGATGTAATTGGATTTTTGTTACTCTACCTTGATCTCGATAAAAAAAAGAAAAAGATCTCAACATGTGAGATCTTCTTTATGCTGTTCGAAATGTTCCTGTTGCTTTTATTTCCTCTTGAACGCCTGTATAAGTGTGCAGCTTGCCGTGGTAAACTAACTCTAGTACTGTTGTTTTCTCCAAATCAGCAGGGGTTACAAAGAAGGACGGCTTATTAACCAAATTCACTCCGCTTTCCTCAAAGACCGATGCGACAAACTGCGAGCAAAAGTAAGCGTATTCTCGTTTCATCTCGATATTAAGCATGATGCCAAACATACCAAGCAAGTTGTATTTATATTGATCCTGGTTTTTCTCCATGTAATGAATTTGATTTCTAATATTAATATAAGAGCAATGACTAATCGTACATCTGTATAATGCACAAGTGGAATTCTCAAAGAACTCGCCTCGTACATCCTCTTTCACGAATCCAGCTAAAAATGGATTGCTCGGATTTTTTCTACCGAAGCTGTATACCTCATTCAAATTACTGTCAAACGCGATTGATGCGTGATTCAGCATATTTTTTGTATACCATCTGATTGTTTTTGAAAATAGTGTTCCCGTGTTCGTTAAGAGAACATAAATTTCAACATCTCTATTCATGCCAAACTACCTCCACATTAAAGAACTTTCATCTAGGTATTAACTTTAATGCAGGAGAACTAAATTCTAAACCTGCTCAGGTAATAGATTCATCCCCGACCTAAGTCCAGTTCTGTAAGCATAGCGTGACAGAGGATCATCTATTATCCACACCTGATTTCATAACCTTATTTCATTTTACTGGATATTCTCTTTTTACTCAATAAGCACTTCGACTTTTTCTTCCTCATGCTTAAAAAAATGTTAAGATTTTCTTGCTATTAAAGTGATATAGTAGGGAAGGATTTACATCTTCTCTATACTATTTATATGCGTCAGCTCCTCATTTAGTATAGTCATTTGCCATCTAACCAATCGATTCGGAGGACATTTTAATGGAATGGTATACCCGTTATATCGGGCAGCTAGAACGTGTTTTCGCCATCGCCGAGAGCCGTATCGCGGCTTTCCCAGCACCTCTTTGCAGCATAGGTCTCTCCTATGCCCATAAATTCAACCCAGTGAAGCAAGACAGCACCAAAGATTACATATGCAGCCTTCTCCCCTTCTGGATCAAGGAGCCGAGCGGGATTAATGAATCTCAGTGTGAAGCGCTTGCATTAGCTAATGTATATGGGATGCTCTATTTTTTTATTCAGGATGACGTGATGGACAGCAACCCTTCTTCTCTTTGGAAGGAACAGCTGGCACTTGGCAATCTGCTTATGCTCGAAATGTTTAGTGTATTTCGCGGGCTATTCCCTTCAGATTCGCCGTTTTGGGGTTATTATCACCATTATGTAACAACCTGGGCCGAAAGTGTAACCAATGAAGATCGCGAGAATTATTTTGTTACCAATCCCATCCGCACAGCAGGTAAAGCAGGTCCCGTCAAAATCGCCAGCACAGGCGCACTTCTGTTAGCAGGACGCTCAGAACAGATTGAGAAGATGGAGCTAGCGATCGATATCGTGTTGATGACGCTTCAAATGTCGGACGACTATATGGACTGGAAGGAAGACTTGGCTGAAGGCAGCTATAATGGCTTACTTGCGATGATTGCTGCTAGCAGGACATCTGATGAGCCTTTAACTGAACAAGAGATTGAGAATGAGATCTTTATTCGGGGATGCATGAAGCCCTACGTGCAGTTGGCTACCGATAATCAAAAACAGTTAATAGAGCTCAATGCTGGGGCTAGTGAATTAATAGAGTTTCACAGCTATATTCTAAATCATTTGAACCAGACCTATGAGACGTTAGAATCAAATAAACAATTGCTGAAAAAGGGCGGATTTGACTACCTTTTATCTAAATCATCAATTTAATAGGTACAATAGAATCTATTAATTGTCGAATAATTGAAAACATATATAGAATTTGTCGAAAGGACATGATAAACTTGGTATGGTAAACTTATACATATCAGGAAGGGTGATTATGATGTCCAAAGAACAATCATTAAAAGAACAAATCATTCAAAAAGCTTGGGAAGATGCCGAATTCAATAAGCAACTGATCGCCAATCCGAAAGAAGCCGTTAAAGAAGCATTCGGAATCGAAGTTCCAGATACAATCGAAGTAGAAGTTGTTGAAGAATCGGCAACTAAACTATATTTGGTGCTCCCGCAAAATCCTAAGGAAATTGAGAATGTAAAGCTGGTCGCTGAAGCTGCATGGCCTTGATTTTAAAAAAAGCGCTATCTACTCTCTTAAGAGCAGATAGCGTTACTATTTTGCTAAAGGAATATGAATAATAGCTTCCGTACCAACACCCTTCGAACTAATAAATTCAACCTTACCCTGCATGATTTCAATAATTCGGAAAGTCACCATCAGCCCTAGCCCTGTTCCCTTTGTTTTATTAGAGTAGTAAGGCTCTCCCAGTTTTTTAAGATCATTTTCGTTCATACCCTCACCATTATCTTTAATACAAATGACAACATTATGGGAGTCATCCTGATATGCACGAATGGAAATTATCCCTTCTACATGCAAAGCCTCAATACTGTTTTTTATAATATTGATTAGTGCTTGTTTAAACTTAGATGAATTTCCACGAATGTATAAATCTGATGAAATATCAACCTTAATGACTCCACCCTGCATTGTAGCAAGTGGTACCAATATCGCCTCGATCTTTTTGATTTCATCAGTAATATTAAGAAGTGTCGTGTTCTCAAGCTGTGGTTTGGCAAACGTTAAAAAATCCGTAATAATGTCAGAAGCCCTGTCGAGTTCATCTATGGCGAGTACCATATACCCCTTCTCTTTATCGTTCGTAGATTTTTCTCCGAGCAACTGAAGAAAACCTCTTGTTACCTGAAGTGGATTACGGACCTCATGCGCGACCGATGCAGCCAACTGACTTATTATTTCCATCTTTTCAGATCGTTGCAGTTCATTATTAAAAACCTCAAGCTGTTTCGAGTATTTCACAACCTGTTCATAGTTATGTAATATTCTTCTGGCAAGAATAATAACAAGGGAAGTAATAAAACTAAAAATGCCCCACTTCCACAAAAATAAATCATAGTTCATATCGTTTATTAAATACCATATTACTTCCAGGACCCCGACTCCAGCAAAAACACAGAAACCTATTGTTAAAATGATTGCTTCTTTATTTTTTTGTAGACAAAGTCTTAATAAATATGTCAACAGCAATATATTTCCGACAACAACAACTCCACCAAAATATATCATTGAGACAAATACATAGTAACTTGAAATTTCCCCCAAAAAAATCGATGAAAATGACCAAGTAATAAAAACCACTGCCATAATTACTAATATCTTTCTAAACCAAGCAATCAGTCCCAAAGGACCCTTTCCAAATATTTTCTCAAAAAAGAAAAAAACGGAAGGCATCAATAAAGTTGATCCCACGTCAAACATATAATATATTACCCTTCCATAATCCGCATAAACCATATGCAAATACGTAGATAAAGAAAGAATCATTAATCCTATTGAAAAAATAATGACACTAAGTGAACTTAAACCTTCTAAATAAGATTTATTCAGAAATATAAAACATAACAACATTGCGAACGAAATAATTAAAAGTGATACCCCAATAAAAACGTCAAACATCTCTTGCTTCATAAACAGCATATTAAGAGACTGCTCTTCACCGACAACAATTGATTTCTTCAGACCTAACCACTCTGAATCCGTATTCAGAAGTATGTAGACCATGTGATTTGCTTCGGCTTCCGATACTGACAAAAGGATCTCGTTTTTATTGAAAGGATAATTCCTCTTGGACTCATAAACGAGTTTATTGTCGATAAATATCGAAACATCTTTGGCAGTCAGCTTACTTATCAATAATGATGGCCTAGCTAATTCATAGTCAGGAAGCTGAAATCTTAGCCATGCTGATTGAATATTAGCAGGTTTAACTGGTAAATTATCGCCGTAAGAAAACGGCTGCCATTCGCCTGCCCTCGTACTAGAAGCAGCATTTTGAACAGTGCTGTTCGGATCACTTTCCCACATCATTTCCCATTCCGTAATTTTTATAGTTGGCGTATCCGATATTGCGTAGGATGTTGTAGCTTGGATAGGAGTAACTATAAAAAGCGAAAAGAACAAAATCACAAAAAACTTCCCCAATACTTTCATCCTGCACCTCAAAAAGTGATGTGATAAATGTAAATGCTTCAATACGACTATATTTCGACAATGTTCGATAAGTTCCCTTCTAAAATTTACCTGCTATCAATAAAAATTGCAAGCCACAATATTTGAAACAACGGAAAAGAAAAAGCTGCCCTAAGATCATCACGATCTTGAGAGCAGCCTTGATACTATTTATTAAAACAATTTTTTCTTAATGACTGCACGACGAAGCATCGCATAGTTCAACACCAATATAAGAGCCATGAGTAAAATGGCAAGGAGTACGACTACTGCAAACGGGGTTCGTTCTACCCCGAATATCGTCTGCAGCTGCTCACCTATCCAATCGGAAGAAAATATAACCTCAATCACAATCAATGGCAGAAGAGCAGCTAATGAAATCAGCACACCTATTTGCCAATTAAATCGATAGAATCCAGAGCCGATGAGCCATCCGCTGCCAAAGTAGACGAAGAACAAACAAAAATATTCAAAAATGATCCGGCATACCTCTGAAGCAGAAGAAAATACTTGCGTATTCCCCAGCTCAAGCATCCCATCTCCACTACCATAAATACTCTGCTCGATGGGTAGGAGGAGCATCATCATAAATGCAAATATGACTGAGATTATGGTTAGTACTAGGCACACTCCGCCAACAAAATTTCTCCTCGTAACTCCACTAGATACAAAGCTTGCGAGCGATGCTGGTGTCAGCAGAATTCCGATGACAAGTAAAAAGATCTTCGGAGATACGCTTGTGCCCTCCCCAGCCTCTTTTCCATCAAAATCATTGCCTGCTATAACTTCCAAATTCGTTAAAATACCAATACCTACAAAAACTAAGATGAATATGATCCAATAAAAAATAATTGTCCATCGATAACTGTACATAATGTGCTGAGCCACATTAATTGCGGGATGTTTTCTTTTACCAATCATTGTCCATCCCCTCTTTTCTTGGTCAAATGAACGAACAGATCCTGCAACGATACAGGCCCCAGCTCCAGCCCTTCGGTCACTGCTTGCTTACGCTTTAATTCTGTGAGCTCTCCGAATACAGTCACCGACTTCGTTTTGCCAAGCTTCTGTTCTCCAAGCACCGTCAAACCTTCGACAAAACGGTCCACACTCTCACTTGAACCGGTTATAGATGAACCGCGTGCTCGCAGCGCCTCTGTTTCCTCATGTATGATCAATTGCCCTTTATCCAGAATAAGCACCTCTTCAAACAATGAGGCTACTTCCTCGATTAAATGAGTGGACAAAATGAATGTACGAGGAGATTCCATATAATCATTCAGAAGCTCTTCGTAGAAGGTATAGCGGGACGGGGCGTCCATGCCAAGATAAGCCTCATCAAAAATCGTAACCGGGGCGCGGCTGGCAAGGCCTAACGTCACGCCAAGTGCAGACTTCATTCCTCGGGAGAGCGCTGCGAGGCGTTTCTTTAATGGTAGATCAAACATACGAATGAGCCTCTCAGCATAATCAGCATCCCAATTGGGCCAGCAGCTGGCAGCCAGCTTTAAAGTATCGCGTACGGAAGATGTCTCGGGCATATGGCCGCTTTCTTGGATGAAGCATACTTGCTCCATGATGCGTGCATTCTCAAAGGGGGCTTCACCATCAATGGCTACTTCGCCATTCGATTGCTGACGATATGAGGCTAATATCGATAGCAAACTTGTTTTGCCAGAGCCGTTCCGCCCAAGCAGTCCGTATATTTTACCGCCTTCAAGCCTGAATGAAATATCTTGCAGCGCTGTAAATGAGCCATACCGCAGCCCCAGTTGACTAACTTCAATACCCAGTGTCATTCATAATCTCTCCCTTTCACCCGTTCGATTCGTCCTATAATATCGGATAGCGGCACGCCGATCTTCTCCGCTTCTACAAGCATTTTATCGACCACCTCTTCAAAAAAACGCTCTCTGCGCTGTGCCAGCAGCGACTGCCTTGCTTCACTATTCACAAACATGCCGATACCCCTTTTCTTATACAAAATGCCTTCCTCCGTCAATAAATGAAAGCCTTTTGCTGCTGTAGCGGGATTTATACGATAGAATGCAGCATATTGATTTGTAGACATGACCTGTTCATCTTCCTGCAGTACGCCGCTTATAATGTCATCTTTTATTTTGTCAGCAATTTGCTGGTAAATGGGACTTCGGTCATCAAACACGTCGTCACCCCCCTCAGGTTATATGGTTCATTACTTATGTAACTAACCATACAACCATTCCTAATTCATGTCAAGCCTATTTGGTAACGGCACGTCCTATTGAGATTTCGCTTAAAATAAAACAACAAAAAAAAGCTGTCTCCTGGTCAAAGACCTTATGAGACAGCTTGCTTGTTTTATAATGATACGATGGATAACTTACCAAGCCAATTAACCTGGCTTTTACTCACTTACTTGAATTCCTTTCATCCACCCGATCAGTTCCTTGCTAACTTGCTCTAGCTGTTCTTCTGGTTGGATGCTTGCCGGACGATCCCCTTTTTGTTTGCCATAGGAACCAAACTGTGCGTGATTCCCGCCCTCAATGGTGACATATTGTGTGGAGTTTGGCATGAACTGCTTTCCTTTACCCCAATCTTCCCAGTTCAGTACACCATCGTTAGATGCGATGATTTGCAATGCTGGCAGCTTAGAGTCTGCAAGACTTCCTGCCTTTTCCGCATAGGCCGCAAGAAAGAAGATGCCATCGATTTGATCTAAATGTTCCGCTGCATATCGTGAAGCGAATACACCGCCTAGTGAGTGACCGCCTATAACATAGCTATCTTCAGGATGCTCAGCAATAAAATTATCAGCTTTATTTTGCCCCATAAATGCAAGATTGAGCGGCATACTAGCAATGTAAACACGATGCCCTGCTGCTGCCAGCTCGCGAGCTAATGGCGCATAACTCTTAGCGTCTACCATCCCGCCTGGATAAAAAATAACATTGGGCTGTACAATGTTCGCTTCTCCAGCAGTCGGTTCAAATCGGTAGCCCGCTTGTCCAATACTGATCGTAACTTGCTCATCACTCTTCATAGCTGCCTTAGCTGTGACCGAGGGCGAGTATACCATCATTTGATATACAACTGCAATCGATAAGAATAGTACCAACACTATGGCTAACGACCATATTAGTACTCTTTTTTTCCGAACCTTCTTCTTCGGCTTTGACAACGCCTTTGAATCATGACTCATTTCTAATTCTCCCTTTATTCCAGCATACTCATTAGCATACGTTGTGATTTCAAAGCTTCTTCACCATTTACGACTGGAATTTTATCCGTTATGAGGCATTGTATGAAGTGATGTACCGCATCCTCAAAGCCGCGCTGTTTAAGGATCGATTGCCACGAGGACGACAGAGTACTCGTAATCATATCGTCCTTCTCCACTTCGAGCAAACTCATATTTTTCACGCGTACAATCTCGCCTGCAGAAACCATTTCAAGCTGTTCCAAGCTCGTTCCGGCACTGCGATGCATCGCAGTCGATAACGTGTATCCGCTTGGCGTACTGTAATGATGCTGCGTATAAAGCAGCTGATCATGCTCGTTGATGCGGACGATGCCGTTCACAACTGACGATTCTCCGTCTGCAAGCCACCTTGCCGTATCAACCACATGCAAATAATCATCCAACATCGTATAAGCTGCATTTTGCGGACCAACTGCATTCGTTCGATGTTTCTCCATTCTAATCCATGCTGTTTCCTTTATTCGTCGTTTCACTTCTATGTATAAAGGTGAAAAGCGACGGTTAAAGCCCACCATCAGCTTCCTTCCCAGCTTCTCGCTAAGCTCCGCAAGCTGTTCTGCCTCCTGTAAAGTGGCAGCAAGCGGTTTATCCACATACACGTCCTTACCCAACTTGAGCAAGGTTGACACAACCTCATAATGAGAATCTGTAGCGCTATGTACAAATAATGCATCACAGCTGTCTGCTAACTCGGCTAAGCTTCCGTAAGAAGCAATCCGGTACTGATTACATATTGCCAAACGCTTCTCCGCATTAGGTGAATACGCCCCAACGAATGTCCATTCCATGGCTCTTGATAATATGGGCAGATAGGCCTTCTGTGCAATGCCTCCAAGTCCTACCATACCGATACGGGGCTTGGTCATTTTCAACCACCTCTTCATAAATTTCATCATTTATAGAATACCATCTAAACTATACACTTATTTGTGCAAGCTGACATTTTATTAGCCAAATCATTATGGTTATTCATATTCCATTCCATATTTTAACTCAAACATCGACATCTTCTGTTAAAATAATCTTATACTTAACGGACTCCCATCAGAAAGAGGACACGTTTCATGAAGGTATATACAAAAGTCGCCAACACCAAAAGACTCATCTCGCTGCTTTTCTTTATCATTATTTTAGCTGCACTAACCTTGGTCCCGCTGCCCTATTATATATATGAACCAGGCACAATTGAAAATCTATCTAAGCTCGTAAAGGTGGAGGATGGTCATTCATCAAACCAAGGCAGCTTCAACCTTACGACCGTTCTCTCTCTAAAAGTAAATAATGCGCTAACCTTACTATATGGGTTGGTTACAAAAAATACCGAAATCCGGAGCTCCAAAAATGTACGAGGCACTTTAACGGATACCCAATACGGAGCCCTACTTCATCATATGATGAAAAGCTCGCAAAACCATGCCGCTGTTGCAGCCTTCGAGGCAGCCGCAAGGCCTGTTCCAATAACGTACGTTGGCATCTTCGTACAGACACTTTATGGTGATTCCAAAGCAAACGGTGTGCTCTTCCCTGGAGATGTGATTATCGAAGCTGAAGGCAAGCCGGTCGCACAGATGAGTGAGCTCGCAAGCGTATTACTAGATCAAAAAAAGGCTGGCGATATGCTTGAACTAGTCGTGCAGCGCGGTCAAAAAAAGGTTACGCTGAACATTGAACTATCTAGTTCTGCTCCATCCTCTTCTGGGGATGGCACTGCTGCAGCAGTGCCGCGAATCGGTATTGTATCCGAAGATCAATATACGATTGACCCACCTGTAGATGTGACGTATACCAAATCTGAAATCGGCGGTCCGTCAGCCGGATTAATGTTTTCTCTGGAAATATTGGATCAGTTAACGGAAGGTGAGCTGACTAAGGGGCGAATTATTGCAGGTACTGGCACCATCGATGCGAATGGGAACGTCGGCCAAATCGGCGGTATTCGTGATAAAATCATCGCCGCGGCGCGTGCAGATGTAGACATTTTCTTTTGCCCGGCGGACGTGAAGTCTTTCGACAGAAATGAGCAGGATGCATTGGATGAAGCTTCTAATCAGGGATACGACGTTAAAATTGTGCCTGTCCAAACACTTGCAGAAGCAGTCAATTATTTGGAGCAGCTTGATTAGAATAATCGTTAATTAGTGATGGATTATAAACTCAGGTGCACATGCTACTAGCTTGATTTGGCTAGTGACAGCCAAGCGCTGCTTGGTTACAATTACTTTAGGTGAAGCACACCGCTCGTACTTCGGACAATTGTTCGTAGTCGAGCGGTGTTTTTTTATTTTATAAGGATGGGAGCGAAATGTTACGTATGATGAATCGAAGCGTATTAGTCGGCAATGATGGTGGAGGTGCGGATCATTTGGGGACAACAGAACTAGCATACAGGGAATGGATAATTAAGCATACTGCACTGCGTGAGCCAACGAGCGAGCGCAGGCGTCGGCTTGAGGAGCGCGATGATCATGGTGAGCAGCAATTTGCAATCCATATATGGTGGCCCGTTCTTGGCAGCTTTGAATACTTGCATCCGGAATATGAAGTGAATGATTATCGGGATGGAAGTAGATTTCTCGATTTCACCTATATTCGCCCACCTTATCGGGTCTCTATCGAAATCGACGGCTTTGGTCCTCATCACAGACATGCATCAAGGCGGAAATTTTCGGATGATCGCTTCCGCCAGAACCAGCTGGTGCTGGATGACTGGATCGTTGTTCGCTTCTCCTACGACGACATTCAAGAACGACCTAGACAATGCCAGCAGTATCTTCAACAGCTGCTAGGCAAATTATACGGCCTTGGTCGCACAGACCCGCTGGAAATACAACTCGCCTCTCCTTTGCGAGAACTGTTGAGATGGGCACAGCGGTGCAAGAGAGGCTTGAGCTTCAACCCTAAGGAGGTAGAGAAACTGCTACGTGTAAGCCACTGCACAGCGCTTAAATACTTGCAACAACTGCTGCAGCAGGGATTCATTGAACAAGCATCCGGAATCAAACGTGTACGCAGCTACCGATTAACGACCAAAGCAGCTCGTTTACATCTTTAAAACTAACAGGCACAATCGAGGTGCGCGAGCTTTTGAGCCACAATCGAGGCGCGCGCGACCTAATTAGTCTAGTTTCTAGATCTATTTGTGCAGATGTGCCTGGTTCCGCGAATTTAGATCTAGTTTCTAGATCTAATCCCTCAACGCATGAGCTTTTGAGCCAATATCGAGGCGCGCGAGACTTGATTAGTCTAGTTTCTAGATCTATTTGTGCTGTTTTTCCATGTTTGGCGAATTTTGATCTAGTTTCTAGATCTAATCCCTCAACGCATGAGCTTTTGAGGCACATTAGAGGCGTGAGCGATTTGATTAGTCTAGTTTCTAGATCTATTTGTGCAGATGTGCCTGGTTCCGCGAATTTAGATCTAGTTTCTAGATCTAATCCCTCAACGCATGAGCTTTTGAGGCACATTAGAGGCGTGAGCGATTTGATTAGTCTAGTTTCTAGATCTATTTGTGCTGTTTTGCCATGTTTGGCGAATTTAGATCTAGTTTCTAGATCTAATCCCTCAACGCATGAGCTTTTGAGGCACAATCGATTCGCGCGAGACTTGATTAGTCTAGTTTCTAGATCTATTTGTGCAGATTTGTCTGGTTTGGCGAATTTAGATCTAGTTTCTAGATCTAATCCCTCAACGCATGAGCTTTTGAGGCACAATCGATTCGCGCGAGACTTAATTAGTCTAGTTTCTAGATCTATTTGTGCAGATTTGCCCGGTTTCGCGAATTTAGATCTAGTTTCTAGATCTAATTCCTCATCGCATGAGCTTTTGAGGCACAATCGAAGCGCGCGAGACTTAATTAGTCTAGTTTCTAGATCTATTTGTGCAGATTTGCCCGGTTTGGCGAATTTAGATCTAAACCAGCATGTTATTTTATTTTCATGTATAAACACCCATCATACTTTCAAAATTTGGTACACTATAATTAAAAATTGTTTTTAAGAGGATGATGACTATGTCAGATCATAATGACCGCGATGATCTCGCTGATCGACGCCGTAGTAAGCTGAAGGTGCTGCGCTTTGATAACAATGGCAAAGATTTAGTAGAATCCGAGAAACCGGAAGAAACATTTGCGGATGTTGGCGGGCTTGAGGAAGTGAAGAAGAAAATTCGCATGAACTTCATCTTGCCGCTGAAGCAGCCTGAGCTGTTCGCAGCATACGGCAAGGAAGCTGGAGGAAGCCTTCTGCTTTACGGACCACCCGGCTGCGGGAAAACGTTTCTAGCAAGAGCTGTTGCCGGAGAAATCGATGCGAATTTTATGCATATCGAATTGCAGGCTATTCTTGGCATGTACGTCGGTCAAAGCGAGAACAATTTGCATGATATTTTTGAGAAGGCTCGGGAAAATAAGCCCTGTGTCATCTTTATCGATGAGCTTGATGCAATGGGCGGCAGTCGCAATCAGATGCGTCAGCATCATGACCGCATACTCGTTAATCAGCTGTTGATGGAGCTCGACGGGCTTCGTACATTTAATGATCAAGTATTTGTCATCGGCGCTACGAATACACCTTGGTATCTTGATTCAGCGTTACGCAGACCAGGACGATTTAATCATATGATCTTTGTACCGCCGCCGGAGGAATCGGAGCGCTCAACCATCTTGCAGCTTAAGCTTGCTGGGAAGCCGCTTGGCTCGCTTGATCTAAGCAAAATATCGAAGGAAACGAAGCATTTCTCAGGAGCCGATTTGGAACAAATCGTGAAGGATGCCGTTGAAAGCGCGCTGGAGAGAACTCTCGATATTGGAGAGATTCAACCTATTTCACAGGATGATCTCAAGAAAGCAGCCAAGCACCGGAAAGCCACGACACTCGATTGGTTTGCTACCGCCAAAAACTATGCTACATTCAGCGATATCAACCAGGACTATCAAATCGTTCTGGAGTATATGAAGCAAAGCGGTTTGAAATAATTCCTATATAGCGAGGTAACCATAGTTATGTTTGAAGTAGAAGAAGAGATGAGCAATAAGTATTACGATAGAATACAACAGCTCATGGGTTGGAAGAAATATAAAGAAGCTTCTGCTGAAGCTCTTGTATTAATTCAGGATACACCAGAGGACCCCTATGCTTATGCACTGCTCGGGCAGGTTAGTCTTCTTATGGATAATAATGATCAAGCCCTTCATTGGGCTGAACAATCTTTACAGCGCGATCCAGAAAATGAATTAGCCTGGTTCGTTCGCAGCAATGCTTATTACACGATGGAAAACTGGAAGGCTGCCGCGGAAGCAATTGCAGAAGGACAGCGGCTTGATCCCTATGAACCGCACTATTATTTCTTGCGCGCTAACATGTTAAATAAAGTGAGAAGGTATGATGAAGCGAAGGATCTACTTCTAAAGGGACTTGAAATTTCCCCGGAAAATCCGTTGTATCTTGCCAATTTAAGCTACAACGAAGCGCTGCTGCACCATTTTGCAGAGTCTAAAATGCTTGCCAATCAGGCTTTGCGGCTGGATGTTGAGAACGATATGGTTTACTTATATTTGGCATGGTCCGCGGAAAGACGGAACGACTATGATGACTATCTGCTCATGCTCAAGAACGCCATCAGACTAGACCCCGAAGACAAGCAAATTCGCCAAGAGTTTATTGAAGGCCTTCAAAAGAATTATAAACTGTATCGTGTCATGCTCTTGCCTAGCAAACTGGCGAAAAAAATGAAGCCTTGGCAGATCCTGCTCAGCTGGATCGTATTATGGATTTTATTTAAACCGCTCATTATCGTTTTTATTATTCTCTATGTTGCCACGCATTGGATCACAAGGCTGATGGTGCATGTAAAAATATTTGGCTGGAAACGAGGAAGGTGAGCAGCGTGTGCTCACCTTCCTCTCCTATATCTCGTTGTTCTAATCCCGAAAAATTATCCAAGCACAGCAGCTAAACGAACAATAGTCATATAAGCCTGCTGACGAGTATACGTGCCTTTTGGACTAAACTTATTATTCCCTGTACCTTTCATCACATCGTACATTGCCACGAAATTCACGCTCGATTTGGCCCAGCCCGCTATACTGCTGTTATCGGCAAAAACCGCGGCATCAGCTGTAACGGCATATCCCAGTACCTCTGCTGAATTCGCAAGCATAACAGCTGCCTCTTGCCTTGTAATGCTTCCATACGGATCAAATTTCCCATTACCCTTTCCATTTACAATCCCCATCAGATTAGCGGCAATGACCTCCTTCACCTTCGTATCTGTGAATGGATTATCAGCGAGGCTCACTTCGTTTTCTTCTAAAATTTCATCAATCGTTTGATTGGTTTTGACCTCTAGCAGCTTAATAATAATTTTTGTGAAATCTGCACGAGTAATTTGTTTCTTATAGTTGCTTTGCAGCTCCTTTGGAATAAGTCCAGCAGCAATCGCTGCATCTACCTCCATCTTAGCCCAAGCATCAGGCTGTTCACCTGTAGGTATACTCTTGTCAATCTTGAAAAAATAGCTCGCCTTGTCACCTGTTGCCTCATCCAATATGAACAATTCATAATAAGGAACGTTATATTCAAAGGTTACCATTCCCTTTGTATTAGCGGGCAGTGCATTGACGAGCTCCTTCTTGCCATTTATCGTCCATGGGACTGGTTTGGAGACCAAAACACCGTTCTCCAAGCTGTATCCAAATACGACAACGCTAGTATCAATCTTTCCTGTATAGCTGAGTACTGCATTTTCGGGAACGAGCGTAGAAGTAATTGTGACATCCTTATAAATGTCACCTAAATCATTGAATGTTAGCGTCTCTGTCACTTCAGTTGATTTTTGAGAAATCGAATACGTATACTTATCCCTCGGAATCTCAGCTGCTCCCGCTGGCATTACGAATGAAAATGACATTAAGCATATCGCCAGCCATATAAATATTGCTTTATTACTTCTTTTCATATCCTTACCTCCAAGTATTTAATGAAATGTATCCGCTACTATTTCAACAATACTAGAGGGATTCCCTTCATTTTCGACAATTCCCGAAACAACAAAAGACATTTGCGCACGAGAGTGCAGCAAATGTCCTTTGTTTTTTGAATATCATCTTCTACAGCAGCTGTTACTGCTGGTGCCGCTGAATCAGTTCCCGTTTCAGCTCCCATGTCGCTTCGCTTAAATTAACACGGTACGCTTCCGCATTCAGCTTACGCAAATATTGAGGCCAGAATAGCTCAAATTGTCCTTTATGGCAGCTCCGAATTTGGTCTAAGCTTGGCAGGTCATACACCAATTCACCCTGAACAAAAATCGGTTTTAACAACTTGACCGCTTCGTATTGCGTAATATATTTGTGAATATAGGAATGAATCGGGTCAAAGAGCTTTATCCTCTCTCCCTTTTTCACTTGCTGCTCGTCCTTCAGCGTAATATAATCCGCTTCTGCTTTTCCGGTCGATGTATTAATTATTCGGTACAGCTCCTTGAAGCCTGGTGTCGATACCTTTTCTGGATTCGCTGAAATTTTAATAACCGGCTCATAGCTGCCGTTTTTCTCACGTGCGACAAGCTTGTACACTCCTCCGAGCGACGGCTGATCCGCTGCAGTGATCAACTGCGTTCCAACGCCCCATATGTCAATCTTCGCACCCTGCGACTTGAGATTAGAAATAATGCCTTCATCCAAGTCATTAGAAGCAACGATCTTCACATAGGATAGACCCGCTTCATCCAGCATTTTTCTCGACATTTGTGATAAATACGCAAGGTCGCCGCTATCAAGGCGGATCGCATTCATCCGTTTCCCTTGACTCTCCAGCATATGGGCAATTTTAATCGCGTTTGGAACCCCGCTTTTGAGTGTGTTGTACGTATCCACGAGCAGTGTTACAAAGTCAGGCAGCGATTCTGCATAGGCGCGGAATGCCTCCTCCTCCGAATCGTGACCTTGCACCCATGAATGAGCATGCGTGCCTTTGGCTGGAATACCGAAGAGCATGCCTGCACGCATATTAGAGGTTGCATGGAAGCCGGCAATATAAGCCGCCCGTGCTCCCCATACAGCAGCATCTGCTTCCTGCGCTCGCCTTGTTCCGAACTCAAGCAATACATCATCTGGAGCAACCTGCTTGATTCGTGCAGCCTTCGTTGCGATTAGCGTCTGATAGTTCATCATATTGAGAACGGCTGTTTCTATTAGCTGAGCTTCAAATATGCGTGCTTCTACGCAAAACAGCGGCTCATTCGGAAAGACGAGTGTTCCTTCCTCTACGGAGTAAATATTGCCTGTGAATCGAAAACTCCGCAGCTCTTCAAGAAATTCCTCTTTGTAATTCTCTTCTTGAGTTCGTAAATATGTAATTTCCTCTTCTCCAAATTGCAGAGAGCGGATATAGGCAACAATTCTCTCCAAGCCTGCGAATACAGCAAATCCGTTGCAGAAAGGAAGCTTACGGAAATAGGCCTCAAATACGACCTTCTCATTCTGACTTCCTTGCAGCCAATGCGCGTACATCATATTAATTTGGTATTTATCCGTATGGAGTGTCAAATTTGTATAACTCATCCCATTAACTCCCTTCCTTAGTACTCTATCCAATACCCATTCCTTTAACTCTAGAAAATAAAAAAAGCGCCGTTGAGATCACATGGCTCGTCTCATTAGCGCAATATGGTTTATACATTACTGCTCTTATCCCTGAACATTATTTGAACCAGCCCTTCTCTTTAAACCGAGTAATCGCCTCTATGCGATTACTGACATCAAGCTTATCGAGAATGACGGAAATATAGTTTCGCACTGTACCTGTTGTAATAAAGAGCTCACTTGCAATTTCCTTCGTGTTTTTTCCGTCAGCAACGAGTACAAGCACTTCTTTCTCTCGCTCTGTTAATGGGTTTTCTTGACCGTATGCCTCATCAACCAACTCCGAAGCGAATATCCGACGTCCAGCCATTACGCTTCGAATCGAATCGGCAAGCTCCTCACTTGGGCTGTCCTTTAACAAATAGCCGCTAACTCCCGCCTTGAGCGCACGTTCAAAGTAACCAGACCTTGCAAATGTCGTCAAAATAATAACTTTGCAGTCTTGCCCCTTCAGCTCCTCAGCAGCATCAAGCCCCGTCTTAGCCGGCATTTCAATATCCATAATACAAATATCAGGCTTATGCTGATGAACAAGACTTATTGCGTCTTCTCCATTGCTTGCTCTTCCAACGACCTTCATGTCCTCTTCCAAATCAAGCAAGGAAGCGAGGGCGCCCAGCAGCATGCGCTGATCCTCGGCAATGACGATTGTTATCATACCCCTCAATCCCTTCTTTAGCTAAGCATTAATTTTGTTTAATCACGTTCGGCAC
The DNA here is from genome assembly GCF_056269345.1 of Paenibacillus sp. J22P15. NCBI lineage: Bacteria > Bacillati > Bacillota > Bacilli > Caryophanales > Paenibacillaceae > Paenibacillus > Paenibacillus sp. J22P15. Next base: position 99,798 of record NZ_JBWDNT010000017.1, read on the forward strand.
ACGAATAATGAGTGTTGCCCCATCATTCGTCACAATATCCAAGCTTCCATTCACGAACTCAAGACGCTCCTTCATGCCCTGAAGGCCATGCCCGCCGCAATTTTTAGCATCCTCAGGAATCCCTACGCCATTGTCTCTCACCTGAAGCGAAAGTTCTCTACGCGATGACTGGATCGTGACTGTGCATGTGGACGCACCGCTGTGCTTTACAACATTCGTTACGGCTTCCTTCAAACACATGCTAAGTACATTTTCAATCAGTAAATTCGTATTGCCCAGCTTCAAATCTCCTTCAAGCTTGAATTCAATTTCAGCTGCCTTCAAAATCTGCTTAATCCGAAACATTTCGTCTTCAATTCTCGTGCCGCGCATCTGTGTAACCATTTCCCGTACTTCCTTCAACGCTGTTCTCGCCGTTTGGCGAACATCATTGATTTCAGCCTGTGCTTGTGCAGGGTTTTTGACCATCAGCTTGCCAGCGAGATCACTCTTCAAACCAATGAGAGACAGCTTCTGTCCAAGTGTATCGTGCAAATCACGTGCAATTCGCTGTCTTTCCTCAAGCTTAACCAGCTCTGAGATCCGCTTATTCGCATCTTCCAGCTGTCCTTCCAGTTGATCCTGCTTATTCCGATTGTACGTGTTGAAAGGCAGAAGAATTACGACGATCAGACTGATGAGGATGAATGGAAATTGCGTGAAAAATAAGGCGTTTTGCGTTGCAAAACCATAATTGACGGTTACGAAAGTACTGACGATATGAATCGTGTACAAAGTGAAAAATCCGGCTCGATTCTGTATGTTTCCAATAAAAAAAGCTAGAAAGATCGAGAAATAGACGTAGCTGAACAACAATGTCATCGCGATAGAAATAACAATTTGCACACTGGTCCAGAAATAGACAAGCCAGCCTTTGGAAACAAACGAGAGACGGTAACAAATAAAAAACAAAATAATCATGATAATCCCCGATACCGCTTCATAAGGGGAAGACGAACGAAAAATAAAGTAAAAAGGCAAAATACAAAAGACGACCCACACATATGGGCTTAGACCTGTGTTTTTATGAAAAATCTGATACCACTTGTTCATGGTCGTTCATCCTTTATCCCAAGCCATGTTATGGTTATGATTAACTCTTATCATCATTTTAGCATATACAACTTTTCAAGTATTTACTTTCCTTATCGTTAGATACATAGAAGCCAGCCTGTGAGGGCGTGGCTTCTGTGTTTTTGTATGCTTGTATAGGTTAGAGTTACTTGAATTTCAAACTCGGATTCGTTGTTTTCAGCTTCTCTGAAGCGTCTTTTGCTTTCTGAATGCGATGCTTAATTCTTTTGAAGCTGACAAATTTTTTGTCTGTTTCGTCCCAAAGACGGAACTGAAGTGATTCTAAGCTTTCGCTGATTGTGATAGTCGTCGCTTTGTGAAGCGGCGGCGTCGCATTATGCGCTTTTTCCAAGTTGTAGTTAGGAACCTTAGGGCTCAAATGATGAACGTGATGGAAGCCAATGTTGCCAGTAATCCATTGCAATACTTTTGGCAGCTTGTAGTAAGAACTTCCTTCAACGGCAGCTTTCACGTAGCTCCATTCGTCTTCATTCTCAAAATAAGAATCCTCAAATTGATGCTGCACATAGAATAACCAAATGCCGAGCAGACCAGATACAAAAAATACAGGTCCCTGTACAAGCAGGAAGGCTTGCCAGCCAATTGCCCAAATGAGAAGTGCATATATGCTTACGATCAAAATATTCGTTAAATAAGTGTTCATTTTTTCCTTGCGTCTAGCACCCTTTACATTAAAGCGATACTGAATAAGGAATACGCCGATCGGACCAAGTCCAAACATAACAAGCGGATGACGATACATACGATAAGCAATCCGGCGCAGCAACGGCGCAGCTGCATATTCTTCTACAGTCAGAATCCACAAATCGCCAACGCCCCGTTTGTCGAGGTTACTGCTCGTTGCGTGATGAATGGAATGTGAATTTTTCCACTGTCTATAAGGAACCAGCGTAATAACACCCGTAATTGTGCCTATGATGTCATTTGCCTTTTTGCTTTTGAAAAAAGATCCGTGAGTGCAGTCATGAAAGATGATGAATGTACGAATAACGAAACCAGAAGTAATAAGCACCAACGGAGCAGTAAGCCAGTACGATATCGAGAGACTATAGTAAGAGGCATACCAGAACAGAACGAGTGGCACTAAGGTGTTAATAAGCTGTCTGATGCTCGACTTTAAATCCGTTTTCTCAAATGGGGCAACTTCTTTCTTCAGGTGAGCTTGTTTCGGCTCTGTCATCGCATTCTTCCTCCTCAATATGACGCTTGGAGAGTATCCCGGACGTCTAACGCAGTATTCTAACTTTATTGTAAAGAAAAGTGTCACGTCATTGTAGTCATAAACGTCAATACGAAGACATGACATTTGTCATATAGCCCACTGGGAAGTTGTCTTATTTGTGTAAAATAACCCATAAAACAGAAAAAAAGCTATCCAAAAGAAGCTGTCGCTTCTCTCGAATAGCTCTTCGTCCTGCGTTTCTTATTAAATCGCCCAATTTCCTTTACGGAAGATTGGCACAACCGTTCCATCCTTCGTAATACCATCGATATCCATCTCAGCAGAGCCGATCATGAAATCGTTATGCGTGATGCTGGCATTAACGCCATTCTGAGCGAGCACTTCAGGAGACATTGTTTTTCCGCCCTCGATATTGAAAGCATAACCGCTGCCGATTGCCAGATGATTAGATGCATTCTCATCAAACAACGTATTGTAGAACAAAATATTGGACTGCGAAATCGGCGACTCATGCGGAACAAGAGCAACCTCGCCAAGATAATGTGAGCCCTCGTCAATATCTACCAGCTGCTGCAAAATGTCTTGCCCTTCCTCAGCTTCTACTTTAACAATACGTCCATTCTCAAACGTCAGCTTGAAACGATCGATAATGTTCCCGCCATAGCTGAGCGGCTTCGTGCTTGATACATATCCGTTCGCCCCTGTTTTGAGCGGAACTGTAAACACTTCCTCGGTAGGCATATTAGCCATGAAAGGAACGTTGTTTACGTTCGTGCTGCCTGCAGCGACCCAAATGTGCTTCTCCGGCAATTCGATCGTAAGATCTGTACCAGGAGCGGTGTAATGCAGCTTATGAAAACGATTTTTGTTAAGCGTCTCGCCTTTGCTGTGAAGGCTCGCGTTATGATCTTCCCACGCTTTAACTGGATCATCCGAATGCAAACGAACAGAATCGAAAATCGCCTTCCACAGTCGCTCTACCGCTTCTTCTTCCCCTGCTTCTGGGAAAACCTTCGCTGCCCATTGCTTGCTAGCAGCTGCAACTACCGTCCAGCTCACCTTATCGGATTGAATTGCTCTGCGGAACTCCATTAAGCCTTGTCCTGATGCTTTCTGGAAGCTTGCAATACGTCCTGAATCAATCCCTTTCAACAAATCAGGACTAGATGACACGATAGAAATAAACGCTGCTCCACGTTCCACGAACGAGTTGCGCTTGGCCGTTTCCCATTCAGGGTACCGCGCAAAAACTTCATCCGCTGCTTGCTCATATTTTAATCTGGACAATGAATCGTCAGTCCACTCCACATGCACGTTGCTCGCACCTGCTGCATAGGCTTTGCCGGCTACAAGTCTGACGAGCGCTGCTTGATCAACAGCACCTGTTACGAATACCTCTTGTCCCTGCTGAACGTTCACACCAATTTTTACAATCAACTCTGCATAAGTATCTAAATGATGTTCAAATCCACTCATAATTTCGTATTCTCCCTTCATTAACGCCTCTATGTACATACATGCTATAGTCTAAATTGTATCGAATAAACAAGCCCATAGTCAAATAAGATAGACTTACGCTGTAGGACGTAAAAGAACAGATGAATGATCATATGAAATGCGAGGTGCGGCGATAGATGTTAATCGTTGAGGGGCTGACAAAGCTTTTTCCGAATGGCCGAGGCATTAAGGACGTTTCATTCACCGTAAATAAAGGTGAAGTATTCGGTTTTTTAGGTCCGAATGGGGCAGGTAAATCAACGACTATCCGTCATATTATGGGATTCATGAAGCCGGATCATGGCAGAGTATCCATCAAGGGGCTCGACACTTGGACGAAACAAGGCAACGTGCAGCAATTTGTCGGCTACTTGCCTGGGGAAATTGCATTTATCGAAGGAATGACCGGCAAAGGTTTTCTTGAGTTTTTATCTGCAATGCAAGGGGTGAACAGCTCGGACAAGCGAAGCAGGCTCATAGAACGTCTGCAGTTCGACGTTAACACGCCCATTCGGAAGATGTCCAAAGGAATGAAGCAAAAAGTCGGAATCGTCGCCGCATTTATGCATGATCCGGAGTTAATCATTCTTGATGTGCCAACGTCTGGCCTTGATCCACTAATGCAGCAAACATTTATTGAGCTCGTTCTGGAAGAGAAAGCGAAGGGCACCACATTTCTAATGTCCTCCCACAACTTTCCCGAGATCGAGAGAACTTGCGACCGCGCTGCTATTATAAAAGACGGGACAGTGATGACCGTCAAAAACATTCATGAGCTTCAATCGATGCAGCGGAAGCTGGTTGAGATTGTTTTTGAACATTCGGAGGATGCAACAAAGTTCATGCATACGGGCATTTTACCAATCGAATCTTATGAAGGCAGCCGGATCACCGTCGCTGTACAGGGCAATTATAATGAGCTTATTCAAGAGACCGCCAAATATCCCATTCGCAGCCTCGATATAACTGCTCAAAATCTTGAAGATGTTTTCATGCACTATTATGACCGGAAGGAGAATGCCCGATGAACGCATCTCTCTTCAAACAAATGATGAAGATTAACCTAAAAGGGATAAGCAACTATGCCTTCGGCTCTGCTTTCTACATATTGCTTATGTTCTGGCTTTATCCTGGAATCGCAGAGAATACGGGAGCTCTCAACGAGCTTATGTTAGCTCTACCTAGCAGTCTCGTTAACGCTTTCGGCATGGAAGCCGGCTTCGGAAGCATGGAATCGTTCATCTCAGGTGAATATTACGGACTCATATTGCCCCTTCTGCTCTCGATATTCAGCGTTATGGTGTCAACCAGTCTTATGGCGAGACTAATTGACCAAGGTTCTATGGCTTATCTGTTGTCCACACCAACGACTCGGCGCCGTATCGCCGTAACACAAGCAAGTGTGCTAATTGCCGGATTACTGCTGATTATGATTGTAACGACAGCTTCGGGATTAATCGGCTATGAATTATTTATCGGTGATCGCTATGAGTTTAACGGCTCCCGTTTTATTTTATTAAATGTAATTGCATGGATGCTGTTCTTCGCGGTAGGCGGCATTTCATTTTTCATTTCTGCTCTTTCCAACGATGAGAAGCAAGCAATGGGAATCTCGGGCGCCATTACGTTCGGTATGTTTGGTCTCGATATGCTTGGTAAAATTAGCGAAAGTGTCGAATGGCTCCGATTCGTCTCTGTATTTTCTTTGTACAGACCGAGTGAAATCGCGAGCGGCGGCGGTGATACATTTATGTCCTTAGTCATTCTGGTCATGATCGGATTAGCAGGCTTTACCGCTGGGATCATCGCCTTCAGCAAACGCGACTTGCCTTTGTAGGGTACAAGGAAAAGGGGCTGTCCCAAAAGTCATCAATGATGACAATGGGATAGCCCCTTTATGGCTACGTTTAAAAGTTTCATGAACTGTCAAGGATGACTATAGAAAAACAGAGGGACCTAATTTCAAAAGAAGCCATGATAGCCAGCTAAGGGAGAGGGATTCGATGCCTGAAAGCGAAAAAATTTCAGTCCGTCAATTCAGGGTTTTAGTGATTTTATTTACCATTGGAACCTCCATTCTAACGATTCCAGCCCCTTTGGCTACTGAAGTGGAACAAGATGCTTGGATTCCAGCTGTTCTGGGTTTAGTCAGCGGTGTGTTCGTCATTATGTTATACAATAAGCTAAGTCGGATGCATCCAAACCTCACATTGGTCAAAATGATGGAGGCCGTTTTCGGACAGTGGTTCGGTAAAACCCTTGCCTTTTTATTTTTTTCCATGGCACTTATATACGCGTCAACTCTTTTATATTATACCGGTGACTTCATGATTACTCAGATGATGACTGAAACGCCCCTCGAAGCCATCATCATTTTAATGGCGTTGATTATGGTAATAGGAGTCAGACTTAGGCTTGAAACCTTTGCGCGTACGGCAGAAATTTTTATTCCCTGTTTTTTTATCTTGTTTTTCATTTTCGCTGTTTCGAATGCCCCAAAAATGGACATGGCCAACCTTCAACCGATGTTCGAACTCAAACTCCAACCTACCATACGTGCAACTCTTCTTGTGGTGACTACGTCTTCGATGAATGCTGTGGTTTTCTTGATGGTGTTTCCCATCAGTATCAATGACCCAAAAAGGGGTCAAAATGCTTTTTTAATCGGGAACATAATCGGTGGATGTGTGGTGATTATCATGACTTTGTTATCTCTTTTAGTTCTTGGCCCTTTCCATTCCTCCACACAATTGTATCCGGGCTTTTCTTTAGCCAAAATGATTGATGTCGGAGGTTTTTTCACACGGGTTGAAGCGATAATGTCGGTTCTGTGGGTGATTGCCCTTTATTTTAAACTCATTCTTTACTTTTACGCCTCTGTTATAGCAATCACACAGATTCTAAATTTGAAAGACTATCGCATCTTGACGATGCCTTTAGGTATGATTACGACTGTCCTTTCTCTGGTGGTTTATCCAAATGTCGCTTACCAACAACATTGGGATTCGACAACGGCTGTTGTATATACATTAACGATTGGGTTGTTCATACCCTCATTACTATTAGTGGGAACTATACTGCGAAAAACATATAAAAAAAGTAAGTAGTATCACTTTTATCCTGATGAGTTCCTGAGCTTTGCCGACTTGCTCTTTAAGCTCTGCCAACAGTTCCTGGGAGTAAGAAACGCCTGCAACTGCTTGACTTTTCTTTTGGAATTCCTCGATCTCTTGAATAACCTCCTGAGCTGCTCTAATCCGTTTCAAGCTTTTTTTTCAAATTAACATGAATATATGACAGTAGCTGTCGTTATGGTTTGCTATACTGACAAAGAGTAAACGATAGAAACAGGAGCGGAGAGATACAATGAAACCTTTAGAGGGTAAAATAGCACTCGTTGCCGGCGCCACTCGCGGAGCTGGCCGAGGAATTGCTGTAAGCTTAGGAGAAGCTGGCGCTACTGTTTATTGCACAGGGAGAAGCATTCGCGGTCAAGCCTCTGATCTGAACAGACCTGAGACCATCGAAGAAACAGCCGAATTGGTCACTGCTAGAGGCGGCGTAGCAATTCCAATTAAAGTTGATCATACAATTGAAGCGGATGTTCGAGCCTTATTCGAACGAGTCAGCAGGGAACAGAATGGGCAGCTCGACGTGCTCGTCAATAACATTTGGGGAGGAGAATCGTTAACAGAATGGAGGAAGCCCTTTTGGGAGCATTCTTTAAGCAAGGGGCTGTTAATGCAGGAGCGCGCCGTGAAGACGCATCTGATTACGAGTCATTATGGAGCGCCATTAATGGTGCAGAGAAAGAAAGGCTTAATTATTGAAGTAACGGACGGAATCGATTACCGCTATCGCGGCAGCTTGTTTTATAGTCTAGCCAAAATTTCACCAATCCATCTTGCTGCGGCAATGGCAGCTGACCTCAAACCATACGATGTAGCTGCTGTTGCAGTAACACCCGGTTTTCTTCGTTCTGAGGAAATGCTGGAGCATTTTGGAGTAACAGAAGACAACTGGCTTGATGCGGTGCATAGCGGCATACCAGACGCCGATCACTTCGCTCAATCCGAAACTCCTTACTTCATTGGGCGTGGCGTCGCAGCACTAGCAGCAAGCAATGACTTGCTAGAAAGATCAGGACAAGTATTCCCCAGCTGGCAGCTGTCTGATGAATTCGGCATTGCCGACATTGATGGCAGACAGCCGCACTGGGGTAATTATGCCAAGCAGCATGGCTTCTAGCTGTTCGGTCTTTATCCGTTTACAACTTCACCGCCGTTAATATGCAGCATTTGGCCGGACATATAGCTTGAATCCTCACAAGCTAAGTAGACGTAAGCAGCAGCTAGCTCATGGGGCTGACCAGGACGCTTCATTGGCGTATCTGAGCCGAACGTCGCCACGGACTGATCATCGAACGTCGAGGGTATAAGCGGAGTCCAGATCGGTCCGGGAGCGACACCATTAACTCGAATGCCTTGCTCTGCCAAATTTACGGAGAGCGCACGTGTAAACGAGACGATCGCGCCCTTAGTTGCCGAATAATCAATTAAGGTTGGATTGCCGCGATAAGCCGTTATTGAAGCTGTATTAATGATGGAGCTGGAAGCTTTCAAATGCGGCAATGCAACGATTGTCAAATAGAACATGCTGAATACATTTGTACGGAATGTCGCAACGAGCTGATCGGAGGTAATGTCCTCAAGCTTCTGCTGCAAATGCTGCTCCGCTGCATTATTAACCAAAATATCAAGCTTTCCGTATTCCTTTATCGTCTGCTCAATTACACTCTTGCAGAATGCCTCGTCACCTATGTCGCCAGCAATAAGCAAGCATTTAACGCCTGCCTTCTCGACAACCTCCTTTGTCTTCTTCGCATCCTCATGCTCATTCAAATAAACGATGACAAGATCAGCACCCTCTTTGGCATAGGCAACCGCTACTGCACGACCGATACCGCTATCTCCTCCGGTTATGATGGCCGTCTTGCCCTTCAGCTTACCTGCTGCTTTATAGGCGGCAGATTCGTAGACCGGCAGCGGATTCATTTCAGATTCAATGCCAGGCTGACGGTTCTGATGCTGTGGCGGGTTAACTTGTTTTGGTGACGAAGAATTAGACATGAATATATCAGCTCCTTATATTTTTTCCATAAAAGATTTCGTCCATTTCGGTCTTCAATCTCCGCGTAATCTCCTCTTGCTCTTCCATCGACAATGAATCCTTCGTATAGCCAAACAAATAATTGTTTAAATCAAACTGCTTCAGCTTGCATTTCGTATGAAACACATTCTCTTGATAGATGTTAACGTCGATCATGTCATACAAAAGAGATTCTTTCTTCGGTATGTAATTTTGAATCGAGTTAATATCATGATCAATAAACAGCTTGTAACCATTAATGTCGCGAGTGAAACCCCTCACACGGTAATCCAGCGTCATAATATCGGTATCAAAAGAATGAATCAGATAGTTTAGCGCTTTAAGCGGTGAAATCTCGCCGCAGGTAGACACATCAATGTCTGCGCGGAACGTGCTGATACCTTCATTCGGATGATATTCTGGATACGTATGAACCGTGATATGGCTTTTATCCAAATGCATAACGACTGAATCAGGCAAGGGACCCGGCGATTCTTCAAATGACTCATTAGGTCCACCTACAACAGGCCCTTCCGACACAAGCAAAGTAACGCTGGCGCCCTGCGGCTCATAATCTTGTTTCGCAATATTCAGCACATGCGCTCCTATAATATCCGACACCGTTTCCAAAATATTCGTCAGCCTATCTGAATTGTATTGTTCGTCTATATAGGCGATATATGCTTTGCGCTCTTCTTTCGTTCTCGTATAACACACATCGTACATATTGAAGCTGAGCGACTTCGTCAAATTATTGAAGCCATGCAGCTGAATTCGCTGTTCCTCTGTTAATTTCAATTGTGCATCACTCCTTTTCAATAAGTACTATTTCCTTTTACCCAATTACCGATGCGGCAAAACTTCCTTAAAACACAAAAAAAGCATTTCACACTCGGTTCTCGCCGAATGCAAAATGCTTTCATCATCACTTATAGACGCGGATCAATTTCCTTCTCTTTAGCAACCTCGAACAAAAGATTCGCAACAGCCGATTGATACACTTCGTTGCCTGGGGCAATTTCAGCAAAAGGAATCGCGAGCATTTGCTGTCCTAGCCGGTACTCGTTGAGTGATGTCCGAAGCTTCATATTGATACTTTTTTGTTTAATAAGTTTTTTGTACTTATAAGGGAAACGATAATCGTAGCCGTAAATAATCGACATGTATTGTTTATTACGCACCTTCATATATGGAACCGTGTATGGCTCCTGCAGCTCTGGCTTGATAACGACTCCCTCCATATGGTTATCTACCGTAAGCGTGATGAAGTATTTCTCTGCAAGCTCATAGCTCCCCCTATCTGCCAGCTGCAGCTTAACGAAAGGATCGTCGGAGAGGAAGCGATACATCTCAGAAGTCTTCCATGCTGGAAGGGTCTCAGTTCCATCCTCGTATACAATTTTGAGCAATGCAAATGGCTTATATTCCAGTTCACCTGCTTCAGCATACAGCTCAAGCTGCTTCTTATAGGTTTCATAAGCATGAATATGCTCGTCAATAGGCATATGCTTCTCAAGAACCGTATGCACATGCTTATAGTTCTGATAAGCCGTTAAGCCATACTTCTCATTAATAGCCGCTTTACTAAGGTGGAATTGATCCTTTTCGAACCCGCTCTCTTTAAACTCATGCACAAGTTTCCCGAAGGCATCCTCGAACCCGTTCTCCTTAAGGAAAGCTAGCTCGGTTTCAAGCGCCTTCTCGATCGGCTTAAATTGCCTATCGATGAGACCATCTCCGAGTGCCTCCCAAGGCAGCAGTTCTCCGTCCAGAAGCAGCATCGTTATATTGTTTTCCTTCATATACTTGTCGAACCTTTGCAGCAGTCTCTCAAATACAGCGGTTAGGTCAACCTTATTGATTTTGTAGCCATTGCGGCTTACCGCAAAACACTGCTCAATATTTGCATGCAAATAGACATTGCATCTTGATCCCATGTATTTTGGCTGCAGCACAACTTCCTTAACACCGCGCTCCGCAAAATAGTCCAGCCCTTTCCTCAGCGATTCCAGCTCATTCGCTGCTTCATCCTTATCTGCAGGGGACATCGTCCCGGATATAAAGTTGACTCTATTGAGCGAGCAGTACTGCAATCTGCGAGCTTCATCATCATCCAGCTCATGAAGAGACACCTTCCGTTCCTCTTTGAACAGAGTAGGCAGACCTTCATCCATAACAGCCTGAGCAGATTTCTGTGATTTGAAAAACAGCTTAGCCGAAATGGTTACCGAGGTTAGCAGATTGCCGTGCACTGCTCCGGAATCTAGATGAATTTTGTTTTTGATCCGGAAGGTGTTCTTAGCTGCGACATGTCCAAAGATATGATAAGGCTGATTTCCTGCCGCATCCCGCTTCAGAAACGCTAGCTGCCCCTCTACAGGTGCTGATCGGTCAAGTCTAAAATTACGCTGATGACGGATCGAATTCACGTCCAGCTTGCCGATATATTTATTCTCACATGGCGCATGCGTCACATAATAGGAAGGTCCTCTTTTTCCAACTAACCTGTAGAACGGCTTCGAAAGCATCACGAGATGATTAAACTTCTCCAATAGCTCATGATCGCCTTTCAGCACTTCCGTTGAATCAAAGTAAGCATGCAGCAGCTCCTCTTCAACGCCTTTAATTTCACCCTGCATATACTTGTATACGAAGTTCTCATGGTTGCCTAGTACGAACAAAAACTTATCTTTATTGCTATATAGAAACTCAATCGTATCCTTGGTACGGTTCCCTTTATCGATCCAATCTCCCACTAGCAATACTTTCGTACCGCTGACCTTTCCCGTCACTATCAGCAAATCGCCTTCAAGCTGGAAGCCATGACTAACGAGTAAAGCCTTCAACTCATCGACGCATTCATGAATATCCCCTACGATAATCGTCTTCTGGTCCAGCGGCAAAATCGTATCCAAATACTCGTCGGCATCCTCGATAACTACCTTATAATCAGTATTCGCCATTCGATCAGCAGGAGAATAAAAGTCCTTCGCCCGTACTTTATGGATTTTGGCATACCTCTCCTTCGAGAGTGAGCCAAGCACCTCTTTGCGCAACCGATTAATATGGCTCGTAATCAGCTTCTTCGATCGCTCCGACGAATAATAGTCATCCCGCTTCCGATAGTCGAACAGCACAACCTCAAGGTTATAGTTATTATCCTTCGCAATCTCCTTCACTTTCGCACGGAAGTCCTCTGACAAGCCGGTTGTATCCACCACAACAAACTCCGCATTAATCGGATAGGTAGTTACCATACGCAGCTTCTCGAACAAAAGGCGGAAAGCCTGATCGCTCGCTTCAAGCATAATTTGATCATATTTATCATAATCGGAGCCTAGCAGCTCCTGCCTTATACTATCTGATGAAATATATTGAACATTCGTATTCATGCCTTTGCTTTCATCACTGAACCGCAGCTGCGGCAGCAGCACTTCTTTTGCAAATGTTGTTTTGCCGCATTCCGTGGAGCCAATCATCATAAAAATGGTATGGACTCTCGTTCTAATTTCCATTTCTGCTACTTCCTCCTTTTCCGCAAAATAGCACCCTGGGTCGTTTGTACACCATTAACGCCATCACCAATTGCAATAAATTCACTTTCCACGTTTTGCTCTTTCACTGCTTCATTCAGCCACTCCTGAAACTCCGCTTGCCCGAGCTCCCATTTATGATCATCATGTCGGAAGTCACTTAGCTCATAATAAGCATTAAACTCGGCATTGGGCGTCGTTAGCACAAAGTGATCAAAATCAACAAATTCGCATATTTCCCGAATAAGCGCCGCTGCCTCATCCAAACTCATATGCTCAATAACCTCGGTCAATACGACATCGACCTGCTCGCCATTATACGTCTCTAGGAAGTGTGCAATGGAAGCAAAGGTTGCAATGTTGTCCAGCTCCTTCGCTTTTGCCTTCCTTTGCACGATCTCAAGCAGCGGCTCATTAATATCAATTGCGTAATAGCTCGCTTCGATCTTAGACGCGAATGGAATGGCATAAAACCCCTCGCCACAGCCTACATCCAATATCGATTTATCGAACGGCAGCACACTCCCAATATAGCTTCTCCGCTGCTGTGCCGTTCCGCCAAAGGCCAGTTGAATCGCATAACGATCCGTTTGCTCCAGCTCTGATTTATACTTCTTAAACTTTTCTCTAGAAGAAAGGAAATTGCGGGCAAACAAGCTGCGTATATAGAAGGGAGCATCAATAATTTGAATGCTCTTCACATATTTGATCAAAATGTCATCGGAAATATCGATATACTCATCGCTGAACATCGATAGGAAAAGACACAATACACTTACGACATGCATCAGCTCGTATAAGGATTTATGTGTCTTGATCGTAAGTGAATAGCTCTTATGCGCTTGATGCACCGCTTCAAACGTATAGTCCGGAAGATGCTTCTCGAAAAAATGAATATACCGCACAAGCTCAATATGGATCATATTGATATGGAAGGTATGCTCGAATTGCTCCGTGTCACTTGTATGCTGTGCTTTCAGAGGCGCCGCAAAAAACTCGTTGATCGCTCCAAGCACAAACAGCGGTGTATTGTAGCGTGATACGTTCAAATATTCAAATTGATCCTGCCTATGCTGCTTATATGAAACCTCATTGTCAGCATCCTTGAAATAAACGTTAAATGTTGATTCATCTGTATACCAACCGTATGCCATTCCTTTACGAACGGCGCGCAGCAGCATTCCTGACTGCGGATTTTTTCTGATGACGAATGAAAAGCTTGGGTTCGTCGATTTCACTTGCACGATTGCCATCTTTACCTTCCCCTTACTTATCAATTAGAAGCAGCACCGTTTAACTCCATACCTCATGCAAAGCGCTGCGAAATAAATCATCGAGCTGTGTATCCTGAGCACCTTCTCCTTGTCCCAAGGCAAATGCGATTTGTTCGAAATGAGCGATTCTGTCCTCCAAATAAAGATTAATAACATGAAGCCTAGGTTCAAAATCGAGCTCCTCGCCCGCTTTCTTCCGTCTTAATAGCTGCTCAATTGTTGAGAGAAGCTCGCTCTGCTCGGGAATAAGCGCCTCTACCAATCGATCAAATTCAATCGGGGGCATCGTGTTATATTTCTCTATCCAGCCGCAAGCAAGGATAGGCCTTAACACGTAGAAGTATTTTTTAATTTTCACGAAATCTCCCTGCAGGTACTCTCTGTAGTTTCTCTTTGCCATATGGAGATAATGGTACATGCATGACTTAGGCGAGAAGGTTAATGGAGAGACACTGCGGATTTGCTTGGCGACCGAATATTTCGTAAAATACGGAATCGGTGATTGCAGCCATTCGAGCAGAGGCGGGTTTGATTTACGAAACAGATTAAGCGCTTTGCGTAAATCCCATCCGTTAATATCGAGCAGTTGACTGATCGGTCGTTCAATCACATCTCTTTTGTCAAAGATTGATAAGTACCATTCCACCGGTCTGACATAGATGAACCGAACGTCATAATCACTGTCTTTGGAAGGGAAGCCCCACGCCCTGCTGCCCGATTCACAGGCGTATAGAATACGAACCTGCTCCTCTTGCTCGATCTTCCCAAGCTCTAACAAAATATTTCCATGTATATTGGTCATTCCAGACACTCCTTTATGTAGCTTCTTCACAAAAAAAGACTATGGACGTATTCGTCCATAGTCTAGTAAAGGAATAGGCAGCGATACGGCTAACACGAAGTCAGCGCATCCTTCCCTTCCATTATGGAACGATGGGTCCGAAGAGTACAGCTATTCTGTTTGTAGATGCACAAAAAATTAGATTCCTCATTCACGTTTAATAACTGATTTTCTAGATATTGGTTAAACATTCTCCTCGTCCCCCTTCTTTTCCTCTATTTAAATTCCTTTTACAGCAGCAAGCGGCTTACATTTCGCAACAACCTGCGCGAGCCCAGCTCCTACTACACTCTCAATAATTTGATCGACGTCCTTGTATGCCTGCGGAGATTCATCAACCAGCGACTCCATCGAGCGTTGATTCACGACGATTTCATCATTTGCCCCTACACGCATTGCAGCAACGACCTCTTCAACCGATATCAGCTGTTTCGTCGCATTTCGTGACCTGATTCGGCCTGCTCCATGACAGATCGAGTAATGATTTGCCTTGCCTTCCGAGCTTCCGACCATAATATACGAGGACGTTCCCATTGATCCTGGGATAAGAGCGGGATGTCCTGTACTGCGGTATGGATCTGGATTATCCGGATGTCCCGCAGGAAGCGCTCTTGTCGCACCCTTGCGATGAACAAAGTACGATTGCTCATCCTGCTCTTCCTCCCATGCGTAGTTATGCATGAGGTCATATAGTGTCCGAAGTTCAAATTTGGAGCCGAACACATCCTTGCCGGCCTCTCGCACCGCATAAGCAATCAAGTGACGATTCACAACCGCATAATTTAAGGCGGAGTACATGAGATTGACATACGTTTGTCCGAGCGGGTGCGAGAGCGGGGCATAAAGCAGCTTCGGATCCGCGGTGCCTATTCCTTCATGACGCATCATTTTTGCAATGTCCGTACTGCAATATTGACTAACCGCTCCGCCCCAAGCGCGTGAGCCGGAATGAATCATAACGACAATCTGACCGTCATACAGTCCCCACGCCTCTGCAATTTCACGGTTTTCCTCGGCGATTTCAATCGCTTGAATCTCTACAAAATGATTGCCGCCACCAAGTGTGCCCAGTTGGCGATGCGAGCGATGCCAGACCGCTTCGGGAAACTTATCTAACACCTCTTCATCAAAGTCAAAGCGGCTGCTCTCAACGTGTGTCAGTGAGGTTGCTTTGCGCGGTGTGTAGGCATCGGGGATATATTTTTTCGGCAAGCCGTGCAAGCCTTTCTTCACGATATTTTCCAGTCTGATATCTGAGAAATACCCTCTTGCATGCTCCTCGATCGGCATATACTTCTCAATGGCTCTGACCAGCTTTCGCCTAAGCTTTACTTCCTTCAAATCATCCTTATGAAGATTCGTGAGCTGTACGCGCATCCCGCAGCCGATATCACTGCCTACAATCGAAGGGGATACGTAGCCATCACTCGATTTCCATACTGCCGTTGTCCCAATGCAGGTTCCTACACCAACATGGACGTCAGGCGTGTAGCTCATATAAACTTGATTCGGAATTTGTAAGTTGTTATTCGCCATTTCAAATACTTTATAATCTAAGGATCCGAATAGCTCCGGTCCAGCATAAACATGCACCTGCCCTGATGGCAGCTTCACTTGTTGATAATACGTTTCTTTCATATCTGGTTATCTCCTCAAAATCAAATGAACACAAAAAAGCCATGGACCTGTAAATGTCCATGGCTTTACTTGCGCCTTTATTTCCTAAACTCTGCAGCAATCAGCATACAAAATTTTAGAAAATAGTCACAGGCCCCGTAGAGGCCGATGAAATAGACTTGCTATATTTAGCTGCGTTACGTTCTAAATTTTGTACGAACATTGTCATCGACCTCCATTCATTTGATTTACATCATGATAATCTGTATAACCAACAATTGTCAACCCTTTTATAGAAATCCAACTAAATTGGTTTCACTATAGGAGTAAAGCCAGCCCCTCGAAATTAAAGTGAAATATGCTATGATTTAAGAAATCTTGTACGACGAAAGGAAGTTTTAGAATGGATGCCCTAACTCAACCCCCGATTGTAAAGGCAGAAATGCTTATTAGAAAACCCGTCGAAGAGGTTTTCCAAGCTTTTATCGACCCAGCAATCACTACGAAATTTTGGTTCACAAATAGCAGTGGAAAACTAGAAAAAGGAAAAACTGTCCAATGGGATTGGGAAATGTACGGCGCTTCGGCAGGCGTTGATGTAATAGATATCGTAGAAAACAAGCGAATCCTTATCGATTTCGGCTCCGCAGTCGAGTGGGTGTTTATTCCACGGGCAGAGAATGAAACCTTTGTCACGATTATCAACTCTGGGTTTGCTGGAACTGCGGATGAAAAAGTAGAGCAAGCGATCGATTCCATGGGAGGATTCTCGATGGTACTCTGCGGCCTTAAAGCACTTCTTGAGCATGGCATCCGCTTGAATCTTGTAGCTGATAAGGCTCCGGACGCCCATGTTAATCGTTAACTAAATCAAACAGCGGCAATCTAGGTGTTTAAATTCAATCCCTAGTTTGCCGCTGTTATTTTCACTTACATCCTAATCAAACTTATAAATGAGCCAATAAGTTCTCTCGTACCTCAGCCAGCGTCAGATCACGCACCAGCTTTCCATCCTCAAATACGACCTCAAGCTGATCCTCTGCTTTGCGCGCCTCATATTCTGCTGCGCTCAGATTATCGGTAAATGTAAGCTTTCCATCCTTCTCCGTGACCAGAACAAGTCCAGTTTGCGATTTCTTCACGCCGTTATCGGTTTTGGGGTCCTTATATATTTTGCGTTCCTCGCCATTCACAATCGTAAACGTCGATTTTAAAGCGAAGCCAAACGTATCCCGCGTGTTGTACTGATAAGTAAACGATCCAATACCAAAAACCATATTCGTCGAAGCAAAGCCCTTGGCCGCCAGCTTCTCGCAAATCTCACTGCAGCGAGCAATCGTAATCGCATCGCCATAAATCGCGCCAATGTGGCTATCCAGCTGTTTATAACCCTTCTCAGTAACCGTTCCGCCAAAAATATCCCAAAGGATTTCAATTACGCCTTTACGCTCGAATTCACTTTCTCCAGCTGGATCACCGCAAATGATTTTGACCGGATCTCCACTGTCAGGGCGAATAACAACTTTACCATCTCTGCTCATAATATCGTCCTTCAAGCCGCGGATGACCACATCCAGCACGCTCCACAAATCCCATGTGTCCGAGACAATCGAGACGAAGCCGTTTGGATACACCTCTTTGATCAAATAACGGTACGATGCCATCTCGTCACGTCCGTGCGCACACATTACGCTGTGCTCCGTTGCCGGGATCGACGTACCAACCAATTCCTTCTCAATATTCGCATTATAATAATTTTCCAAATACAAAATAGCTGGTATCGTGTCTGTGCCTGTGAACGAGAGAAGATGTCCTGCGCTGCTGCCAAGTGCCGACTCCAGCGCGCCCATGCCGCGCATCGAGAAATCATGCCCTTGAAACGGAACACCTGCTGTCTCGCCGTTAGTCTGAAGCGCGTAGCCTTCTAATATTTTACGATATTCGAAAGCTAGTGTAGCACTAGTAGCAGGCATCCATAGCTGGCACGACATCAGCGTCTCTAAATAATTCGTTAGCCAGAAAAACTCAGGTTTCGTATTCTCTATGGTCAGCATCGGCACCCTTATAGGAACTAACGCACCTTCCTTAATCGCTTTGATTTTGATAGGCAAGTATCCAAGAGCATGCAGCTCCTCAATATGCGAAGCATCGGGATTCGGTTCGCCAAGTGCAAATTGAATGAGCCGTTTGTATTCTTTCACTACCTCTTCCTTTGTTCTAGCAAAAAAATGCTCGTTAAAATAATCAATAATATATTGTTTAATAAACGATTGGAAGCCGAAAGCAACGACTTCGTTAATATTGTCTAATCGGCTTGTGCGTGCGGTCCAGGTCGAGTAAACGAGCTCTGTTCCTTTTGGATACTGATTTTTATGGCTTACCTTGTAAAAGTCACATAGCAGCGTAGCTGGATAAACGAATGTTTGAGTCATCTTATAGGCCTCCCATTTCGTATATATGAATTTTGTCATGCTCTGATTTGCCCAGGATGGTATCCGTCGTAAAAACTTTATCAATAAGATCAGATTCTAGTATTTTCCCTTTATAGATCGAATGCTCACAGTGTCCAACCAGCAAGTAGATATGAACGGCTCCCAGTTCCTTCAGCTTCTCCGCGCTAAGCATGAACGTACCTCCATAGGAGCATAAATCATCAACGATAATAGCCTTAAAGCCTTCATGCGGGGCATGCCCGACGACATCGAGGCTCTTAATTTGGCCCGTCTGGAAGTCCCTTTCCTTATAACCTACTAACTGCTTATAGCCTTGCACCTTGCTGTAACGCTTCTGTGCCCCTGCATCTGGGAAAAAAAGATAATCCTGCTCAGGATCGAAGCCTACTTCGGATACGACTTGCTCCAATAGCTGAATCGTTGGATACTTTCCGTTACTTCGATCGATCAGCGCCAGTGAAACATCCGAATGCGGCTCAATAATCTTCACCGACTCAAAATCCATGCTATTGATAAAAGCTGCTGTATATTTGAGCGTAAACGCTGATGTTCCTTCCACGCGATCCATTCGGCTGTAAGGCAAATAATAAATGGTCAACGTACATTTAGCGCGTCGATCATCAAGGTAGCTCTTGATGAACATGAGCTTAACAAGGTCACCATCATTCTCATACTTCCACACGAGCGTATTGAATTCCGCCATATGCGTTAGTATTTCATCCCCATTAATAAGCGTCTCCCCATTCGGAAACTGCTTTAAACTAAGCTCCACTCCATTAAACCTAAGCATGACACCACTCTCCTCGTATACATTCAGCTATAGATAGACAATGTTGGCTCTTCTTTCGTAAAACAATACAATTGTGCTGCTCGCTGCGAGTATTGATTGGAATGCTTCGGAGCCCCATGCTCATCCAACGCTTCTTCAATAATCGTGCTGCGACTCTTCGTTGACGTCAGCTTGCGAATGAAATTCGGCTCTTCAAAGTCTGGCACGACCGTCTGTATAACTTGGTACAGCTCGCTAAGTGTAAACTCATCTGGAAGAAATTCCTTCGCAATGGTCGTGGTCATCATCTTCTTGCGAATCCCGTGCAGCGCATCGGACAAAATTTGTTTATGATCAAATGCAAGGTCCATCTGAAGCGCTTCTTCTACAGAGAATAATTGCACGTCAGAGGCATCCACCGCCGCTGCCCTATGTGCTAGCACCCGTTCATTAACTAGCGCAAGGAAAGCATGCGAGATAATCCATCCTCTTGGATCACGACCAGGAGCGCTATACACGTTAAAATATTCGATATGCACATCTGCAACTGCAGTCTCTTCCTGCAGTTCACGCCTTGCGCATTCGTATACCGTTTCATTTTCCAACGTAAAGCCGCCTGGAAGCGCCCACTTCCCTTCGAATGGCCAAATATTCCGCTTAATGAGCAGCACATGCAGTTCTCTTGTCGGCAGAGCCTTCTTAGTAGACTGTCTTTCCGTTGATACAATTGTAAAGATAACAATATCTGATGGTGCGCCATCGGGTGATCGGTATTGGCTGGCAGCATAATTGGATTCGTTTTCGACCATTTTTGTTGCACTCCTGATTAGTATTATGATTATGATTTCGATTTGATATTATCATAATGACATTATCAATTTACTTTGTCAATGTATTTTGTAAAATATAGGCTATAAGTCACAGCTTTACATTGCAAAAAAAGAAGCGGCTGCTCGCCGCTCCCTCCTTTTATCGCGTATTCACATCGGTTTATTATTGTGCATCTGCTGGGTAAACAAGCCCGATCTGCTTTCTGGCCTCATCCATAATTTCCATCGTCACAAGTGAATTCTCAAAGGAATTCACCGATGACTCCGTACGTCCTTCTTTAATCAGCTCGATAAATTCCTTCGCCTCGTAATACATCGACTTGCTGTTTGTTTGCTGTGAAATATCCTCTTTCGTTCCATTGCGGTACTGGATTTCCACTTTTCCGATCTCACTGATCTTGTCAATGATAATACTGCCTTTCTCACCTTGAATCTCAGAGGGAAGCGAGGAATGTGTAATCTTAGAATACATAATAACCGCGTCCATATTAGGGTATTGGAGAACAATGCTTCCTTCACCATCAACACCGGAAGCCAGCATGACACCTGTAGCTTTGACGACATCCGGCTTGCCGAATAACGCAACAAGCGGATAGATGCAATAAATGCCCAGATCCATCAGCGCTCCGTTTGAGAATATTGGGTTAAAAGCATTAAGCACCGTACCCGCCTTGTACGCATCATACCTAGAAGAATACTGACAGTAGCTCGCGAAATAACGCCTTACCTCTCCAAGCTTCTCCATATTGTCTTGTACAGCCTTAAAGCCTGGAAGCACCGTCGATTTCAATGCTTCCATAAGCAGTACACCGTTTTCTTTAGCTGATGCGATCATCTGCTGCAGCTCGTGAACATTCGAAGCTATCGGCTTCTCACAAAGCACATGAATCCCATGCTTCATACAAGCAATCGCATGGCGAGCATGAAACGAGTTGGGGCTTGCAATATAGACGGCATCAATTAGTCCGCTGGCCGCCATCTCTTCAATATCCGTAAACGTTGCTGCATTATTGTATTTCCCCGCGAAAGCCTCCGCCGTTTCTAGCGAGCGTGAATAGACAGCTGACAGTGTAAAGTCTTCAACCTCGCTTGCCGCTCCGATAAATGCCTCCGTAATCCAGTTTGTTCCGATTATGCCGAATCTTATCATAGCAATCTCTCCTTGATATTGTTTATTGGCTACTCTTTTATTATCATTTAGGTCAGATAAACAAATACTTCTTCTGCTTATTATAGCCATGAGAATGAGTACATGTCCAAATGAATCACATCAGCTTTTGACAATTTGTATTATTTGTATTAGTATGTGTAATACAAATTACAATTTGTTTTATGGGGGTGATCCGATGATTATGAAGCTTGATTTGGGCAGCGATATACCAATCTACATACAGCTCCGCAACCAAATCGTCATCGGAATTGGCGTAGGCGGGCTTGAGTATGGTGAAAAATTGCCTACAGTAAGGCAGCTCGCTGATGATTTAGGAGTAAATGCAATGACGGTAAACAAAGCTTATGCCCTTCTCAAAAACGAGGGCTACATTTCCATTGATCGCCGCCATGGTGCAAAAGTATGTACGGTATGGAATAAGCAAGCGGATTTCAGCCACAAGCTAGAGTGTGAATTAATGCTTGTCATATCTGAGGCTAGTCTTAAAGGAGTCGCGCAAGAGGAATTTATGCAGATTTGCTCGAACATCTTTAGTGCCGCAGTAAGCAAAAATCATCCCCTTCTAGAATAGGAGACATTTTATGAACAATATTATTGTAATTATTCCAGCGGTTTTGGCCTATATCATTATTCTTGCCGTGTTTCTGAAGGGAGCAGCACCGAGCAATCATATCTTATTTGGCGTTACGCTGCCATCCCACGCTCTCGAGGATAAGGAAATTAAACAGCTCCAGCATGAATACAAAAAAACATACCTTGTGTACGCAGGCATCTCTTTGCTAAGCTTTATACCTTTTTTTATACTTGGGCGGTATTTCTCTCTGACCTTTATTTACTTGTTGCTTTGGTTTGCAGCCTTCATCTATACATCCAAACTCCCCTTCAACAAAATACATCGTAAAGCCGCTGCGCTTAAACGGGAGAAACAATGGTATGTCGGAGAAAAACGGGTCATTCACATCGACACCAAATTAACCCAGCTCAAAAAATCGATGCTCATATCTCCCTATTGGTTTTTGATTCCGGCACTTCTGTCTGTCGTCCCTATCATTATTTCCTTTCTAAACTCGAACGTTCTCTTAAAAATGACAGGAATCGCATCGCTTGCGATGACAGCTGTCCTATTCATCATTTACACCGCTTTTGGCAAAATGAAAACGAAGGTATATAGCGAGAACCACGACATCAATGCCGCCATTAACCTAGCAGCACGACGCTATTGGTCGATTCTTTGGCTTTGCCTTGCTATATTCGAGAGCATTAACGCTTTCGTAGCGTATATGATTTTGACACAGGGAAGCTCAATGAGCGACTCACAATGGATGATGGGAATTATTATGGTATCCCTTGTACCGCTCGGCAGCATCTACTTTGTACATAATAAGGTACGCGCTTTAGAGGAAAGTCTAGCAAATACTGACGGTAAAGCGATTATTACCGATGATGACGCCTACTGGATCAATGGATCAACTTATTACAATCCAGATGATAAGACTGTTATGGTTCCTAAGCGACTTGGAATCGGTACTACAGTCAACATGGCCACTCGCGGCGGAAAATGGATTCAATACGGCGTGATCATACCTGTTCTTGCGATCATCATTCCATTGACTGCTTTTGCGGTACAATCCGATTATACGGCTCCCACTTTGACCATCGAGGAGAACGGCACCGTAAACATCGATTCCCCGCTGTACGACTACAGCTTCAATATGAGCGATGTAAAAGAGATTACGCTTGAAGAGGAGCTGCCCAGTGGGTTCAGAACGAATGGTACAGCGACGGCTGAGTATGCGAGAGGTAACTTTTCATTAGGGAAACTTGGAGATGCCAAGCTTTATGTATTCAAAAACTCGCCGCCGTACATCTTCATCAAACTAGACAACTTAACTGTAGTTTTCAATGATAAGGATGCTGCCCAGACCAAAGCACTCTTCGATCAACTAACTGCGTTCCTTCCTTAATCATTTACTACTGTTAGCTTGAGCTGAAGGAACCGCCAAATACAAACTGCTCTAGAGTTGCTAGTGATTGCTCATTTAGAGGGATGGAGTTGTCAAAATAAAGCGCAGAGGACGCTGGAATGTTCCATTTCAACTCTCTCCTCGCTAGCGAAGGGCTAAACTCGTTCCAGTTATTTATTTTGTGTTGATCAAGTACTAGCCCTCTATCCTTAATTCGCTCGTAATGCAGCTGTTCATCACGAAGATAAACAAATACAACCTTTACATCAACATCTGATATCGAGGCCCCGATTGCTGAGAGCTCTTGCTCTATCCAATCCGGGGCCTCTGTTTCTTTCGTAAAAGGCCCAATAACAAATATATCCCCGCCATTTTCTATATTCTCCAGTGCAGCATCCATCGTGATGCGGTAGCCTAAATCACGACATAAAGCCTTGTAGCTTTCAGAATCCCTATCACTTGGATCAAGCCCTGCCTGCTTCATAAGCACTGTCGCTGCCGGACGGAGCACCGTATCCATATCAATGAAGGCTACTCCCCTCCTCTTGCCCAAGGCCTTCGCCAATGTCGTCTTACCGGCTCCTGCACCGCCTACAAAAAATACTAATTTACGCATGAATCCGCCTCCTTTGATTCTGTAGAACGTAATCCTCGGCTATAGGCTTGTTATAGCTACATACATAACAAAAAAACACCCTGCATGCAAGGTGTTTTGGATGTAAAAGTTTGGAGCGGAAGACGGGAATCGAACCCGCGACCCTCGCCTTGGCAAGGCGATGCTCTACCGCTGAGCCACTTCCGCATATAAATGGCTGGGGATTCAGGGATCGAACCTGAG
>NZ_JBWDNT010000039.1:0-12812 GCF_056269345.1 Paenibacillus sp. J22P15
TCAAACACCATAAAAAAGTAATATCTTCTGAAGTCGAAATCATGTAATCAAACTAATTCAGCGTGAGCCGGTGCTGCACATCTACTTACTGGTACTCATTAATACGCTATCCTGCCCGTTAGCGTAATGAAAAAATGGAGCAGCTGCCGATGCAACTGCTCCATGGTGTGTTGAACTAACGTTACCCGTTAGCTCAATAGTCTTATGTTTTAATTAGAGTCGCTGCTTATAGTTGTGAGGCTTGCCGAACACCTAACGCAGTGACGTCCCGACGGGCTTAGGGGGCTGGATGTGGTGACTCGCTTCTCAGAGTGACCCGGAGCGTCAATATGGTGTTAGCCGAAGGAAGTTCTGGAAGCAGCCATTGCATTTAAGGCGTTCTCAAAATAGCTATATACTTCATCTGCAATTCCCAGAAACTCTTCAACAAGTACATTACTATCCAAGTAACAAGCATACAGATAATCAACTAAAGCGGAGTCAATCTCACAATAGTTTAATATGGCATTCTTCATCTTAATAATGTCATCTTGCCATACACCTGTATCTTCTAAAACCAAAGAGTATAATGCACGAATTAATCTCTTAGAGTAACCTTTAATATATCTAGTTTTCATTGTGTTATCACTAGCATTAGAAAGTAAACTATGTATACGATCTACTTCCTCCTTGGTCTCTGTATTTAAGTCTGAAATGAACTCTGGAGAAATAATTATCGGTGGTACTTTTTCACCAACGTCATGACCATATATGCAAACACAAATTATCTTTACCCAAAAACCCCACTCATTTGGTTTACTTAATACATCGTCAATCGAGCAAATTATCGTATCAATCTTAGTTACTACTGGATATTCTTTCAAAAGCCTGTCTTTAATATTTGACAATCTTTCGTAATCAATATCTTTGGGATTTACACATACAATAGTAAAGTCTGCATCTGACTTAAAAGGTTTAGCAGTTCCTTTTGGAATCGAGCCACACATATAAATGCTATGAATCTTACCTTTAAATTCGGTAAGTATATTATCTATATACTTATCAACAAAATCCTTATATTCACTTTGTATTACAATTCTATTTATAACTTTTTCTAATATCATATAGACTTCTCCTAAACTAAGAACTTCTTTCGGCTAACGTCTTTTTGCGAACTTCGTAAATTCGTCATGACTTAAGTTATTCGCGAAATCATTCAACTATCCTGCCCGTTATTTGAACAAAAGGCTGCCAAGCGGCAGCCCTATCAGTATTGAACTATCGTTACCCGTTAGTTCAATGAAGTAATGTTCATGCTGATTTTATCTGAATGAACATGTCGAGTTCGCTATCATCTTCTTCACCCTTAAATCTTCCATCATATACTTCGTAACAGACAACATCGAATTGTTCATAATTGTTTACGCTGAGCCAATGAATAAGTTTTTCAAACGTTTCGTTTACTTTACTTAAAGGTCCTTTATGAGTTGCTCCTACATATTTGCCAGAAGGAATTATATACATAAACATTCCTTCTGGCACTACACTTGATGACTCACTTTCTACACCCGCAAGATATCCGTGTACATTTCGTTTGATCAAACCAATTGTCTCTTGGTGATTTATCCGACCTGTGATTTCGTGTATTCGGGTGAACAAAGCTGGCCAAACATCACCAGGATTGGTCGGTTCACCTATGTTTCCGTTTCCAATAATCTTACGTTCTGGTATATCGACTAAATAAGGATGCATCTTCCCACTCCTCCATAAATGGAAATATAATCCTATTCTATTCGATATTAAGATTCCATTATCCTGCCTGTTAGTTGAGTGAAGTTCCAACTACCATGTCCAAGTATTTCTTTAAGTCATCTTTAGCCTGTGAGTTACTGATCCAAGCTTCTAAATTCCAACTCATATATCTAAGCCCCAGGTAGCGAGAAGCGATTGCATACAGCTGATTAAAATGACGATCAGGAAATTCTATGCCTTTAGTTGCCAATAACACCCTATATTCCTCAATTTGTTCCGATGTACCACAACGCAAAGGGATATCCAGAAATAAAGAACCAAATCTAGCTTCTTCCCAATCAATAAAGAATACATCTGTATTGTTATATACCAATACATTGCCTGGATTTAGATCGTTATGAATTAATGTTTGACTGTCCTCATCATTAATTACATTTAAAATATCTTCGTAAATTGTAGCCGCCGCGGCTTCCACAGAGGGAATGTAATCTCCGAAGACGTCAATAAACTGTTCGTTTCCCCTAGAAGCTTGCCATTGTGGTTTCCAGCGCCCATTTATCATTTTTTCAATATGAATACTGTCCACCATAGGTAGCCAAGATAGTTCTTTTCTTAGACCCAAGTTAGACAAGTGTATGTGCGATAGTGCCTTCAGTTCATTTTGCTGAAGTATTCTAATATTTAAGTTCGTGTAATCTGTTTGATAATCAACATCTTGAATGCAAATAAGAGCCCTTTCCTCTGCCTCAGAACCATATGACAAAGAAAACGGTACATTTGCTTTTTGTGAATAAAGCCTTGTTAATACCTGCCGTTCTATTCTAGTTGCATTTTTTGAAACAAGAGATAATTCCGCTGTTGTCCCTAGGATTTTTATTTGAACTGTATGGCGATTTAAATCAACTGCCTGTAACCCCATATGAATTGGCTTGCTTTCAATGTTTAAAACTTCTGCATTAGGATCGAAAAACTTCTTTATGGTCTCTCGTAACAAATCTTTCAACGTCAATTGTATCACCCAACCAAGTCGTTTTTTACCTAATTATACCTTAGATGCAAACTTGCGTTCGGAAGAATCCCATTCATATTGTTCCACTAAGCTGCCCGTTATCTTAATGAAGAAAAGGAGCAGCTACCGTAGCAACCTGCTCTATGGTTGTTCAACTAGCGTGTCCCGTTAGCGGAATAGTAATTTCCAATTGGATTTCGGGTTCATTAATCATAACTGTTTCTTTGTAATAAAGTTTGATTAAAAACACCTCGTAAACTCATATTTTTCGTTAAATAAAAAGACCTCGTTTAGAAAAAAGATTGATCAAAACGAGGTCATTCTTTGTGAAGTACTATACAATTTTTATAAAAGAGATTGATCATTTTCTACCTGTAAACTTTTTTTAATTCAAAGAAGTAATTGAGAATAATGTATCTTCCAGAATCGGGCGCGATTGTAGAACAACGTTCATAATTAACCTCCTCGCATTATTTTTCTTTTAACATTGAATACTTTCGATAAGCTTTATAGAAACTGCTACCAAAGAAAACAACCATAAGTGCGGGAAGCAACCTCAAAAGGGCAAATGGAGTTTCAAATAAAAATGCTTTCCAAAATAATGCACCCTTCATACTCCAAAGACCTTCAGCTAAATATAAACCTGAATCCTTGTAAAGCATAAAAGAAAAAGACAATAACAGAATGCCTAAACCAGATGAATAACCCATCAATCTTTTATAATAATTACTCTTTGATTGGCGATCCGAGAAGATTTCATTTTGATCATCATCTTCTTTTTGCCAATATCGAATTCCACCAAGCCAGGAGCCATTTATATAAATCCAGCCGAAGTCTTCATATATCCCTTTGTAATCTTTGAACTTTTTCTTTGATAAATAATCTTGATAATCCAGTCGCATCACATATCTCTTGTCGGTTTTTTCGAAAGTGTATATTCCTAATCCACTAATATTTGTACAACGATAGCCTTTTTGTAATTGCTCGTTCAGCCATTGCTCCTCTTTTTCAATATCAAAAAATATCTTAAATTTATTCATTCGATTCACTTCCTTCGTACAGGGATAAAATATGCAATAACCTGTTTTGTTCCATTTTCAAAATGGCGCTTCCTTCCGCAGTTATCATATAAACTTTTCTCCGACCTGACTCTCCAACAGGTTCAATCCAACCATGCTTATTCAAGTTTTCAATGGCACCGTATAATGTACCAGCTGCT
This sequence comes from Paenibacillus sp. J22P15, assembly GCF_056269345.1. NCBI lineage: Bacteria > Bacillati > Bacillota > Bacilli > Caryophanales > Paenibacillaceae > Paenibacillus > Paenibacillus sp. J22P15. Next base: position 3,960 of record NZ_JBWDNT010000039.1, read on the forward strand.
AAAATAACAGTACCGTTACTTATCTTTTCTATCTTCTGCATTGCGGCATAGCCATGCAGTGGCTCACGCAGAGCTAATAAAATATAATGCATGGTTTCAGACAACGGTAATAATTTATGTTTCATATCCTCACCCTCTATTCAGTTCAGCTATATAGTTCAACTTTATAATAATATAATGCAGTTCAACTGAATAGTCAACAACATTTCCAAAACTAGTCAAAGGAACTTAAGTAAAAAGCTTGATAACAAGGGAAAAATCAATCTAAAAAGTCGCTTTCCTTACGTAAGGGAAAGCGACTTTTTGTGTAGTCTTATTCAATTAAATGGCCCGTTTGTTGAATTGTCGCAATTTAGCTCGTCAATGTAAATATATCAAATTTTAATAAAATCGGACTTTATTCAAAATGATCATCTTTATTATAAATTATCAAACTTTATTTCAAAGTTACAATAACCACCTTCTGCTTCAGGTAATTCTTTATAAGTACTCTTACCAGCTACTATATTTTGGATGAATTTTCTTAATTCTAGGCTCTTTTTGTATAGATTGTTGCGATAAAAATAAGACCTCGGATAAATCCAGGTCTTATTTATTTATGACTGCTTTCTTCGTACGGCGATACGAATCGTCATCACGACTAACTCCTGCAATATAGGCATGAGTAGTTGAAAACTTCAAGAATATCATCCCAACAATAATACCAAGCACAAATAAAACAATAGCCTTTTCGACGTTTCCAGCATATGTATATTTCTCTTCGTTTAAGATGTTAGAAAAAGTTTTAAATGTGGCAGCCTGCAATGACTTTTCGTCAAAATCATTATGACCTGAAAAAAATATCTCTACTTCTTTTCTTATACCACTGTGTTGCTTTGACAAAATAAAATCTTCAAGATCAGAGCTTAGGTGAACATCATCTAAGCTATAGTATTTTGAAAACGGAGTATTCGTTTCATCTATTAGATATTTATACATAATTCATCTCTCATATTAACCATCCTTTAACAACAATGTACTAGTTGAAAGTCAACCTTTTATCAGTATGGTCCAGATAGCAATAATTCTTACGAAAACAGCGTAATTCTAATAGCTGCTGTGCATCACTCGTTACGTTACAATTCTCCCCAAATGATAGATATTTGTTGCACATAACTGCCAGTTAGCTTAATAAAGAAAGGGAGCAGCTGCCTCAGCAAACTACTCCTTGTTTGTATAACTATCGTTAACCGTTAGTTGAATGATTTTCTGAATTAATCACTGAAATTTTTAAACAGAGACTCCAACTCTTTAACATCATAAAAGTCTCCATCGTTGATAAATTTTTCGACCTCTACTGTACCATCTTCCAAAAATTCAATCTCCCACCGTTGACCAGGAATAGCAACCTCAACCATGATAGCTTCATTTCGGACTTTGTTTAGTTTATAAAATATATTATTATCCTCTAATTTGTTAAGAAAAGTAATTAACTCTCTTAGACCAGCCACATCTTCACCCCACAGTAAGCTTATTACAAATTATATTATATACCCTTGTAGCATTATCCTACCTTTTATCTTATTAGAAAAAGGGAACAGCTGCCGTAGCAACCTGCTCCCTGTTTGTTGAACTATCGTGTCCCGTTAGTTGAACAACTTTACTGCCCCGAAACCCCCAGGAGACCATAATCGAACGGATGCTTAAAATCCATCATCAGGTTGATTATTATTAAGTTCTCGCAACCAAATTTCAATAGTATCTCTAATTTCAAATCTGTCTTTAGACCGTTTTGTTTTTAATTCATTCCAGTCCTCATCTACAAGCACTAACCTATATGCCCCATTTATACTACTATCTGGGTACCAACCTAAATCAATTATACGTGCATTACTTTCTGGAATGACATATCTTCCATTTACATTTTCGAGTTTTTGAATATACATAATATCTTCCGTGAAGTATTCCCAGTTGCTTAACAAGTCATCTTCTTCGGCTTGAATTGGATCAACATCATGAAATTTATTATTAATTATTGCATAACCATTTGGAATTTTTATTCGCATTAAACTCATGATGTTATCACTCCTAAATAATTTGTTTGAAGTATTCGCTAAAAGTTTAAGCAATCCTGCCCGTTAGATTAATAAAAACAAGGAGCAGCTACCGTAGTATCTGCTCCTAGCACTGTTCAACTAACGTATCCCGTTAGCGTAATGACGAATCAACAGTCTCGAAACGATTCAACCATTGTATTCATTATGGTTATGTCTTGAACATCCAAATAAATAACAACTTGACCTCAAAGATGTTGAAAACTTCAAAGGTGGAACAAAGCCTAAAGAAATTTTATATATTATATTTTCATATTCCTGTTTGTCATCTTCTAACTGCTTAATGTAAGCGTCTTTTTCGCTCTCTGTCCAATCCTCGTTGCACTGAGTTGCGTATTCTTCCTGTATATCGTTTATTTTTAATTGAATACATTCGTTCACTATTTCAACCGCACGGTTCAATGAATTTGTATTAATTAATGAATAAATATACCTACAAACCCAGTCTAGAGTCTTATAGTACGTGTCCCATGATTTTTCAAACCAACGGACAGCCTCGGAAAAACACTGCAACTCAAAGTACATCTCAGCAACTTGAACTTCTCCTACGAATTCATCATCACTTTCCGAAAAGGCATCCAACTTAGATTTTGCTTCAGTCGTTTTACCGAGCTCAATCAAACATTTTATGTGACTATACATTGTGTAATCAGAAGGCTCGGCACTGTTTAGAAATAAGGTTGACGCTTCATCTATTTCCCCAAGATGATATTTAGCTATGGCTAAATTATTAAATGCTTCTTTGGAAGGCTCGATTACGATTGATTTCAACAATGCATTCGAGGCATCTTCCCATCTTTCTAAATCAACATAAATTTCACCTAAAAGACTGTAAGGGAAGTGAGAAGATGGATTTAGACTAATTGCTTCTTTAGCTAATTCCAGAGCAGATTCTCTGTCACTTTCTTCGTGATAATATATCCAAGCAAGGTTCGTTAAAAACTGCACATTTCTCGATTCGTTCACCGCCTCTTTGAAAAGAGCCAAGGCTGCATCGTATTCGTTACGTTCGAGATGTTCGATAGCTTTCTGGTTAATATTCAAATTTTCCCTCCTGTTAATCCTCTTGAATCAGAATATCATATCGCTTTTGATGATAACTGTACTAAGTACCATTATTCCACTATCCTGCCCGTTAGCGTAGTGAAGGGCTGCAATGTGGCAGCCCTTCAGGTATGGAGCTATCGTGTCCCGTTAGCTCAATCATTTATTTCATTTTCCTAGTTTTCTGTTAATTCAAGAACATTACTCAATCTTTAAACCATCTGGAAGAATAATTTCACCATCATCATCACTAACATTGAAAAATCCAACGTCATGCTTAATTGCTAACTTGCGAACATGTTCATACGCCTCTTCAGCTACTGACCATGCAAAGGCGATATAAATAGCATTCGATGCAACGCAATAATCGGCTAATCTCTTCTCTAGCTCCTCGTTCTCGTTTATTTCATCATCAGATGGTGCAAATGTACCGTTCATTGTCGGAAATGTTTTAATACTTTCTTGAAACCAATTTTGTAGTGATGTAGTTGTGTGTGATATCTCGTTATAGTCGACATCTTCGCTCCAGGTTGTTAAGTTTTCATACCAAGCCATAAAATCTTTCTTTGTTTTTGGAGCTTTCGTTTTTTCAAATACCATTAAATCGTAGCTCATTAATCTTATACCCCCAATGGTAATTCGGTAATTTAGGTGTTGGCGTAAATTTTAGCAGCTGTTGCTATTGAAGATAACTGCCAGCTAGCTTAATAAAAAGAGCTTGCCACCGAAGCACCTGCACATCCAGAGTTATTCAACTACCGTTCCCCGTTAGTTGAATAAGCCTACCCCAGTGTCTTTAACGCTTGAGTATATGTAATGGTTTTTGTTAAAGATAAATGCTTCTTTTTCCTTAGTGAAACCAATCTTTTCTGCCACACAAATTGACGCAATATTTTTTGGGTCAATGATACTTATCAATTTATTCAAAGATAATTTATAAAAACCATATTCCATACAAGCTCTTGCTGCTTCTGATGCGTAACCCTTTGACCAATATTCCTTATTAATGTGGTATCCAATTTCAACTTCTGTCTTATTATCAACTTGTTGCTTTACAAGACCACAGTCACCAATAAATTCATTGTTATCCTTTAAACATACAGCCCAATGTCCATAACCGTCTGCGAAGTATCTATTTTGATTTCGTTTAATCCAGTCTTGAGTTTGATGGATACTAAAGGGAGCTGGATAAAATTCCATCGTTTGAGGGTCAGAGAAAATCCTGTGGAGAGGAATAAAATCATCTTCATTAAATTGTCTTAATAGAAGCCGTTGAGTTTCTAAAATTATCATTTTGAGTATCCTTCCTTAATATGGATAGTAAAATCCGGAACGCTTATTCCCTAAAATATGTAATTCGACTGAAGTTCGGTTAATTCCTACTTATCAACTATCCTGCCCGTTAGTTGAGAAAATGGCAGCCAATATGTGAACTGCACCCCAATTGTTAGACACCATCTAACAATCTGGAGGTGCAGTTTTTTTGTCTAAGTTTAATATGAATTTGAAAATAGAGACTATTCATCGTTATTTGTCAGGGAATGAAGGAGTGAAAAGCATTGCGAAAGCACTAGGCATCAATCATGAGGTCTTACGAATGTGGATAAAGCAATACGAATACCACGGCGAGAAAGCTTTCGAAAAATCCTATACAGCTTACAGCATTCCATATAAACTAGACGTACTCAACTTTATGATAGAGAATGGGACGTCTCCAAATGAAGCAGCTGTCATCTTCAATATCTCTTCTCCAGGGGTTATACGTAGATGGCGCAGCCAATTTAATGCAGATGGAATCGACGCCCTAAAACCAAAGCCAAAGGGGCGTCCACCATCCATGACGGATAAAAAGAGAACCAAGAGACAAGAACCTGCCGAGGGCTCAGTTGAAGCTCTACAAGCTGAATTAGAACGTTTGCGTATGGAAAACGCCTACTTAAAAAAGTTGAATGCCTTAGTTCAAAACAAGGAAAAATCACCAAACAAGACAAAGCGCAAGTAGTCTATGAATTAAGGCTCGAATTCCCGGTGATTGAATTGCTAAAGCTCGCTGAAGTCCCACGTAGCACCTTTTATTACTGGGTGCAACAGTTTGGGAAGCCAGACCCAGACGAAGAACTAAAACTCCTTATTCAATCCATATATGAGGAACATCAGGGACGTTATGGATATCGTCGTATTCGTGATGAACTAGTTAATCGGGGCCACCGAGTTAATCATAAAAAAGTGCAACGTATCATGAAAGAGTTAGGTTTGAAATCTGTGGTACGTATGAAGAAATATCATTCCTACAGAGGATCAGTAGGTAAAATCGCGCCTAACGTACTGGATCGTAATTTTCAATCAGATAGGCCAAATGAAAAGTGGGTTACCGATATTACGGAATTTAAGTTGTTTGGTGAAAAGCTGTATGTATCACCTGTTCTGGACTTGTTTAACGGCGAGATTATCACCTACACAATAGGGACTCGCCCTACCTATTCCTTAGTCTCCGAGATGCTAAATAAGGCCTTTAAACGCTTATCTGACGAGGATGAACTCCTCCTGCATTCGGATCAAGGCTGGCACTATCAGATGAAACAGTATCAACATGCTTTGAAGAAACAAGGAATTACCCAAAGCATGTCGCGCAAAGGAAATTGTTACGATAACTCGGTAATGGAAAACTTTTTTGGCATTATGAAGTCGGAGTTTCTTTATCTTAATGAGTTTGAAAGTGTAGATCACTTTAAGCAAGAACTAGAACGATACATTGATTACTACAATCACAAACGTATCAAGTCAAAATTAAAAGGCATGAGCCCGGTACAGTACCGAGCTCATGCCCAACAGGTTGCATAAAAATATTTGTCTAACTTTAAGGGGTCACTTCACCGTAGCACCTGCTCATCAATACGTTATTCAACTTTCGTTACCCGTTAGTTTAGCGTCGAGGCTTCGTAAATCTTTGTTTCATCACCTGTAAAGATGTAAGCATTAGTGAGGTGACTCCACCCGTATTTCTCATAATATCCGTCCAAATCTGTGCAAAGATAAAGCTTGTCGTGCCCTTTTTTTCGGGTTTCTTGAAGAGCATGCTTCAGCAATAAGGCTCCGATTTTCCGACCTCTTTGTTCGGGTGAAACATACAAACAGGCAAGCCACGGAAATATATCTTGCCGAGAGATTAAATCATTACGCAACATAGCGTATGTACCAATGATCGATTCATTTTCAATCGCAATATAAAAACTTGGCAAGTCGCTACCAGTATTTATTGAATGAAGCATACAATCGTGATAAAAATTAAAATTCTTCTCAGTACCCCATTGGTTCCAAAACAATTGTACTGCTTTTTCAAAATGTTCAACCTTATCTTTAAGTTCGTAGATCTCTAACATTACATCCTCCCTATCCCGTTGTCGAGATATCTCATTTACGCCCTCTCTATCATACCATTAATTGGAACTAAACTGCCTTTTAGCTTAATAAAAACAAGGAGCAGCTACCGTGGTAACTGCTCCTTGCTCTGTTCAGCTAACGTTACCCGTTAGTTCAGCGATTTGAAGCTTTATAAGAAGTCACCAATGGGTGAAGTTTTTCAAATGTGAATTTAACATCGGTTATTATAGAATCCAATTCAACATGCAATTCGGGGTTTAAGTCCCAAAAAGTTCGTTCAATTTTTAAAACACTTACCAATAGGTCTCCTTTATAAAAATCCCCTTCGACGAATGGATTATCTACTAAGAATCTAAGAGCAATCGGAATAAGATATTTCAAGCTTAAACCTTGTCCAATCATTAATCTTAAATCTTCAACTGAGTAATCCATTAACGGTTTACTTCGTAATTCATGACACTTTAAGACAAGTTTTGAGCCATACAGTCGCCCTTCCCAAACTTCCCCATCAAGTTCTTCTAATGTTCTACCTAAATCAAAATTTAACATCATCCGACCACCTTAATTGCTTTATAAAAAGTATATCAGAAGTGGTGATATATTACGTTAAACTGCCCGTTACAACGCGGCTGCCGATCATGCTAGCAGCCACGTTTTAGATATTTATTAAAGTAAAGTGTCCCGTTAGCGTAATGACAGCCGTTCAAGTATCGTTTCCCGTTAGAAAATAGACGCAATTGCCAAGAGCATCGGAAGATAGTACAGATACTTCCAGTGAAAATAATTGATCCAAAACGATTCCTCCATTATTCCATGAATTATAAATAATTTACATCGTCAATATTCGTGAAATCATTTATTAATCCTGCAACACTACCGTACACAGCATTGTAGCTTCAGCGCTTAATTCAACTCTCCGCTTTACCACTACTTGTGATAAGGTTCACCGCGCTGTCTGTAACGGCAAGAAGGCCATCCTTTTGCGGGATGGCCCTTTCTTTGATCTCGCTTGTTCAACTATCGTTCTAGAGGAAATTAAACAATTATAGCGAATAGATATTTTGGTAATAAATTCAAGCTAAAGGAGCTGTGAATATTGGCTTTTAAAGATGCGACCAGAAAAGGGAAGTTTGAATTAACGTTCCCAGTACGTCTAGTATCTGATGTTAAAAAGTCTCAGGAATGGTTTCGCGATGTGTTGAAGTGTAACGATATTAGCGGATATGGCCATGCAACTCGGGGAGACGGGGGAGGCATGGGGCTTATTGTCATCACAGCCGCTTCGCCGGACCATATTCGCCCGAACGCAGTAACACAGAAGCGCAAGGATGAACCGGCGGAAGCGGTAAGCTCGGAGTATGGCTGTGATTCCTTGGTTGAGGTCGCGTGGGATAACCTGGCTTACATCGTCGAGGAAGTACGCAGCAGAGGCGGCAAAATTACGGTAGAGCCTTATGAATACGCTCACGAAGGTCGGTTTCACCAGAAAGCGCATATTGCCGATTATGACGGATATAACATCGTTTTGAGCGCCAACCGGTCGCAGACGGACGAACTGACTTCGCACCAGCCAGAAGATAAGTTTATTAAGACGATTCAAGTACGCCTTGTCTCCGATTTGAAGAAGTCAATGGAATGGTACAGCAACGTATTAGGATGCGATGAGGTGAACAACTGGGGGTACGCAAGACGCGGCGAAATGGAAGTGATTTTACAGCAGGCAGTATCACCGCATGATGTACGACCCAATGCCCTCTCCGCAAAAATTATAGGTATTCCCGATACGTTTGAAGGTCCGGATGAACCCTGGGATACTTTCGTTCATACGCCATGGGAAGATGTGGCTCTTATCGTTGATGAGGTACGAGGAAAAGGCGGCACGATTGGAATGGAACCAATTGAAAGTTCAGGGGGTGGCTGGGACTTTGTAAATGCTCAAATTTTAGATCCAGATGGGTATAGCATTATTCTTGGAGGAATGAGAAGTAGTAATAACTCATAAGTAATGTTGCATTACATCTTGATTAGTTTGTTGCAAGTAAAACGTTGGAAGATCGCTGCCCGATAAGGTGTGGCGATCTTCTTGATTTTTGCAACTAATCTACATTAAACTGCCCTTTAATTCAACAGGCTGCCGTTTGTGCAGACAGCCTGATGTTGTACTATCGTTCTCCGTTAGCTTAATAACTTGATTATTGGTTAGTTTCCCCATTATCAAAAAATTCGTGAATTGAATGTATAGGTGAATTATCATCCCATTCATTATCAGGTACAAAATGAATACCTTTCACATTGGTTGGTTTAAACCGCCACCACATAGTATCGTATAAGAACT
>NZ_JBWDNT010000016.1:0-129618 GCF_056269345.1 Paenibacillus sp. J22P15
CGCCAGCGTTCGTCCTGAGCCAGGATCAAACTCTCCAAATTGGTGTTTGACTTGCTCATTACTTTTTTATCGCTTTTTCTCACGATTCGTTAGAATCGTAAGGGCAGTTTAATACTCGTTGTTCAGTTTTCAAAGAGCAAAATTTTCTTTCGTGTCAACCGCGTGTTTCGTATCGGCGACTTTTATAATATATCACACTCGCCTATCTCTTTGCAAGTACTTTTTTTCGTTTTTCGACATTTTTTTTAAATTGTCGTTTTCGCGAATATGTTTCCTGTAAAAGCGGCGAGTACTAATATATCATCTGCTCCATATATAAGTCAAGCATGTTTTTCGTTTTTTTTCATTCTATAAAATAAGCGCTTGTATGCCTCTGTAAACACAAGGCTTTACAAGCGCTTCTTCTACTATTATATATACAATAAATGTTAGTTTAATTTCACGTTATTCATGTATCGTAGTTCAAGCGCACCTATATCTCCTGCTTCATGCATAACTGCAACCTCGCGAATATAATCCCGCTTCACAAGCTTCTGAAGAACAAGTGACAAATCACCATGTAGTACATTTATAGAGGAATGTGATTGAAGTTCTGCAATACTCCAAGGCTCTTCACGACTAGCAAGTATTTTAAATAATAAAGTACAGCTTGTTTTCATTTTGCTCATCACAGAGAACTCGCAACCCAGCATTACTAGCTGTACTCTTTGCTCCAACGTTTCTGGGCTTACCGTTAGTTCCTCATAAAGCTTATATATCCCTGGATGAACTCGCTTCAACTGCTTCCACACAGTGAGCTCCGGATGACGTCCTTCTTCTATAAGAGCAATATGAGCCCAATGATGCAATGCAGTTAGCACATGACTGTAAGCGTCCAGTAGATTCCCATCTATTAGATCCTGCTTTGCTTGCAAATACGTTCTTAAGAAACCCGTAAATTCAGCAAACTGCTTTTGCTCCCTCATTGAATCAGGAAACTGAAGCAGACGTTCACGAACATTGCTCATATAGCCGTCGCGATCCAACAAGATCTCCCCCCGAACTAACCACTCGATAATATTACGGTTCTCTCCACAGGACAACCAATCATGTAGCCCTTTAGAATCAATGGTTCGAATCAATACGCGTTGGCCTTCGATTTGGACATGCTCCGTATCGTTTCGGTCAAGGTCTTCATGCATCACAACAAGTACTAACGAATCTAATCCATCGATCAATGGATTATAAGGATATGGGTTTTCAATAACAGCTAAACCAATTAATTGAGGTTCATCTCGATAGCTGTCCGCGAAGTACGCTTTTATATGTTCCACTAGTTCCTCCATATAGCTAATCACATTCTATTACGCTATAATAATATTCTACAGTTTTATTCTTTTTCGACAGGTTGGAGGCACATTCCTGCTTACTAACTCAGAAACTGTCACAAAATCATAAGTCAATTGTCATAGAAAGGATTTGAATGTGTGAAAAAGTTCTTTTTTAAGTCAGCCAAAATTAATGAATTCCGTCTCTGGGGCCTCGTCTTCACACTCGTAGGTATGGGCGTGATGATACTCGGCACAGCAGGCATTGTATTTTGGGGACAAGCTGGCAAAATTATTGCTGCAATCTTCATGGTAATCGGGATGATCTCCTTGCTAATCAGCGTAGCTGTTTATTTCTGGGCTGGCATGATGTCGACAAGCGCCACAATGCTTCAGTGTCCAGAATGCGCACGTCCAACTAAAATGCTTGGAAAAACCGATCGCTGTATGTATTGCAAAACAATGCTGACACTTGATCCTGAACAAGCCACACATAATCCTGCCGAACAGCAAGCATAACTACTTAGAAATAAGAAACGCCTCCTCCATGTCTGTCACATGAAGGAGGCGTTTCTTATTTCTTGCTACTAACTCATTTATAAAATGTATTATGGCCTAGTGTTGATGGAATCATCGATCGTTTTCCAAATGGCTTCCGTTTGGAACGCACGCTGCCAAGTTGCAACGCCAGCTAAATCATATTTCCGCGCAAGCGCTACTCTAGCCTTGATAGATACTTCATCCTCTATCCATATCCGCATCAAATTTCCGTCTTCCGTATATTCTACGTAATTTTGACCAGCTTTTGCATCAAATACCGGCTTTAACTTCTTCGTACTAATAATCTCATTCACTCGTTTCATGCCGACTGCTTTGGAGGAAACGTCAACTTTACCGTCCTCGCCCTTTTTCTCCGTCCATATTCGGGAATAAAGCGGCATGCTGAGTATAAGCTTATTCGCAGGAACAGCATCCTCTTCCATTATACGAACGAGTGATTTCTCCGTCCAAGGCAATGAAGCGACTGAGCCTGATTTGGGACTGGAAGCCCAATGCTCATCGTAAGCCATTACCATCATATAATCCACTATTTTGCCGAGTGCAGCACGATCAAGAAAGAGCGACCACATTTCACTATTCGACTTTGGTGTTACATCAACCGATACGACTAGACCTTGCTCATGTAATAACGGGGTCAGTTCACGAACAAATTGTACAAAGTTGGCCTTATCAGCGGTGTGTACATTCTCGAAATCCAAATTGATCCCTTGCAAACCATACACCTCGGCAAAACCGATTAACTGCTGGATCATGGAAAAACGAGTCTCAACAGTTGCTAATGCCTTCGTTGTTCGATCCGGCTCAAAGCTATTGCTAAACAGCGCCCAAACTTGCATACCTTGCTGATGTGCCCACTTTACATAAGCGGGATCTGCCTTGCCTTTGATCGTACCTTTAGCGTCAGCCAGTTCAAACCAAGTAGGACTAACGACATTCACACCTTGCATTGGCGCTATTTGGGCAGTATCTATTTTTTTTTGATAAACGGCTTCCCAAGTCATATTAATTTTGTTGCCTAGTACTTTCCAAGCAATAAATGAAGGTTCCGATGATTGCTCTGGCACTTTCTCAATCGTGGTAAGCTTCACGTCTTTTTTATTGACGAAGCCTGTAAGACCGTCATTATTTTGGACAAGCAGCCAACCATCCTGCTCTTTCCAAATTCTTAGCGTTTGTGCTTGAGGCACTTTTTGTAGAAATGGGGCTCGTATGGTTGACTCGGTTCGAATAGCTGCCCCCTTCTCTTTCGTTACCTCAGCCAGCTGTACCATGTCTCCTGCTTTCAGTAAAGTTACAGCACCCGTCTCTTTAACGAATTCCACTTGAAGCCCATATAACTCCTTCAAAGGTTCTGCAGGAATGTAGACCGTATTATTAGATGTTTCTGCAGCAATCGTCAGATCATACGGCTTCTGATTAATAGTTGCCGTTAATGAGTCCGTCTTGAGATGAAGAACCTTATTAGCAGTTGTCAAAATAATGGAGCCTGAATCCGGCTCATATCTAATAGGCTTGTCCTCACCTAGTATTTGCTCCAACACGGAAAGAGGAAGCTTCACCTCATTATTTTCAATAATTGCTCCTTGCTCTGCCTCTACCCCATGTATAAATATAGGATTAGCGGATTTATAATTTGTATCCGCCTTCTCGTTGCTTGGAATAAAACGCATATAACCATACCAACAAAAAACTGCAATTACTCCTATCATAAATAATAATATTATACTCCGGACACCTCTGTTGCCTTCTCGGCGCGGTGCTCGGTTATACATCGTTTCCAAGTCATCACCCTCCTGTTTGGTTCCTTTTACTTATCTCTGGTAATAAAAAACGTGCAGATTAGCGTTGAGTCGCTTCCCGGCACGTTCTTTGTAGGCCATACGCCCATTATTTCGTTGATGTTGTGTTGCAAGTTGAGCAAATGCCGTAAATCTCCATTCGGTGACCTTCAACCACGAAACCCGTTACTCGTGATGCGGTCCGTTCAACTTCCAACAGCGGTGGATAATTAAAATCGACGATTGAACCGCAAGTTTTGCAAATGGCATGGTAGTGATCGGATAGATCCGAATCAAAACGACTTGAATCATCGCCATAAGTCAGTTCACGCACTAATCCAGCTTCTACAAATAAACGCAGATTGTTATATATAGTTGCCACACTCATGCTCGGATATATAGGACAGAGCGCTTTATAAATTTCATCTGCAGTCGGATGGGACATTGAGTCCATCAAGTAGCTTAATATGGCGTGACGTTGCGGGGTCATTCGGACGCCATTCATCTTCAGTTGCTCAAGTGCTAAGTTAACGTCGGCTCCCATTCCCCTCACGCCCTTCCTAAGTAGTTAAAACTATTGTACGTTCTAATTTAAGAGTTTGTCAATGAAAGCGCCTTATTAAGATCGCCCAAATTGATTGATTGTAATGCTGTTCGTTGCATTAATTTGGATTCTAAAAGTACCCTCGCCTATGGTGCCTCTTATGGTTTTCTTACTGACCTCAAGCGGAAGTTCGGTCATGATATTACCGAAAGTTACCGATCCGTAAACTGTGAAATGAGCAGTTTGCGGCATCAAGAGCTTAATTTCTCCAACGGAACTATCAAGGTCCCAGTCTCCGCCAACCGTAGCACTGCTTAGCTCAATACTGCCATTAAGGGTATCCGCTTTTACCGATGCTCCTGCACCATCAATTTTAATTCGCCCATTTTTCGTTTCAGACTCTATGTTTCCATCGATCTGTTTGATCTCCAAGCTTCCATTAAGGGTATTTGCGTAAAGCTTACCTTTTACAGCTTCTGCTGTAATTTTGCCATTCTTCGTCTCTAAATAGGAGTCACCCGAAATGCTATTAGCATTAATATCCCCATTATTTCCTTTGACAGAAATCGAACCATTAATGTTGCTAACGCTGATAATACCGTTATTACTCCGAATTTCAAGGCCGCCTGGGAGTGTTAATTTATTTATTTCTATTGAACCATTCCCCGCTTCTACCGTCATCTTCAACACGGGCTTCTGTTCTTCAGCTACTGGTGTTTGCTCTGATTCTTCGTCTAGGACAGTATCCGATTCATTAGGCAGTGTCGCTCGCAACGAAGTATTGATATCAGCTCCAGACACTATCGGTGTTGCTGTAGGTACGTCTTCAACCTCTACTTGATCCGACAATGAATTTGGCACGGTAATGAGCATATTCATTCTCGGCTTTCTGCTGCCGTTCGATCCGTAGCTTTGCCCTTTGGCTTCCAAGGTAACTTCCGCACCAGGATTAATCTTAACTGTTGATTGATCTGCGATAGCATCTGCTTCTGTCTTGTCCGGTACATCGACCCACACAGCTGTCAATATCTCGATTTCTTGAACATCACCTGAACGCACGGTCACATGTCCATTAGGATTAACAATGCGAATAAGAGAAGCCGCTTCATCTAACGGAACTTTAATAATAGCCTTATCATATTGATAACCCTTCTCTTCTCCATATTCTGAGGCTCCGTTCAAATCAACATTAAACTGATCAAGCCAGCGATATGGAATATCTGCATACTGGGTTACAACATAAGCCGTCAATGATATCAATACCGCGATCATTCCGCCCGCAACATCAAGTCGCAGCTTTTTTTCAATGCCTTTAAATTTTATGCTGTATATTATAATTTCAAAACCCAACAATATAAAAATGACCGGCCACCATTGTCCAAGTAATGAAATATCATTTCGTCCTTGTATTTGATCCCATAGAAGCAATGCTCCCACTGTCAGTACTAGTGCCGCTGCTGTAAAACGTCCTAGCTTAAACATATAAACCGATCCTTTCCTTGAACGTAATAACAGCAATATTGAAGCAATTATTATGATGGGGCCCACACATAACTCCGCAAGCTCGTTCATCCATGGCAAAAGGGCATGAGGCGGCTTTACTAAAATAAGCATAATGCTTCCCGCTGCTAAAAGTAGGATACCATGTGTGAGATTCAAAGCAACGGGGCTGTAATTATTCGCTTCCGTGCTTTGTAAGGAGTCAAACACGCTAATAAAATAAAAAACAGGAAGCATAAGACCTAAATACACAATAAGCAGCAAATGCCTTCCACCATCTGAATCGGCCAATCTAACGATTGCTGTTAAATCGAGCCAAAAAGCCGCAATTAACAATAATCCCTTGGGATGCTGTCCCGTATACATATGTCCTGCTCCTGGCATTGCAAACGCAAATAATACGGTGAGCAGCCTGTTTTTCATTTGTTTTATTCTGAGCTGACCCAACGTACACCCTCCAAATGCTTTATTTTATCAAGGAGAACAAGCAATGCTTCCGATTTGGGTAAGGCGATGTACACCTGCAGCAAAATCTGCTCGCCGTCCTCGCCATCCTCACACTCTTCCAGCAGCATTTTTCTCATTACAATTTTCCGGTCAGTCAGCAAGCTATTCAGTTCAATCATTGCTTGCGACAAATCATTCGCTTTTATTTTGAGCAAATACTCCTTCTTTGCGCTAATATACCTTTTCTCCAGCTTATTAAATGCCCATAAAGTCACAAGTACCATAACCGTGGCAGTGGCAGATGCGAAATAAAAACCCGCTCCGACTGCTAATCCAATCGCGGATACGACCCAAAGTGATGCCGCAGTCGTTAAACCCGTAATTGATTTCCCTGTAAATAGTATCGTGCCTGCACCGAGGAAGCCTATCCCCGTAATGACCGCAGCAGCGAGACGCGCCGGATCAACCCGCACATTAGGCTCATCAACAAAAGCGGAGAAACCGTACATGGAGAGCAGCATCAACAGGCACGACCCAATACAGACTAAAATATTAGTACGCAGTCCCGCCGCATGATTCGACTGCTCACGCTCGAAACCTACGAGTCCGCCTAGCAGCAATGCAAGCAGAAGCCGAAGTAAAATATGAAGTTCACTAATGTACCACGGATTATGAAGCGTATTTAATACCATAAGCAATCCCGACCTTTCTATATGAGCTATTGTAACATAATTGTATGCAGTGATTGGAATATACAGGTCTCCTGTCCTGACCAATGGGCAAAAAGAAAGACGCGCCTCATCATGATGATGAACCGCGTCTTATCGTGTAACTCCACTTATTTCAAACGCTCAACAAGCAGCTTATTCACGAGTGCAGGATTTGCTTTTCCTCTAGATTCTTTCATAATCTGTCCAACTAGGAAACCAATCGCTTTTTCTTTACCCGCTCTATAATCTTCGACCGATTGCGGATTCGCTTCTACGATCTGATTAACAATAGCTTGAATTGCGCCTTCGTCACTAATTTGAACGAGGCCTTGTTCCTCAACGATTTGCTGTGGCAGTTTGCCTGACTCCAGCATCGCCTTAAACACGGTTTTAGCAATCTTACCGTTGATAGTACCCTTTTCAAGCAAGCCAATCATTTCACCTAGACCTTGTCCGGTAATTTTCACATCGGTAATTTCCTGGCCATTTGCATTCAAATAACCAAGCAGGTCACCCATGATCCAGTTCGAAACGGATTTGGCATCCTTCGTATAAGAAAGGCTTTCCTCGAAGAAATCAGCAAGTTTCTTAGAAGAAGTAATAACCTCAGCATCATATGAAGGCAAGCTGTAATCAGCTGTGTATCTTGCTTTGCGCGCATCAGGCAATTCTGGAATCGTAGCACGAATGCTTTGCTTCCATTCTTCGCTAATATGCAGTTGCACGAGATCCGGGTCCGGGAAGTAGCGATAATCATGTGCTTCTTCTTTGCCGCGCATCGAGAATGATTTACCGAGCGCATCGTCAAAACGACGAGTTTCTTGAATGACTACGCCGCCGCTGTCTAATATTTCCGCTTGGCGAAGCTGCTCATACTCTAGACCGCGCTGAACACCCCGGAAGGAGTTCATGTTCTTAAGCTCGGCACGAGTACCAAATTCCTTTTGATCATATGGACGCAGACTGATGTTCGCATCGCAACGCAAACTTCCTTCTTCCATCTTCACATCAGAAACATCGCAATACTGCATAATCGCTTTGATTTTCTCCAAATAAGCTTTTGCTTCCTCGGGAGTGCGAATATCCGGCTCAGACACGATCTCAATTAGCGGCGTACCGACACGGTTGAAATCGACAAGTGAAGCATAACCACCATCTACGTGAGTCAGTTTGCCGGCGTCTTCTTCAAGGTGCAGCCTTGTAATGCCGATTCTCTTCGTCTCGCCATTAACTTCAATATCAATCCAGCCATGTTCACCGATCGGTTGATCAAATTGAGAAATTTGATACGCTTTAGGCGAATCTGGGTAGAAATAGTTTTTACGGTCAAACTTGCTAATATCAGCAATCTGACAGTTTAAAGCCATAGCTGCCTTCATGGCATATTCAACAGCTTGACGATTCAATACCGGCAAAACGCCGGGATGTCCAAGACATACAGGACAGGTATGTGTATTCGGTGGCGCGCCGAAAGCCGTAGAGCAGCCGCAAAAGATTTTACTATTTGTATGCAGCTCTACATGGACTTCCAGCCCGACAACCGTCTCGTATTTATTCGGTTCAGACATTCGTATCGATCCCTTCGTAAACGTATATAGATCCGCTTATAGCTGCGGACGTTGTTTATGATGCTCTGTGTGCTGCTCGAACGCATGAGCGGCGCGCAGCACCGTCGATTCGTCGAACGCTTTCCCGATAATTTGCAGGCCGATCGGCAAGCCATCAGCTGTGCCGCAAGGTACGCTAATAGCAGGAACACCCGCCAAGCTAACCGGTATCGTACAAATATCGTTTAAATACATCGTCAATGGATCTCCAACCTGCTCCCCAATTCGGAACGCTGGTGTCGGAGCCGTAGGTCCGATGATCAGATCATATTGGCTGAACACTTGATCAAAATCTTGCTTAATAAGTGTCCGCACCTTCTGTGCTTTCAAATAATAAGCATCATAGTAGCCGGAGCTAAGCGCGTACGTGCCCAGCATGATCCGACGTTTTACTTCATCGCCAAAGCCTTCGCTGCGCGATTTTTTATATAAATCAATTAGATTTTCTGGATTTTCAGCACGAACGCCATAGCGTACGCCGTCAAAACGAGCCAGATTTGAAGATGCTTCTGATGAAGCAAGCAGATAGTAAGTTGCGATCGCATATTCTGTATGCGGCAGCGAAACCTCTTCCCATGTCGCGCCAAGTGATTCATAAACAGCTAATGCTTTAAGCACTGCTTCTTTCACTCGCGGATCAATGCCCGCTCCGAGGTATTCCTTAGGCACACCAATACGCAAGCCTTTTACATCACCTGTCAAAGCTGCGGTGTAGTCTGGAATCTCCACATTCGCAGATGTAGAATCGCTTGTGTCATAGCCAGCAATGGCTTGAAGCACATATGCAGAGTCTTCAACATTTTTGGTAAGCGGACCAATTTGATCCAAAGACGATGCGAAAGCTACAAGACCAAACCGTGAAACAAGACCATAGGTTGGTTTCAAGCCAACGATTCCGCAATATGCTGCTGGTTGGCGAATCGACCCGCCCGTATCGGAACCAAGTGAGAAATACACTTGTCCTGCAGCAACTGATGCTGCTGAGCCGCCGCTTGAGCCGCCAGGCACGTAATCCGTATTCCATGGATTGCGTGTAGGATAGAAACTCGAGTTTTCATTCGAACCGCCCATTGCAAACTCATCCATATTCAGCTTGCCAATCGTAACGGATTGAGCAGCCTTCAGCTTACGAACTACAGTTGCGTCATAAATAGGATTGTAATTGTTTAAAAACTGGCTCGCACAAGTTGTCAGTAGACCCTCGGTCACAATATTATCCTTTACACCCGCTGGCAATCCAAATAGCAAACCTTGGTCGCCACCCTCTTGCAATTGCTTGTCCAGCTCAGAAGCCTGCAAGCGCGCATTCTCTTCGTTCAATGTAATGAAAGCCTTAATAGCAGGCTCAGTTTCCGCAATTCTCGCATATGATGCGCTAACCAGCTCAGAAACAGATAGTTCCTTATTGTTAAGCTTGTTATGTACATCCTGCAGGCGCAAATCAAACAGTGCCAACAGTATTTCCTCCCTTCAAATAAAACCCATTCGTATTATTCAAGCACCGCAGGTACTTTAAATTGTCCATCTTCTTCATCAGGCGCATTCAGCAAAACCTTCTCAATCGGCAGTGATGGGCGATTCTCATCCGCACGCATAACATTCGTAATAGGCAGTACATGGCTGGTCGGCTCGACATTTTCTGTGTCCAAACCATCAAGCTTCTCAGCATATTTCAAAATCGCATTGAGCTGCTCCGTAAACTGATCCTTTTCCGAATCGGAAAGCTCTAACCGCGCCAGTCTTGCGACATGCTCTACATCCTTAGTAGTAATGCTCATCAGGTATACTTCCTTTCTTAATTCCTGTAATCATTCTTCCTATTATATCTCACATACAGGGCGAACATCAATGTAAACGGTAAATGACGTTATCGAACCATTATCCATATGCTTAATGGCGTTGTAGACCAGATTATAAAGAACCTGTCGAAGGCTACTCTCGTCTGCCCGCACCCAAACATCGAGCTTACTTGATTATCCAGACGCACTAATTTTCCAGCTAGCTCAAATTGCAGCACATCGAACACAGTCAAATTTTTTTCATATTATCATCACATGCTCACATAATTCTCTATAATTTTCTGAGCAATAAAAAAAGACTGTTCCGCAGTCAACAAGATGACATACAGAACAGTCCGCTACAAGTAGCTATGGGTTAAATCCAAGCCTTTAAATTAACCTGACGAATAAAATCTGCTGGGCTAATCGGCTCCATAACCGTATTTTCCGGCTCCGGTTCCGACTCTTCACCACCATTCATAATTCGCTTAAATAGTTCCTCGTTGTGTGTAGCAAGGGCAAAATCGATTAAAGCCTCCCGTTCAATCCGGTCAACCTCATCCTGGATGAGCACTTCTTCAAGTTCTACATCTTCATCAGGAATAAGAAAATTACGATTCGCCGAGGGTACTCTCAGTACGTAATCAAATACATTATCCGCATTGCGGTCGTAAGCTATAATATAACCGTGCTCCCCAATGGGCAGGTTTTGTTCATATTGGTCAGCCACAATGACGACCTTAGTGCCTAGTTGTAGCATCGTCCTCAACTCCCGTTTCTTCGTCGCTGAATCTTTCACTACTATCCTACTAAAAAATAATAGCGGTGTCCAATAGAAGAGAGTTGATAGACTGTCATTTTATTTTATTCCACAGCTGAGCTTTTGCGAAGAACCGTTGTTGATAAGCTAATAGCCGCTGCAATGCATATAACTGTTATAACAATCGTCCACCCGAATCGGCTATTATTTTCTATTCCTAAGACCGCAGCTTGATAAGCGAAACCACTTAGCGCGCCTGGACTCCACCCTAGCACTTTTGGAAACAGTCCTGTTAATACAGACAAACCAACGGCTCCACCAAGTGCTGAGAAAGCAGCAGCGGCCGGACTCCGAAGCATAGAACTAAATAGGATCGTTAGAGTCACGACAAAGGAAAGCCATAAACCATATATAAGAAGGCTGTTCATTACATTCTCAAATGGAACCTCGCCAATCAACACACCTGTATAATACCATGAAGCAAGATAACCAGCGCTTAGTGAACCCCAAGTTAGGAGAAGCAAAGCTGTCCATTTGGAGCAGATGTAGGAAAATATCGAAATGGGCTTCACGAGGATGAGCGATGCTGCTCCGCTGTTGCGCTCACCCGACACCGTACCCATACAGACAAGCACGAGAACAAGAATACCCAATGTACCGAATTGCTGGAGTGTTTGTGCAAGTACCTCCGTACCTAGCGGTTTAGGAATTTCAATAACAGTCCCATCCGGCATATTACCTGCTTTCTCTAAAATTATTGGCATGTAATACGTTGTTACAGGCTGCATAATGCCGAGTAATATAAATACTAGCGGTACCCAGAGCAGCTTTAAGCTACGCAAAAGCTCAAGAAGCTCCTTCTCAACCATAACGATGTATCGCGTAAAGCTTGAAGATCCTACTGCATTAACTGTAATGGGCTTTAGCTGCTCCATAGTTTTTGTACTCATGCGGTCACCACCTTCATAAATAGATCCTCTAATGATGTATGTCCGATTTCCAATCTGCTTACCTTAATCTGCTCCCGCGTCAATTCTTCAAGCAGAACACGCCTCGCTGCATCCACTTCGTTGACCGTAAAACGCGCAATACCGTTTTGCAGCTGAACATCCTGAAACAAGCTTGTTTTGCTTTCTAGCTTTATTGCAGACAGGATCCGCTCCTTATAAGAGGATAACCAGCGCTCTGACTGTGCGTCGCGTTCAAGCTGGAGTTCGATGATCGGTTTACGGTGATCGTTGCGAATCGTTTCAATTGCTCCTTGCAGTGCTACTTTTCCATTTCGAATAATAATGACATCATCGCATAGTTCCTCAGCATCGTGCAGTACATGCGTAGAGAAGAGAACTGACGTTTCTTGCTTCAGTTCGTGCAGCAATTCGAGCACCTCTCTGCGTCCAATCGGATCAAGCGCTGAAACCGGCTCATCCATAACTAGAAGCTTCGGCTGATGGATAAGCGCTTGAGCTAGTCCTAACCGTTGTTTCATCCCTCCAGAGTATGAGCCTATTCTCCTCTTTGCAGCAGAGGAAATCCCAACACGCTCAATTAACTCTTTTGCGCGTTTTTTGGCAACTGATGAACTGAGACCGCATAATCTCCCTGCGTATATAACATATTCCATTCCTGTCATCCAATTATAGAACGATGGTGATTGCGGCAAATAACCAATTAATTCTCTATGATTGACTGCTTGGGTCGAACCCATAAAATCCATTTGACCCGCAGTCTGTTTAAGCAGACCCGTAATCATTCGAATCGTCGTTGTTTTTCCTGCTCCGTTAGGACCAAGCAGCGCAACACAATGACCTGCGGTTATTGTAAAATCGATACCAGCTACTGCCTCTACTGTACCGAAAGACTTTGCTAATCCCTTCACCTCAAGCAAAGCTGTCATCTTTCATTCCTCCTTCCAGCTATAAAGAAGGCGATCGGCCCAAATATATTTACGAATATTATGATTAAAACCCACATCAACTTAGGCCCGCGCGTATTCTCAGCCTTTGCGCATAGCACTAATGCGATCACCATTAAAATCAAATTAATAACAATTATTGGCGCAATTATAGGTAATATCTCTGATAATGAAATTTGATCGTTCATTGTAATGACCTCCCGTTCGAATTAAAAGATCTATTTCTTGTCCTTGCTGCTGCCCTGCTTAAACCAACCGCTTCGCACAAAAATGAAATAAAAGATAAGCGGCATCGGCGTTTGAATTAATCCCCATAAGCCCCAAAACCAAGGCATGCTCTCTCTTTTGCGAGCGTCAATAAACAGCCAAGTCGACTGTGCGATCAATATTGTGATGAGCACAATCCATCCCCAAATCGGTATGACCTTTAGCTCCTCCATGTCCGCACCTTCCTTCGACTAAACATGACACTGACAAAACCAATAGCACCTGCTGAAATAACGGCTTGCAGTACAGCAAACCATACCCAATTACGATCCAACATCCACATCATCAGACCAAAAATCAAACATGCTGTAAACCAAAATAACAAAAGATCCTTCCAAAACTTCCTCTTCATATGCTGCTTATGCTCATGCACCATGTCCGCAAACCGCTGCAGATCAGGAACATGCGGGGCATGCGCAGCGTCAAAACGGGACAATGTTTCTTCTAACTCACTGTCGAACCATTGCTGATCATCTGTATCCTCTCTAGACTTCTTCATGCTCCGTTAGCTCCTTCCGCAGCTGCTTTAAGCCATTGTGCAGCCTTGATTTGACTGTCCCTGCTGGAATATCCAGCATCGAGGAAATTTCCTCTTGCGAATATCCGTAATAATACTTAAGTAATATTGGTATTCGAATCTCACCGCTAAGCTCACCTAATGCTTGAAGAGCGTCTGGCCAATCATCTCCCCGCTGCATTGTACTAAAGCGGATTGCCCTCAGTGATTGCTCCTCCTGCACCCAGTGCTTTTCAAGCTCGCTTCGACGAATGCGATCAACGACAAGTCTAGAGGCAATAGTGATGAGCCAAGTAGAAAATTTAGATTTGGCTTCAAAAGTCGCTATTTTCTCAATTGCCCTCAGCATCGTTTCCTGTGTGACATCCTCGGCACGCGTTTTGTTCATCGTTATTTTAAGTACGTACTGATAAAGAAATGTATAATTCTGCTGCAGCAGTTCAGAGAGCGCTCGCGAATCACCACGAACTGCTTGCTTTATAAGCTTCGTCTCGTTATTCACGAGCGCACAACCTCCTATATTTCATCCGGTAATAGCTAAGACGGTTCAGCATCTCATTTCGTTCACTCTGTTTTAAAATTATTTTTGATAAATAGAAAAACAACTGCGGAAGGAGTTAACTCTTCTACAGTTGCTTAACGAAATCCGCTATTCTATTGCTCTTTCTGACTACGGCTATACCATTGCCACACAGGCAGCAAATCTTCACGATCAAGCGAATTCACACGGTATTCGAATGGGCTGCCCATCACGCGTACTGACAATGTCAACAGCTTCTTCTTCTGCTGCCAGATCGAGCAGCTCACCCTCATCGTTACGATTTTGGGACGTCGAATCATATAGGTTGACCTTGATAGAAAACGATTGCGGAGTGTTAGCTGGCCATCGTCCAGCTTTACTCCAGCAGCACTAAAGCAGCTTCTTCTCCACAAAAGAACTAGTGGGAGAAGGATTAACGACCATAATCCATCTGCTTTAAAAACTACGAATAATGCGCTACATAAAAGCAAACTGAGCAGCAGCTCTATTCTTACGTAATAAATCAACGCTCGCTTCGGCGCTCCTGTCAACTTTGCCATCGATGGGAGCTTCACTTGCGGAACAAAATCATCCAGTACTTTCTGGATATCACAATATTTTAGGAACGGATGCAGCATAAGCTGCTCCTTCTTATCTGACGAAACAATTTGAAGCTGGATTTCCGCATAACCAAAAGCTTGACGCAGCGGCCCTTCCGTAACGATAACAGCTTGAACCTTCTTGGGGTCAAACACAAATGATTTTTTTTCGAGTAAGCCATAGGAGACTGCAATCTGCCTGCCCTCTCTTTTTACCGTAAAGCCGCTGTACTTCAAAACATACAATATAATAGACAGCAGCCATGCGAGCCCAATCCCAATAACGATTACAATAACGATCAGTATATAACTTGGCATTAAAGTTGCCGAATCTTCCACGACCGTCTCAAAAAAGTGATCCGGAAGCAGCTGATTAATAATATCGTCAGCAAAGGAAAACAAACCCGCCAAAAAAGCAGCTACAAGCCCAAAATTTGTCGAAGTTGCAGCCGCTTGGAGCAGCTGAGCAGCGTTTAGCCCAAACTGCGGCATATCACCGCTTGCTTCGACCGCTGATACCGAAGGCTGGAGTGGTCTGTTGTTTATTTTTACAACTACCTGCTGATCAGCTGCCTTATTTATCATTATATCTTCAGCAGCATCAGATGGAATACTTGGTATAACATTCGATGTAGCTTGCTTTCTAAGCATATACTGAATGTCATTCGCTTCCTTAATGGAAAGCGCCGGCAGTATGCCATCAGCCTTCTTGTTGCCTCCGGGCGTCTCGATCTTCACCTGTGCGACTCTCAATATTCGCTGAATAAGCGGCTGCTCAACATTAACCGAATGGATTCGTGTATAGTAGATCGTCTTCTCATCTTTGAACAACAAGCCTTTTCGAATGATAATGCGATCCTCCTCCAACCAAAAACCGAATCGCTTCCATTCAAAAAAACTAAAAACAAGTAAAACAACCGATAAGGCGGCTCCGCCAGCATACCAATACCAATCGAATGCTGTCCAATTCGTCCCTTTTACTATTCCAATTAATATAACGGGTATGAAACCTTTAATTGTATTCAACAGCCCAAACAATATATAGATCGGATGAAGCATGCGGCGATCATTCATCTTGATCATCCACCTTAGCTAAAATACCAATTCGCCGCTTCAACTGCTCCGCCTCTATCTGCTTTAGACCGCTAATCCGGTGCGTAGTAGCAGCTGTAACAATCGACACGCTAGCCAGATCATACTTGCGCATCAGCGGACCACTTTCAAGCTCAACATGCTGCACACGAACCATCGGAACAAGAACATTACTCAAAAAGATAAGGCCGGATTGAATTTCAAGCTCATCGTCAAACAGCTCATATGAAAATCGCGAATACTTCATTTCTGGAATAACCCAAGTAAACAATACCAATGAGATGACAAAGATGGACAATGCAATCCACCCGGGTATTAGCGTCCAATCCCAAGTGAATGCACACGCGAAATAAGCGATAATTAAAGCGAGAAAAATACCGTTCGTGATTAGCTCACTGATACGATAAACTGTAATATAATCGCGATGAAGCCGACTGGTTAGTTCTCGATTCATAGCTGCAACTCCCCCTCTATTATGTTAAGGCAAAATAATGAGTTCGGCCTTGGAACGAGTAAGTGCTCTAGCACCATTCTCCGTAATTAAATAACTATTCTCAATGCCTACCACGCCTTGCCCTGGAAACGTAAATTTGGGTTCGACAGCCAGAACCATGCCAGCTTGCAGCGGCATCTGAAAGCCTTTCGCAAGTACCGGCCACTCATCGATCTCAAGTCCAATGCCATGACCTAGAAACTTCGCTTGATCCGCACCAAAGCCCATAAAATGCTCGGTTAGCTTAGCCGAGGCACAGCTCTCAAGCGCAGCCTCGTATAGTTTAGAGCAAGGTGTGCCTGGAATCATTAATTTCTCAGAATCAGCGATTATGGCCTCCGAAACCGTATAGGCGTGTTGAAGTGTTTCAGATAGTTGCCCAATAACAGCCGTACGAGTCTGATCGATAACATAACCATCCACACAGCAGCCTATATCAATTAATATAGGTTCATCTCGCTTAATGATGGATCTGCTTACGCTTTGCGGCGACGCCGCGCCAAGACCAAGTCCGCCCGCAGGTCCGTCAAAATAAGTTGGGACAGCTGCTGCTGCACCTGAAATAACCATGCCGGTTGTTATCTCCTGATTGTAGCCGCGCATTCGCATCAAGCCGATATGCCCGCGGATGCGAAGCTCATATTCAACCCTTGCCATCCATTTAAGCTCGCTGATCCCTTCACGCAATTCATTCAGCGCCTCATTTAGTGCCTCTGCCACAACCTTCGCTGCTGCTTCGATTCGGCTTACTTCCCATGGTGATTTAATCATTCGCAATCTGCGAATGTAGGCTGACCCGTCCATTAGCTCGCAACGTCCTGACGCACCAAGCAGCTGCGACAGCTTAATATATAGCTGAGCCGGCAGCACGTCCAGATCTGCTGCTATTCGCAGCTCTGCTCCTTTTATAAACATAGATGCATAATGTTTCGCAAGCGTTTCTCCAAACAAACGAAAAGCACCGAGTTCTTCTACCTTAACGCTTGTCTCCTGCTTGGCGCGCTCAACACTTCGCCGTACGTAAAAGGTAGCATCTCCAATGCTTGGAATAAATAAGTATCCATTTTGCATAGACCCGCTGAAATAATAAAGATCTACGTTTTGAGTTATGAGAAATGCGTCAATGCTATCCGCCTGCATTGCTTCCTGCAATCGTTCAATTCGCTGTTTAATGAGTTCAGCAGGAATGTCGGCTGTAATGTCTATCACTTCGTTAATCAACTCCTAAATAATTTCCCTCCTCTTATTACACCAATTTTCCAAATTTTCGTCAACCTGCTGCCAGCTCTGCCGCCCCCTTTATATTCCATTCAATGGCATTCAACACTTGAAAAGCTCGCGGATACACGATATGGACAATCAATATGACACCTGGACGCTTAAGAGTAACCTCATAATCATAGGCTGCATTTCGATAAGTGTATGGAAAGATTTGATCATTATTCACAATCTCAAACACGGCAACCTCGACTTGCTGCTTTAAAAATGATTCCGGCAATGGCTTACCATGCTCATCCAGCCTTAAATTTTCCCGTAAATATAACGCGGCAGCGGCGGCAGCTTCATCTGGCAGCAATCGAAGTGAGCCAGCACTAAGCGCAGCTGGATCAAGCTGCTGAGCTGCCGCATGCGCCGCTCGGTTAATCGCATGCTTGCTTTGGAATAATGTATTCATGGCCAGCTCCTCTTCGACCTGAAGCAGATGAATCGATATCCAGACCGTCATCATCAGTACGATCAGCAACAGCTTGTACATCGTTTCATCCGCCTCCTTCGGTTATGGCACATATTCACTCATCTTCATCCCAAACGCTCTCATCCGCTCACTTGGCAGCGGAGGTGTCAGTCCGATTAATCGATCAATTTCAAATAAATTCTCATATGGATAGCTCATCGTTAACGAAATACCTGTTCCCCTCATAACAGGAGCACTTGGGTTTGAGGCAGCAAGACCACTTGTCGTGGCAAGCTCAAATTCAATATCGTCAGCCCGCATGCCAAAACGAGCCATTCGCTGCCTTGATTGCTCTTGCATTTCCTCACTTATATAGCCGAAGGTACCGCTTGCTCCTATTTCCAGCAAATAATCGACCTCCTGCTGCAAAACAGCTTGTCTCACAATGAGAACATGCTTATAGATAGGGGAAAACATGAGCCAGCACAATAAAGCGGCAAATAAAACGAAAATCAATATTTGCTTCATGGACTCATTTCCCTAATATGGCTGCTGATCGAGCTGCCTGCGCCATCTATTTGCTGCTTCATCCCCTCATCGCCTTCAGCGACTGCTTGATAACAGATGATTACCGTAACAAGCAGCAGCATCGATATAAGTATTCCACGCAATAATGGACACCTCCGCTCTGCATCACAAATTTATATAGCTGAGCTTACGGAAGCAGAGCTCCAATTTTTGTATTTGCTGCCGCTCCTTGTGTCTCGATTTGACCGCTAGTTCCAGTCTTGTCTTTTGCGATGATCGAGTTAAACAATACGATAACTACTACAAGCATCATGACCGTCATCAAAATATTACGCATGCTACCACCTCCTCTCAAATAACTTCAAATTGAATCAACGAAGGGACTCAAACAACTTCTGCCCTTCCCTCACCCACGGATAGATAAACACTTGAAAGGTATACAAAATTGGAATGCCGGCGATGGTAAACAAAAAGTATGAGGTTGTTTCCTTGCGGCTTTCTTTAGCAAGTTCAAGCTTCTCTTTATAATCCTCAATGCGAACACGAAGAAGTTCATAATATTGTGGACTCTCGTGCATGCGAAGGGCATCAATCGTCTCTACAAAGCTTAAGGCTTCCTCTGTCCCAAGCCTTTGCTTAAACCGCTGCAGCGCTCCTCCTGCATCGTGATACCATTCAGCCAGCAGCCGTTCCAGATCGAAACGCATCGCTCTCGTGTACGGTATGCACCGAAGCAGCTTTGCATGGACATGAAGCGACGAATCGGATAAATATAGCAACTGCTTGCTAATAATGAATATTTCTTTCGTTATTTGAAGCGTACGCACCTTGCGAATGGAACGAAGCCATACGAGGTCGACGTACAAGGCAAACATCGCTAGAACCAAGCCAGGACCTGCATACGAGATAGGTATATAAGTATTTATTCGCTCAAACCATATAACCGTTACAAACATCATCAAGCTTAATGCAGCTAACAAAACTCTCCTTCCAAAAACGTACCAAGCTGCATCAACCGTTACTCCGCAGCCAGCAAGCAGCAGCTCCCGCTCGATGAAGGACGGCCGCAGTCTTGAAATAAAAACAAATCGCAGCCACTTATCTGGCGTCTCTCTCTTTCGCCAGTCTAATACCGCAAGATGCTTCCATCTTGCAGGACGCTGCGGCCATAGCAGCAAAAGTGCATAAATGCCCACCGCACCGCCGATAAACTGACTTATTAGTACGGCTATCCGTATCGTAATGCTTGACCATTCAGGCATCCGCAGTCTCCTTTCACATCTTCTTCCGAGAAAGCCACAATCCCATGAGAAACGATGCAAAAATGAGCACCATTGCATTGAGCAGCATGTCCCGTCCCATCGGATCAACAATGTAGTAATAGTAGGAATTATCTTTGTTATACCGAAGATTGATTCCAATAAATAATGCAAGAAACAGTATCGGCGTGAAATTAGCCACTCTTATTTCAAGCAAGCGATTACGTTCCTGCTCGCTCGCACGCCTTGCCTTCCGCATGTCGGTTAAAAGCTCTTTTAAGCTGTCGGTTACAGGGACTCCCTCGACAAGCGCCACTCGCAAAATATGAATGAAATAATCTGCCCATAAATGACCTAGAGATGCAGAAAGCAATCTCAGGCTCGCCTCATCATCGCCGCGTACTGATAAATTTCTGTATAGCTGCTCAAATACCAATTGCATAGGTCCGAGCAACCTTCTCTCCTCCACTGTGCGCTGCAGTGCAATCCTTACTTGCCGCTCGCCAGTGACGAGATAACACTGATAGAACAGCTCTACCGCAGGCAAAAAGTCCATCTGGGTCTGCATTCGACGATGTACAAGCACCGCTCTCAAAGTCGTATATGGCAAAAAGCCTAACAACCCGCCAAACAATAAGGTTCCTTTGACGCTTTGAAAGAAGAGTCCGCCCGAGGCAATTCCCGCAAGCAGAAGTAAACCGGATAAGCAAGCGAATGATCCTGGCGTTATCTTCAAACGGAGCGTTTCGAGCAGTTCTGACAAATGGTCGTGCAGCCATTTATATCGTCTAAAATGTGCTGCCAGCTGCCTGCGCCACCCTCTATGGGATCGATACTCCAGCTTGCTTCTCAATTGCTGCTCCTTCGACCATAACCCTAACAGATGGTGCAATGCGATAAATAATAAACAAAATAACAAGCATGCTGCAGCTGCTGTCGATAGTTCATTCATCTCCACTGCCTCCCTCAGTGAGTCTACTGACTGCCCTCACTGATTGCAGCATCGGATATTGCCAATCCTTCAGCGTCTCGTCAAATTTCACCCAGTCTCTCACGCAGGCTTGTCCGTCCTCCCAGCACAGCTCTCCTATGCGGCTAATGACTCGGCGTCCGTCCAAGCAGCTCATTTCAATACGGACTTCAGTTACATACTGCGTGATGCGTTTCGCCAGTCGTTCGGCATTCATGCCTCTGCCATCGAGCATACACATGTCTGTTATCGCCTCTGGCACATCCTCAAGCCTGTTAGCATGAACCGTTGTCATACTGCCTGTATGCCCGCGTGTGCATGCCCTTACATAAATATTTGCGTCCATATCACGAATTTCGGCATGGATGATACGCTGTGGAGATTGTCTGAGCGCGAGCTTAAAGGCTTGATCCGAGCGATGATAGCTATCCTCTTCATCCGTCATATATTCCACAACATTTTTATTTGGAAAATCACGCCCAAGCATCATCTCAAATCGACCCTCAATCGTAATAATTCGCTCGATATCAGGGAGCTCCCCAATGAGCGCCTTCATTAAATTGGTTTTTCCCGAGTTAGTTGGTCCAATGATTACCATATTGAATCGTGCAGCTAATATGGCTCTCAGCATGCTTGCTATCCGTGCGTTTATCGTCCGATAATCTGGTTTACTTAACGTCTCAAGACTGAAGCTGCGAACCGTGTAGAAACGGATCGTCAAGGTAGGATTTGCAGTAAAACCAAAGCCCGTCATCGTTACACGAGAACCATCTCGCAGCATCACCTCTGCCCATCGTTTACGCGGATTAATGCGATCATTATTGTATAGCACTAAATTTTGCTGAATTCGTTCTACCTCGCGAATGCTCTCAAAGCGGTAAGCTGAAGGGATCGTTACCCCACTCTTTACAATGAAAATTCTCTCGCCCACAACTTGTATTTCCTCCAAGCCTTCCTTATCAGCAAGCACCAGCTCAAGTACATTCAAACCGATCACTTCCGCAAACAAAGCCTCAGCAAGCGTTTGAAAGGAATGCTGGATATTGGACGCTCCCTGTATGCGAAGTCTAATTAAACGATCCGTGATGACCGCAAGAATCTGCTCACGCTCCTGTGAATAACCAAGTACAGCACGATTTAACGTCTCGCTGTATTGCCTGCGTTCTTCCTCTCCTAGTCCATGAGGAGCGCTTAAATAAGTTCGAATGTCATCTGCAAGCTTAGCCATTTCTCCTTGCGTGTCTGATGACGGATATGATGCAGATGTATCATGCTCAAGTTTTGCTCGTTCCGATTGCACTTGAGCTGCGAATTCTGATGGTGAAAATCGATTTTGTCCCGCCGTCACGAGCTCGTACCATTACGATGTGTCAGAAGTTTTCGATACCAAGGCTGCACCGCTATGGAAGTTCCCATACTGCGAATATTATGCTTCTGCATCAACGCTTTGGACGGCTCCTGCATAGCCTGCTTACCCTCTGCATCAGCCTTTAACCACTGTGAATACGTTCCATTATCCAACTGACTAAAAACTGGCTCGCTTAATTGAAGCTGACCAAGTGCCGTTGTACCCAGCTCTTTGCATATATGCTTCATCTGATACCCTCCGTTTCTCCATGGACCATTGATAATGATCAAATCGTATTGCTCAGGGGCAACTTCAAATAAAGGCGATACTTGACCAATCCAGCGTCTGCCATCCTCTTGAAAATGCGACAAGGCAGGCGTAGTAACAAGAATACGTGAGCCTGCTCTTCGGATAGAGCAAATGGTAGCAGCGTTGTCCCAATATGCCCCTACATCCATAATTACGAATGCGAAGGTTTGTTCCGCGATGGTCAGCAGATGTTCTGCTTCTTCTGGAGTAAAGTACTCTGCTTGGTCTCTCAGAAGATTGCCGAACAACACTTGCAAATTCGGTTGGGCTGGTACTGCGTACACAGCCCTGCGCAGCTTCTCCGGCGTTAGTGTGTTGGAACGGAGCTCTGGACGAAGCTTGTCCAGCGTAATATGCGGCTCATCTACGCCAAGGTAACGATGAATCTTTGCACTTTTGAGATTGAGGCATAAATAACCGATCGGCTTGCCGCTTGCCTCCGCCATCCGATATGCTGCTGCAAACGCCGCTGTCGTCGTTCCGATATTGGGAGTCGTGCCAATAAAAACGGTAAGTGGCGCTATCGTTCCATTCACGGTCTATCCGCCTCCTCCCCAGCAACCAAATCAAACGATTCCGGGCTAAATGCAATGACTAGCTTCAAAGTGCCTCCCTTGCACAAGCTGTCCAATTGAAGCCATTGCTCCTCTGACAAATTTAAATTTAAATAATCAATCATCCCGTTAGCTTCCCGCCTTGATGCATACATTTGTTCTTTATTTCCCTCAGCGAGTGAGAATAGATTCGGATTCTCGATATTATCAATCTCCACATTGCCTGATGTCTTCACCGAAGCTACAACAACCGCCTCAGAGAATAACCTCATTGAGGGTGAAGCTTCTCCTGATGCATAGAGAAGCACTTTATCTCCTGCTCTGATTCCGTTCGAAATCGAGCGTATGTACTCCTTCGGAATTTGAAAAGTCGATTCGAATCGTCTCGGCTGCAAATAATAATCATTGACCTTCCAGATCAACAGCGGTTCTCCTTTGCCAAGAGGTATCATCGTTTCCTTCCCAGCAGCCTGCTCGAGCTTGATGACCATGTCGGATACATAAGAAGTTTGCGGCACCATTTTATATTCCAGATCACTTTCCTTAAGTCGTTCACCCGCTCCAATAAAACGTTTTGGAACGAGTACGGCAACTGTCTCTTCTTGCTTAATTTGTATACGCTGCAGCTCATACATCCCGTAGACAAGGCTTGCCGACAGCACCGCAGCAGTTAAACTAATGATTGCATTACGTCTCTTCTTCATCTCCACTCCCCTCTGAGCACAAAAAAAGAACGCAGCAGCAGCCATCTAAGGCATACTACGTGCGTTCTTCGCATAAAAAAGCTCATATATTTGTTAGCGTTTACTAATTGAATTCATAATAGCAAATTCAACTTTCATTTGTCTATCATTATTTTTCCAATTTCATCAAATTACAGTAAAAAACAACAAAAAAGAGCCGTTCAGCATAAGAGATAGCTCCTCTACATGCTAAATAGCTCTCGTTCTCATTAAAAATCAATTAATCCCACGCTAATTAACAAAGCATCATCAACCTTACGCATCGTTTCGTCATCGAGATGCGTAATCTTATCGGTCAATCTTTGCTTATCAATTGTACGTATTTGCTCTAACAGCACGACCGAATCGCGATCAAATCCATGCGCAGCAGCATCCATCTCAACGTGAGTAGGCAGCTTAGCCTTCTGAATTTGTGCTGTAATTGCAGCAACGATAACCGTAGGACTGAAACGATTTCCAATATCATTTTGAATGACCAGCACGGGGCGAACACCACCCTGCTCAGATCCGACGACCGGCGATAAATCCGCAAAAAAAACATCTCCGCGTTTTACAATCAACCTCTACACCCCGCTAACGAGACGGCCTAACGTATGATCTGCTTCTTCCTCCGCTTGAAAAGCTTCCGAGGCCATGTTCAGGTTTATTTTCGCCATTTCCATATACCCGCGCTGCATGGATTCTCGAATTTGACGTTTTTTGCGCTCCACCAAATACAGCTTCATGGCTTGCCGTATAAATTCACTGCGGTTGGAGTTTTCCTTGGCTACAATCCCGTCAACCTCCTCCAGCAAATGATCTGGCAGGCTAATCATGATTCTTTTGGTATTTTGTACATTGGCCACCGAACTCGCACCCCCAAAACTTTTCCATAACCTTAATACACATTATGACAATATATTGCCGTCGCTATACTTCAACATATCTATGATAGCCGTATATCAATTATGCTGTATGTTTTCATGTATAGCCATTATAGATGATCTGCCTTACTACATTCGAGATATTTGGCGAAAATCCTCTTCATTTACGAAAAATTGTAAAATGAAACAATTACCAATTCGAATTATGTCTAAGTTAGGGGGTTTTGAACTGCTTTGATCTGGTCACCGCTAACATAAATGCGGGCTACACGAGCGGCGAGCATACAGATTAATTCATAATTTATCGTACCAAGCTGATCTGCTACTTCTTCCACCGTAATAACCTCATTGCCTTGTCGCCCAATGAGCACAACCTCTTCACCTGTCTCAACTGGATTCGCCGCCGAAGCAGCAGGATCAAGCGCAATCATGCATTGGTCCATACAAATCGTACCGCGAATCGGTACTTTCACTCCCCGTATAAGTCCATGGGCTTTGCCTGTTAGCATACGGCTAAAGCCGTCTGCATATCCAATCGGCAGTGTGCCAATGCGTTCTTCCCCTTCAGAAACATAACGTGTGCCGTAGCTAATACCCCAGCCCACAGGTACTGTTTTGACCATAACCACTTCCGTCTTAAGCGTCAGTATCGGCTCCAGCTCAATTCGCTGCTGATTAACCACAAGTGACGGATATAAGCCGTACATACTAATACCCAGCCGGAGCATATTGCCGGCCAATTGCGGTGTATCAATACCCGCAGCGCTGTTAGCTGCATGAATGATTGGAATCGGTAATTCATGCTGCTCAACATACTCAGCCACTTCCCGAAATCGATCATACTGCAGCAAAGTGTAGCTTTTATCTGCTTCATCTGCACGTGCGTAATGCGTAAACATACCTTCGACATCAAGCTGAGGGATTTGCAATGCCTTCTCTATAAAGGAAATTGCAGCGTCCTTACCGATCACGCCGAGCCTGCCCATGCCGGAATCAATCTTGATATGGACCTTAAGCTTTCGTCCATTTATGTCAGGCGGCAGCTTGGAAGCTGCTTCAATAATGTCATCTCTAAATAAACTAATTGTAATATCATTGCTTCTAGCGATAGACAAGGCATCCTCAGCCACGAATCCAAGAACGAGAATCGGGGTTTGGATGCCTGCCTTGCGCAATTGCAATGCTTCATCAAGGAAAGCAACTCCAAAATAGTCTACGCCAAATCTTTCCGCTTCACGCGCTATCTCAACTGCACCATGTCCGTAAGCATTAGCCTTAACGGATGCCATTAGTTTGCAGTCCTGCGAGATGGCATTACGAAATGCTTCTAAATTGTGTCGTAATGCATCTAATGAAATTTCAACCCTCGTCGGGCGATAAAACGAATCCAAGCCGTTCACCTTCTCCTCATCTTGCAGCCACAACAGTCCGAGCAGCAAACATCAATAGTAATAATGTTAAACCTTGCTGCTGGGACTGTCAATGAAACGAAACTCGGAAATAACTAGTACGTCTTGGAAATTCGCCGTTTTCCCAGCTTTATTTCCCTATTTCACCCTGTACCGATTGCGCAATTTTCCGCATTTCACTATCAGGAAGATTTGCACTTGTCAGACGGAATAGATGCCCCTCGTAAGTCCAAGTGAGCGTCTGCTGATCTTCTCCGCTAAGCTGCCCCCACGTAATGCCTAGATCTACAAGCATCCCTTCAACTAATGAAGCGGCTTGATCTTTAGGCTCCGTCTGAATAAGCGTATAGCTGTAATCGCCTGTGTAACGAAGCATAGCACCAGGATTGCCGCCATATACGATGTCTACTAATACTGGGCCCTCAACGCCTTCTGGGGTGTAAGAGGGATACATAGCAGTGAAATCAACAGCCGCTTCTGGTTTTACACTTGTTGGCGAATCTTCTTCTTCATTCTCAGAAGATTTGCCGCTGTCGTTTGTTTGATCATTACCGTCAACTGCACTGTCAGTACCCGGCTCAGTTCCTTCTTTATCCACTTCTTTGTCTGGGTTCTCTCCATCAACCTCTGTATCGGTGTTAGTACCTGTGTCGCTGCCTTGTTCAGGAGTAGCCATAGTTGGCTCTTCCGTATTCTGATTCGTAGGAGCAGCATTCATATTCGCTTCTGTCTCAAATACGGCCTTATCAAATTTCGGGCCAAAATCAAATGTATCAAATTTCACCTCGACCATTACTGTCGCATTCGTATCACTGACCTCC
The DNA here is from genome assembly GCF_056269345.1 of Paenibacillus sp. J22P15. Lineage (NCBI taxonomy): Bacteria > Bacillati > Bacillota > Bacilli > Caryophanales > Paenibacillaceae > Paenibacillus > Paenibacillus sp. J22P15. The sequence continues at coordinate 26,875 of NZ_JBWDNT010000016.1, forward strand.
ACCTTTTCCGGTTTATAGTCTGTTTTATTAAGCCAAATTTTTTGACGGGACAACGAACCATTATTATAATTTGCCATCACGTCAAATACGTAAGCATCTTCATCGATTACAAATTGTCGCGAGTTATCAGTAAGAATGCTTTGAATCAACGTTTGGTACAAGTAAACCTGCCCTTGATTTTGCGGCCAATCGCTTTGGAAGCGGAATACTTTATTCAGCTTCGGAGTGAGAACGAATACGCCGTCGTCATTGCGAAGCACGATTTGTGTAATGTCCTTCTCTTCATTTGTCAGCTTGATCCGATAAAATTGCGGTTTTTGATAGGATACCTCCACTTTATACTCCAGTGGCTGCTGTCCGGTCCGCAGCGTCATCGTACCGCTTCCTTGATAGCTCTCCATACTGTTAACTACCTTGTCGAGCTCCTTAACCACGGACTCGGCGTCCTTCGTTCCGCAAGCCGCTAATAATAATGAAAAACATAATAATATTGCCGCGGTCCATGTCATGCGACGCATGTAATCATCCCCTCTGCACATTGTTTTTTACTGGCTGATAACATGTCTATGAGGGGACTTGACCAATTATGCGGACTAGTTTGACAAGCTCATGCTATATTTCTAGCTCGGTGCCAACCCCGTCGTCCGTCGCACATCGTCCCCGCCTAAAGACCAGCTTCAGAATGGCCTGGGGACCGTTACGAAAGCAGCGTTATGACTCTACAATTAAGACATAGATGAGCACAACGAAAGGATGATTGGATATGAAAAAATTGTTTCGATCAACGACGGACAGCAAGCTTACCGGACTCTGCGGAGGTATCGGACAATGGCTTGGCATTGATTCTACTATAGTTAGACTGCTAGTTGTAATTGCAGCGTTTTTCAGCTTCGGTGCTGTTATACTAGCCTACTTTATCGCTACTCTCTTTGTCCCAAAGGCAATTAACAACGACTTTCGATTTGTCGACCACTACTAAAACATACAAATAATACTGATAAATAAAAATACATTCACAAACTTTAAGGAGAGATTACAAATGGGAATTTTACAGCGTGTAGTTAGTATGACGAAGGCAGCAGCAAATGAAATGTTAGACAAAATTGAAAATCCGGTTATGATGCTCAATCATTATTTGAGAGATTTGGATGAGGAGATTGCAAAGACCGAACGTGCGATGGCGGAGCAGCAAGCACAGGATCGCATGCTTCAGTCAAAGCTGGACGAATTCAGCGGACAAGCGAGCTACTACGAAGGGAAAGCAGAGCAAGCTGCTGTCGAGGGACGTGAAGCAGAAGCACGCACTGCGCTTGAAGCCAAGCTATTGTATCTGGAGCAAGTCGAAGAAACGACTAGATTGCACCAGCTTGCGAAGCAAGCAGCGCTTGAGCTAGGGCAGCGTGTTGAGGCACTGAAAGAAGAGAAGAAACGACTGCAAGGAAAACGTACCGAGCTCATCACTCGTGTACAGCAGACGTCTGGTACGCCTCGTTATTCGCATCCCATTCACGGAAGCTCGGCTTCTCAGGGCTTCGAGCGAATCGAACAGAAAGTGATGGAATTGGAAGCGGAGCGTGAGCTCTCCAAAAGTCCATACGGCGTACACGTTGGCGGGCTCGGTTCTGAGCAGCAAGATCAGCGTAATGCGCTCGTGGATGAAGAGCTTAAGCGACTGTTGAATAAAACGTCCAACAAATAACGTTCATTTACAGCTTCTATAACCCGAAGAGCCCCCCCTGAGTACATCAAGGCGGGCTCTTCTTATTGATAACAGGCATAGTAATTCAACATTATTCAAAAGGTTTCTTCGGCCAACACAAACGGATTATTGTCCCCCTACCCAGAGAGGTATCTACTTCTATGCTCCCTCCCATTGTTTCAATCAATCCTTTGGAAATAGCCATTCCAAGACCTGTTCCCTCTGCAAATGAACCGGTATCCGTCCCCCTATAATAACGATCAAATAATCTGCTCGCCGTACGGTCGTCCATACCCTGACCATCATCCGCAAATTGTATCATCATACGGCTTCGCGTTTCTTCACCAAACAAAGTTACCGTTAATATAGTATTAGGCGGATTATGAAGCAGCGCATTTGCCGTTATATTCATAATCACTCTTTCCAGCCAAGGCACATGCAGCTTAGCGAAAACCTCCGTTTCTGCTGGAATAAACAGAATTCTGCTCTTGTCGAAATGGGGATTAGACGAAGCATGCTCCAGTGCAGTCGCAAGCCATTGATTAAGTTCAATTTCTTCGCCATCCGGCGGCCTGACATCTGCACTAAGCCTATAGGTCATGGAAAGATCATTAATCAGCATGTCCATATGTCCCGATTTCTCCAGCATAATACGTGAAAATTTCCGAACCTCCTCGGGGCTCCACTCATAGCTGTTCTCAGAAAGCATATGTGCATATCCCTTGATGGAAGAGAGCGGTGTCTTCAAATCGTGGGTAATACCTGAAATCCATTCTTCTCTTAAGCTATTATTTTGTCGGCGCAGCTCTTGATCGCGCAGCAGCGTGCCAGACAACTGCTCAATTGACCCCAATACCTCGGCAAACACCCGGTAACGAGGACGCCATCCTCCGAGTCGGGTTCGACTGCGAGCAAGCCCTTTGCGATCCGCAGGCTCCTTGTACACGGCTTTCCCAAGGGAATCCAGCCAAGCAAGCATATGCATAATTGGCGCACCAAATCGATGCGCGTTCCATAATGACAGTAGGATAAAAACAATAATCAGTGCTACAAACATGCCAGCTATTCCAATGAGCAGCACTCTAGTTTCCGCCGGCAGCAGCATTCCATCATGCTCCTTGCCAGCGGCAGTAGGAAGAGCTGCGACCCACGTTCTTCCAGTCTCATTATCGTAGGAGGAAACCAGATGGTAGCCGTAACGATCTTTATACATCGTACGCAAAACCAGTTCTTGAATCGTGTACCCTCCAGCCTCTGAATCTGGTTTATTATAAGAAGCAAGCTCCTTGCCATTGATGTCGAGCAGTTGAATGTATCCACCAAGAGCTTTCGCTTGCTCTGCCACACCCCGTGGAAGCTCCAGCTCTCCGTTTGATTTGAGCTGAGCCCCTTCGACAACTTTATTCAACAACGGATCTATTTCATTTCTGACCCCATAGATTAGTGTAAACAACCTTCCGTCTTTCTCTTGAATCCAAAGGTATAAACCGTAGCGAAACGGCTTCTTTCCTGTCCAATAGTCTACCAATTCTCCTGGTGAGTACTTCTTCGGCACGTCATCCGGGGTATTATATGAGTGTTCAACCTGACCGTTCTCGTCCAAGCTTTGCAGCCAGCCATTGTTTTTTTTGACTTGCTCTAGCAGCTCGGGATCAAAGTGAATACCGTTATGACTGAGTTCTGATGATTCTACGAGTCTCTCTAATCCAACAGAGGAAAAGTCACGAGACATGCTGATTTCGTTGAATTGACCGACAATCCAAATGACACTTAACGAAACAACAAGCAAAGCAACCACACCAGCTACCGCTAATTGAAAAATAAACCGAAGGGTTAACCGACGTTTCATATTCATGATATTTCGAATCCCCTAGTGTTATTTTGAACCAACTTGTAGCCTAATCCTCTCACGTTGACGATATATTGAGGGTTAGATGGATCAATTTCGATTCGCTCCCTAATGCGATGGATATGTACCATTATCGTATTGTCATCGTTAAGAGCATCCTCACCCCACACATGCTCATATAGCTCTCTTTTGCCAAAAATACGATTTGGATGTTTACATAGAAAGAGCAGCAGTTGGAACACTAGAGCGGGACAAGCAACCGACTTTCCCTCAACTAGCAACTCCCCCGCTTCTTCATGGATCTGAAAATGCCCATAATCGTATACTGTCGCCGCTTTACGACTATAATCCCCGCTAAAATTATTATCAGAAGCTTGCGTTGCCGCAGCTAAATAACGACGAAGATGGGATCTGACCCTAGCGACGACCTCCAACGGATTAAACGGTTTCGTAATATAATCATCACCACCTACGGCAAAACCGGTCAACTTATCGAAATCCGAGGTTCGAGCGGTCAGTGAGCGTTCGTCATTTGTCTAAGAAAAGGTGCCGCTTCTATGCCGCTGCGTCCTGGCAGCATGACATCCAGTACGATTAAATCCATTGTTTTCACTTTACAAGCGATAAGAGCTTCCTCCGCAGACCTCGCTGTAGCGATTGAGGTGAACCCTTCTTTCTGAAATACGGTAAACAACAAATCAAGAATTGCTTGATCATCATCAACAAGCAGTAGGGATGCATCGTTCATTCCGCCCCTCCTCACTCTCTAGTATGTTAGTTTCCATTTTAACATGATTAATTGGGAGATTATGAGAGGTTATCTTGACGGAGTCTTAATTTTCATCTTCTTCTAAGCAACATAATTAAGATCCTGTTTACGCAGCGTTACGAATCCTATAAGACTGCATTGCTACAATGGAGTTGTACACAGCTGAGGTGGCGAAGCAAAACTTTGAGGAGGACAAATAAAATGAAGCTCAACAATTTGACACAAAATAGATTCAAAAAGCTAACAACGGTATTAGTCGCAAGTTCGCTTCTAGGGGTAGTAACAGCTTGCAGCAGCGACGAACCGGGAAAGGGTAATCGTGATGTAATCGGGTCAGCGGAAGTCGAAATTGCAGACACCATCGGTATGCTTAAACCCGCTGATTTACCTCAAGCTATGCTTAGCGGACATTATGATTCGATTTATAGTCGGTTTAGTACATCATTTAAAGCACAAGTGAGCGAAGCCGACTTTAGCACGATGGCTGCTGATTTCACGAAAGGGGTTGAGAATTTTGGACAATACTCCCTCATGGAGATGAACGGAATGAATGAGTGGGTATGGCTTAACCAGAACAAAGACAAAGGAATTTCGGCCATATTTGACGAGAATGATAGGATCATTGGACTGCAAATTCGTGAACTCTCTTCTGTTCCAGAGACAGATTACCGCATGACAAAGATCGTTTACGAGCTTCCTTTTCGGGGAGAATGGCTAGTCTTTTGGGGAGGTAGTAATGTTTTCGCGAACTATCATTATGAACATGAAAGCCAGCGATATGCTTACGACTTCATTCAGACAAAGGACGGTATTTCCTATAACGGTGACCCCTCAAAAAATGAAAGCTACATTGCGTTCGGCCAAGACGTTCTAGCGCCTGCTGACGGAACAGTGGTCACAGTAATTAATCATATTTCAGACAACGAGCCTGTTGGGGTAATGAATGAAAAGGATCCCGCTGGAAATGTCGTCATTATTGACCACGGCGGAGAATACAGCATCCTTGCTCATCTGCAGAAAGGTTCGGTTTCTGTAAAGCCAGGGGATGAAGTCAAGCGAGGGGAACGGCTCGGTGCACTCGGTAACTCCGGTAATTCCAGCGAGGCTCATTTGCATTTTCAGGTGTCTGATGGAAAAGATTTATTCGATTCCCGTTCTATAAACGTCCATTGGAAGGATGAAATGAAGCCCGTTCGGGGAGAGACGATAACTGCTGGAAAGTAGATTGAATAGTATAAAAAACGCACCTTGCTTGTTCCCTAGTGAATAGAAGACGGCCAGCGGTCGCTGACAGGATAAAAAGGAGAGATTGCTTGAAGATCACACCATCAAAAACTGCCTAAAAGAGGGAAGCTCTCTATGAATGGAAATAGATGCATACATAAAAATAGCGGTGCAGAGGTTTATTCCTGCACCGCCATTCTTCTATTTAGATCTTCCGCTGATTACTTAAGCAAATGCTTTGATCATGACAACCCCGATAAAATAAGACTAAATAATAGATCTATTTTTACGAAAAGGGCTAGTTCGGTGAAGATAGATCTATATTTTAGATCTATTTGTGTTTAATCAATACATAAAGGGTCATTTGGCGGGTTGTAGTCAATATTAGGTCTAATTTCTAGATCTATTTTTACGAAAAAGGCTATTTTGATGAAAATAGATCTATAACTTAGATCTATTTTTGCAAAACAACGTATTGAGGGGAGCAACCTAATCCTAATCCTAATCCCGCTCCTGCATGAGCTCCTCCAAATACTGGTGCAGCTCAGGATTAGCTGCCGGCTCCTGCAAATCAAGACTTCGCAAAGCTTCCACAGCGATTTGCAGCACCGCATAATTTCGATACCATCGGTTATCAGAGGGAACGACATGCCACGGAGCAGCTTTGCTGCATTTTTCGAACAACTCCTCATAGAGTCCGCGATATTGCTTCCAATACTTGCGTTCCTTCACATCAGAGATGTCGAACTTCCAGTTTTTATTTGGATTCTCTATCCGGCTAATCAGCTTCTCCAGCTGGAATTGCTTCGAAATATGCAAAAAGATTTTGACTACCTTAACCCTATTATCTGCTAGAAGAGCTTCAAATTGGTTGATGTGCTTAAACCTCTTCCTAGCTTCCGCGCTCTGTACATCACCGTGGACTCTCGTAATCAGCACATCCTCATAGTACGAACGATTAAATACCGCAATTTGCCCGAGAGCAGGCACAGCACGATGAGCTCTCCATAAGAAATCATGCCGTGCTTCCTCCTCTGTTGGCGACTTGAAGCTATAGGCGGATATCCCATGCGGGTGTAGACCAGCAAACACTTTTTTTATAACCCCGTCCTTGCCGCTGCAGTCCATTCCTTGAAAGATAAACAGCACTGCGTGCTCTTTGCTCGCAACCAGCTTTTCTTGCAGTCGCTGCAGCTCTTGCTCCAGCTCCTTAATAGACTGAACGACTTCTTCTTTACTCGAAAAGCGTCCCGTATCATTCGGATCGATGCTCGTCAAATCAACCTTTCTCTGCTCATCCAGCTTATAGCCCTTAGACATTTCTTCACATCCTCTTCCGTTATTATTTACTTATTAGTATCCTTCCGGCACGTCTCCTAAACAAGTAGCTGGTTGATAACTTAGCACACCAGAGCGAGAAGAAACAAAACAAGGCTGCCCATACAAAAGCCGGCACGATGGTTGTGCTGCTCAAGCTTGCCGCATCTCCAGCCGAGGCAGGATCAGTAATAGCAAGATAGAGCAATACAAACGGGCTTATAATCGACTCCACCAAACAAATAAAAGCAACCAGCAAATAATAACTTTCACGAAGCCAGCTTGGCGCAGCAAAATAAATAAGAACCGTCAATGCGGTAAAGCCTGCACTCCATGCCATACCGTATCCATTTCGCACGAAAAGAGCCAGCGCCACACCTGCAGCTACTGCAACCAAAGCTAATCCGAAATGTCCTTTTCCTCTAGCATGCAGAAAGAACAGCAGCAGCGAAAACAATGCAGATCCCATATATCCTGCCAGTGCAATCGGAATCTGCATCCAGCTTTCCGTAAAAGATGTATAGGTTACTCCGCTTTGATCCGCGTACAGGTGAATATGCAGCACACTGCCCTTGAGCAGCAATGCCGCCAGTGCATGGGCAAGCTCGTGGATTAATGTATTCACATTTTGAAAAAAGGTCGAAAACGGGATAAACCGAGTTAAAATTGTAATAACGATAATCATGAGCGCCATTCTTAGCCAAGAGAACATGCTTCAGCCTCCGATCCTAATCCTCTATTCTATCTTCTCTTACGCATGAGAATGATTTATTTTTCAAAAGTTCTTAATTAGGGTAAGCATTTGAATAGACGCGAGAGGAGAGGTATAAATGGGACATTATATTGAGGTTGAGAAAAAAGTAAAGCTTTATGTTGAGGATATCGGTACCGGCATACCCGTCATCTTCCTTCATGGCTGGCCGCTGAATAGCCGGATGTTCGAAGCTCAATTCACATTGCTTTCCGAACAGGGATATCGGTGTATCGGCATTGACCAGCGGGGCTTCGGCAAATCGAGTGCTCCCGCAGCTGGTTATAGTTACGACCGGCTTGCAGATGATGTGAAAGCCATCATTGATTACTTGAAATTGGATCAAGCTTATCTTGTTGGTTTCTCCGTAGGGGGAGCTATCGCAGCACGCTACATGGCGCGTCATCGCGGTTACGGCATTCGCAAACTCGCATTGCTTGGTGCTGCTGCGCCCTCCTTTACACAGCGGGACGATTATCCGCATGGCATGACGCAAGAGGAAGCTAACGACCAAATCGCCGCTATCAAAAAAGACCGTCCGCAGATGCTGCATGATTTCGGCGAGATCTTTCTCGCTGATCGCGAGCCAAACGCCATCAGTCAGCCATTCAAGAATTGGCTGCAGCTGCTTGGTCTGGAAGCATCCGCTTGGGGGACCGTTCATACATTTGAATCGCTGCGTGACGAGGATTTGCGCAAAGATATGCTGCAAATCAAAACAGCAACAACCATTTTCCAAGGCATGCTCGACAAGATTTGTACGCCTGAATTCGCTAAGCAGCTGCTTAACGGCATAGACGGCTCCACGCTCGTAACTTTCGAACAAAGCGGTCATGGCATGCTATTCGATGAACCGGATAAATTCAATAAAGAGCTGCTCGAATTTTTGAAATAATAGCAGAAAGGAGCCGATACTCTCGGCTCCTTTCGATGTGTTATGGAGAAGTGCTTTCAGCTTGCTCACTTTTGAATTTACTTAATAAGTGGTGAAAGCGCTGAAAATCGCTCGAAAGAACCTTTATCTTTCTTTTGATCCTAATCTTCCGCTTGTGATCCTGCTCCTCCAGCATAAATTGATCAATATTTTTGTCCAGCTTCTCCCGAAGGGTAAGAATAATACCTATTGCAATATGCGAGCGCTCCATCTCCTGCAAATCCGCAGCGAGAGCTTCGCCAAGATGCTCCATCGTCAGCTTTTGAATATGCAATCGTTTATCCATTACAACATGCTCAGGAGTAAAGTCTTCTCGGTATTCCTGACCGGGAACATCATCCCAAAACATATTCCATTCCTCTAGCTGTTCAACCTCGAATAATAAATATTTATGAAAACCGCATAACCATGCCGTACAGCTTATATTTCGAAGTTGACAACCTACACCATCCAATAGATTCCGGCAATCGCGGCAGCATGATCCGCTGTTTGCTATGCAAACCTTGCAAATATGATCTGCTCCCCATTGTTGTAAAACCGTCATGCCGTTTTCAATGAGGCTTGTCCTACTCACCGTAGAAGGTGTTTGAAGAAGGGGACTCACTGCGTGATCTGTATGTTCTCCTTGCTCCGTATGTGGCATTCAGGCACGCACTCCTTCACTACTAAACGTATATATATATTGAAAAGTATACCCTACTTGTTTGCTTAAAACCATGTTAGCTGCCAATTCAACCTGCCTTTGGATAACAAATAGGACTGTCTCCGATCCTATTGGATCTAAAGAGACAGTCCTTTATACTTTCGAGCTTCACTAACCATACCATTCCAAACTCATACTACCAAGCATTTACTCCCAGCTTAACAATTGTCTCACGGATGAAAGCAGGCTCATCTTCCGGCGTTCTGGATGTAACAAAATTGCGGTCAACGACAACCTCTTTATCGATAAACTTCCCTCCAGCCACCTCTATTTCTGTTGAGAGAGCAGGATAAGCAGTTACCGTGCGCCCCTTAAGCAGTCCAGCTGCCTCTAAGATTTGCGGACCGTGGCATATCGCAGCAATTGTTGTTCCGGCTTGATCCGCCTTCTGAACAAAGGCTTGCACATCGGCATTGTTCATCAGATGAGACGGCGATTTCCCGCCCGGTATAATGATAGCTGCATAGTCATCTGCATCCGCTTCCTCAATGGCCAAATGCGAGGTATAAGTGATTGTTCCTTGCTTTCCCTTTAATTCTTCATTGCTTTTAAAGCTAATAATGACAGGGTCATGCCCGTTCTTCACCATTTCATCATAGGGATTTTTCATTTCAGAATCTTCGAAGTCATTCGCTAGCAGAAATGCGACTTTTTTTATTGGTGTCATAACTTGCACACTCCTCTCATGATTCAAGCCATGAATTACTTTACCCCATTTCAATGAATTTGAAGCAGAACGGCCCTTTCGTAAAACTCATCATTTCGGTGAATCTCGTTTACCTAATAAATCCAGTCGGTATACGCTCAAGCAGACGATCTCCGTAAATCTGGTTCATCGAAAGCTCCGGCATATGGATATAGCCGATATAGCAGCCGCATTTCTTCATCATACAAGGACGCTCGGCAGCCAGACCTTCAAGTCCATCCCGATAGAGATGACCGATCACTTTCCGATCACTGTAGCAGCGTTTAACGATACCGGCACCCTGTACATAAAATACATTCGAGCCCGCATCGCATCGTTTCCCCAAACTAGCGTAATCAGGCAGGTTTAGCTGGAAATGAGGATCAATATCCGTTAAATAAACGACTTCTTCCTCCGTGTAATAGTCTTTCCGGTCCTTGAACGCATTCACCCAAAGGTACACATCCTCAGGCAGCAGCTGTCTCAGCTGCTTTATGGCCTCAAACGCTGACCGAATCCCAACTGAACCAACGCTAAAGGGAATTCTCTGCTCGTACAGGTTCATACATTGGCTCAAAAAAGCGAACTGACTCGTTTGACCCGGGTGATAAGTAACCCAAAAGGAAACCTTGCTCTGATTAAGCTGTTTCGTCCAATCTAGCTTAACGGATAAGTTCGTCTGTATAGACACCTTCTCGACATGAGCCAGCTGAGACAATTCAATCATCGCTTCGCGATACCACCGATGGACAAGCCCCTCCCCATAAGGATTAAAGAAGATAGAAAGCTGATGTCCAGCCTTCCCTTGCTCTCGAACCCATTCCATGAAGGTACTCAGCTGCTGCTTATCCTTCTCCAGTGTCGCTTTGCTATCCTTTGTTTTGCTGAATGGACAATACGGACAGTCATAATTGCAAGATGACAACGCACCGCGGTAATAGAGCACTGCCTTCATCGGATAACGTACCCGTTCATCAGCTCTCTTACCTCACCGGAAATAAACTCGTCTCCAATCGCATCCGAGTAGGCCATGCCTAGCGTCGTAAGCCTCAAGGTACCTGCCTCAAGCTCTGCTAATTCAAAGTGAATTAGCTCCTGAAGATCAGAATGCTCCGACAGCGCATCACTCCCGAAGCGCTCTTGGTATGCAAGCAGCTCCAAACCCTCGCGATGCAGCAGCGCCTTCAAAACAAACCTGCGTTTCTGCTCAGCCATATTCAGAATAAAGCCATAATCAGCCGTGTCGTATTGCTCGGCAGTTACATAATCCTCAATAATACTGCGAGTTGCCGCTGTGCTTACGCCGTATCGCGACGCATAATGCACATCACGAGTATAGGACCTAGCACCGCAGCCAAGACCGACCATTCCTTCCTCCTGACAGCTGAAGGGCAGTACGTTTTTGTGGGCAAAGGTCGAATCCTTGGCAAAGCGCCTCATCGAAAACTGCTTATAGCCCGCAGACTCCAGACGTTCGCGGGCTATATGATAAAGCGCTAGTCGAATATCTTCTCCTGCGCTTCGCATCTGTTCCGGCTTCAGAATGGTATTCTCTCGCGTATACAGCGGATATATAAATATTTCACCCGGCTCATAGCTTATTGCCTTCTCCAGCGAATACAGCCAAGTATCTGCTGTTTGTCCCGGCAAGCCATAAATAAGATCTACATTTACAAGCGGAAACGAATAGTCCATCAGTATTTCCAGCGCTTCTTCCGCAAGCCGCGGCTTTTGCGGACGATAAATAGCTGCCGCTTCATCCTCAACGAAGCTTTGGATGCCCATGCTGACCCGGTCAACAAGCCGATCCTTAAGCACGCGCATACGGTCAGCTGTCACCGTTTCCGGTGATGTTTCTACCGATATAGAAGCATTCATCGGATTGAGACCCATCGTATGTTCCGCAATATCAAATAGACGATTCAACTGTGAAGCTTCCAACAATGTTGGCGTGCCGCCGCCAATTGCGAATCGGGAAAATGTTTTTTCTTTGAACCAAGGCGCCCACTGCTCCGCTTGACGCTGCAATGCATCGACATACTGTTCATGGACATTCAGCCTGCGATCTGGCAGCGTAAACAAGTTACAGAAGCCGCAGCGGACTCCGCAAAAAGGAATATGCATATACAAAAAATAATAATCGGTTTGATCCCGCTCCCAAAGCTCCTTCAGCGACTGTGCAGGCTGCAATTCCCGATATGCCGTCTTATGCGGGTATGAATACAAATAGGAACGGTATGGAGCCGCCGTCCAGCGTGATTCCTGCTCCCTTAGTATGGGAGAAGAGGGTAGCGAAGATGATTTGAGCATTGCTGCTTCTCCTCCTTATTCCAGTATAAATTCGCGATACGGCACATTCCAAACGACCTCATGAGCCAATCGATGTCCTTCATAGCCATCCTCGCCATAAGCGGTTCCATGATCGGAAAAGGCGAGGCATAACGTTTTGCCTCTACGCCGCATTGCTTCAAACAATGGACCAAGCTGACTATCCACATAACGCAGAGCAGCACGCTGGGTTTCTACAGAATCCTGTTTGGCCCCGGGCATAAAATAATGGTTAGGTCCATGCATCGCTGATATATTCATGAACAGAAACAGTCTTTCATCCGGATCGGCATCCTTTAGCAGCTTCAACGCGTGATTTACTTGATGCTCCGTCGAGCGAGGATTCGTTACCCCGAAGGTCATCCGCCAATAGCTTTCTTGAAAATAATTAGGCAGCACTTTCGCCAGCTTATTCTTTTTCGTAAAAAAAATGACGCCTCCGATGCAGATCGTCCGGTAGCCCGTCTCCTGCAAACCGGACACAAGATCCGGAGCGTCAAATAACCATGTATGCGGGTGCGTTTTGAGCCCCGTATTTTTCGTATGAAACAGCCTGACATGAGAAGCTTTATCCGTGTTGGCAGGCGTTGGCAGAAATCCGCCAAAAAAAGCATGATGGGCCGCATAAGTAAAGCTGCCCGGCGTATGCCGTTTCTCCCAGCCTCCGCCTGCACAAAGGTTCGGACAATTCTCTTCCTCAAGCTTCGCTACGTCATACCGCAGCGTATCGAGCGTAATCATCAAAATATCGTGAGAGCCCACGATTTGGTTCATATCCAGCATTCGATTCTATTCCTTTCTGAGAAGCTGCCTCATTTGCCATTCATAAGGGTCCTGCCCTTCGTACTCGGCGCCGTACAGCAAATCACCAAAAGGATTGATGTCTATTGCATAGGTCTTGCCGCTTCCTCTTTGAACGAGTACATCAACGCCTGCCGCAGTGCTTCCCGGAAATGCGCGGAGCGCTGCTTCAGCCGTCCGCAGAACCGCTGCCTTCACCTCTGCGGAGAGCAGCTGGTCCGCGTCCATTCTGCGCTCATTGCGCAAATGTAAATTCGTAATGGGGGTTTTGCTTAAACGAAGAACCGTATGACATGCTTTGCCATTCACAACAAGCTGCCGGACGTCGAATGATTTGCTCTCGAAGCTTTCCTTCTCAATCCAGCGCTCGATATGCGCACCTTCCCTGCAAACCCAATCGATAATTTGCCTTATATCTGAACGCTCACGATAACGTCGCAGCTTGCCCTCATTATAAAAACAAATGCCGCTATAACGCTCTTCCATGCCGATCGTCGTTATCGCCAGCTCATCTCCTGTACGAGGATTGATTTGATAGGCAATAACACCCGACGCACCCGATCCGCAAGCTAGCTTAATGAACAGTCGATTTATTCCACTAACGTTAATGGCATTCTGAAGCTCGTCGTAGCTTTTGATGCTTCCTGTAGGAGCTGGCAATGCCGGCATCGGTAGGCCATGACGCGAGAGTATCTGCCAGCAGCTTCTTTTATCAAACATATTTGCAATACTTCCCGGCGAATTAATCCAGTAAGCGGAGACACCCGAAGCTTTAACCTCTTTGTGCATAGCCGCTAGAAAACGGCAGTACCCGCGATACCACTGCGCTGGATAAAAGATTCGTCCATGCTCCGCGGGAAGAATCTGTGCTTCTTCAGCAGAAATCGAAATGCTGTGCGGCAGTGAGCCTGCAGACCAGAATAAGTCATCACCGCTGCGATCTGGCGCTCCCCATGCGATCAACTCACGTTCAACCGTATGATCCTCGCCAGGCGCATCTAGCCGTAGAATGACTCTATCAGCTCCATTGAATTTCTGCAGAATATCACCAATAAATACGGCTCGCTTAAGCAGATCTTCATAGGAGATTACGATAGCTGGAGCAAGCCCCAGCTTATTTCTTGCTGCTTGCAGACCGATTGTCCGTTTATTTGCTGGATTTCCAATTAACAAAAAGGGATCTTCGAAGCTGCCGTCGTTACAAAAATCGTCCATTATTCAGTAAGGAACGGATAACGCCAATCATCTTCATCCGTTTCCTGTTGATCCGTTACATCGACCGATAAGCCCGATTGCTTCCAGCGAAGCAGAAGTTCATCAGACATATAGTGATAGCTTAAGTTAAGATGCTTCAGCTTCTTTACACGCTCACTTTCAAGCAATGCCTTTCCGCCTTCATCGGTTAAAGTGCCGTAGGACAAATCAAGTGTATCCAGTTGATCCAAAATAGGAGCATCTGCTATCGCTATCGCAATTTCGTCTTGAATTTCGCTGTCTTTCAGTCCCAAATAGGTAAGCTTCGGAAATAAATCCCCTTTTAACAGCGGCAGCACATCCTCAATTCCACCGTCAAAGCCGTAATTATCTACACCCAAATAGAGCTCCAGCCTCTTTAGCTCCGGCAATTTCGCACTCGTTATTTCTTCAATGACCGACTTCGGAAGTCCACCGCAAATAATAACCAACTCTTGAAGCTTGTCGTGAACTAGCGGCTGCAGACTTAAGTCTTGACTGCCTTTGATGGACAAGGACTGCAAATTAGGAAATGCCGTTAACAACGGCGAGAGATTCGTCTGATTAATCCAGGATACCTCACATTCCTCAAAGCCCATATCCCCAATAAATAATTTCGTTAAGTTAGGAAATGAATCCTTATGTGTAATTAATGTTTCTAGAAAGCTGTCCGGAGAATTTTCATACGCCTGACCCCAATCGCCAATCGTTAGTATAGACAGCTGCTCGCCATCTGCGCTGGAAGCTAGCTTTTCAATCAAACCAGACATCCTTACGCCTTCTTCATACTCGTCATAACCTACCGATAAGCGAATTTCAATCAAGAGTATCCCTCCAATTGTTTACATATGGGGTTAGCGTACCATGGACATTTTCAATGCGTCAATGGTCCCCTAGTCACATCTGCCTCAGAGCAAAGCCTTTATTCAAACGCGGTAGAAATGTCATCCAAAGAGAAGTCGATTCATCTGTTCAATTGACTTAATATTAAATTTTCAGTTATACATTGGATTTCCTAAAAATATGTACAATTATCACAAAAAATGAACTTTTCATTTGTTAATCTAACTGGCCATATCGACGACGAAAGGGGGAGATAAGCTCCCCCCCCATTTCATTGCCAATCAATCCTCAATCGGTGTATTATTGCAAGATCGCTTTGGCTACAATAGCAAGGTCTGTAATGTCTACTTTGCCGTCATGGTTGACATCCACATTCTCATTCCAGCCCGCTTGACCTTGTTCTTTGCCATAAGCGGCTGCAACCATAGCCAAGTCACCAATGGAGACACCGCCTCCATTGATATCTGCGGTTATTTTCTTACTTTCGAACACTTGCATTGCCTCTTCCAGTGCGGCTTTCGCACTATCCACCTGCTGTTGGGTCGCATTCGAATTGTTTGCTGCAGCCTTGGCTGCATCGATGGCCGACTGTAATAGCGCTTTGGAGCCAGTCACATACAGTCCGTCCTCATTGCCTTCCACTGCTGCATCGTACTTAACCTGAGCGCTTGTGATCGAAGCATTCAAGAGTGATTTATCTACAGGTATACTAATTTGTACTTCATGGGAGGCTCCGCCGACCTGAAGCTCATTCCCCTCAGCATTGGCAATCTCAACATTGTCGACTGTAATTGTCGTTGCCTCCGCTGCAGATTTGGCTGTAAATTTGAAATTCAGTAAATCGCCTTCGGCAAGTACCCCTTGGTTTGCTTCTACGCTGGCAGCAATAATCCGAATTTGACCCGGTGCTATCTCCCTTTGGTCAATGACTTGGAATCCATCTTTCAGCGATGCAACCGAATCGAATTGCAAATTCGCTGGATTATAATGCAGCGTCAAATCTTGGGCATACATTCGCTCGTATACACTTTCGGTTACGCCGGTCAACCCCATCTTTACATCAAATGTTTGACCAGCGTTCACCTGCTGTGAACCCGTCAAAGTAGCCTGAGGCTGCTGCTCCATCTGACCGCTGATCGTAATCGTCGCAGCACCTTTTACACCGCTGCCGTCTGTCGCTGTCGCTACTACAATCACTGATCCATCTTTTATCGCTGTAAGTAATCCATTCTCATCAATCGTCGCTTTATCCGTTGCCGAGATTCCATCGGTATCGTAGACGCTCCAAGTTACGGTATTGTTTGCGTTCTCGGGCAGAACGTCAGCCTGCATTTGCAGTGTGCCATTCTTGGTTGAGATTTCATTCGCACCGTTTGCGCCACTTACAGAAATGAATGTAACGGGACCCATGATTTGCTTTACTTGGTCTTGGTTTAGCGCGACACTATATACGCGAACGTCGTCCAGCGCTCCATTATAGGGTTCAATATTGCCTGGCCCTGCTCCCATCATGAAGACCTCTGTCGGGACGCCCAAAATTCCTGTGTTACTCGGATTTGTTGCACCCGGCACGTATACACCATCGATATAGACTTTTAATCCAGTCGTTGTATCGTAAGAGGCTGCATAATGGTGCCAATTATCATCGGCGTATGAATTGATCGCATACGTATACTTACAGTAACTACCGCACCCCGCACTTGGCCAATAGGCTACGCGAGCATTGCCACCGCCATAATACTGAAGTGCCGACAGATGCGAGCTATAACGCAAGATAGAAGCATTAGTCGTAGATTTCGAGTTCGTCTTAAACCAAGTGGTTACGGTCATCCCCGACGTCGTTCGTCCTGCTTGATACAAAAGACTTGTTGAAAGATTCGAGCCAGGCACTTCAACTCGGTTGCCAGAAAATTGAAGGGCTCCGCCATCTTTGCCGGTAGTCCATGTCGGATTGCTGATTAGCGTTCCGTTGTTGTCATTACCCGATGAATCGCCAGCCGTTGAACCGGTACCTTCGTCGAACTTCCACCAGGCCAGAGGTTCTGGGATCGGAGTGCGCTTTATTTTCACTGAAAAAGTAGTTGTTTTATCGCCAACTGTGACCGTCAGTATCTGGCTGGCCGCAGGAAAAGAACTGTTAAATCCGCTTACGTTAGCAACTGTGACGCTCTCTGGCCTAGTTAAGCCGCCACTGTAAGTACCTGTCACGACCATGCCGCTGATGTCAAGACTATCCCCTACGAAGTAAGTCAACTTTGTCGGCGGTGTTGTGATGGCAATACTGGTTATTTCTGGAAGTACTGTCACACTGATGCTTGTTGTCAATTCTACATTGTTCGGATTTAACACGCCTGGAGGCAGAGTAACAGTTCCTACTATATTGAAGATTTGCTGCGTCTTCAGCAACGGATCATACGATGATGCCCCTACATCCCATACCACATTGGCAGGTTCGTTTCCTGCATCAGTAACCAGTTGTACAATTGATGGCAATCCAAAGGCTTCTGCTGTTTTGTCTGTACCATTCCTCAATCCTGTAATGGCTGCTGGCTCTGAGATGCTCTCGAGAACCCCAGGCATTGCAGGCGCATATAATTCCATTTCCGACAAACCGTTATTTCCCACGTTTCCACCGGTTACCTGGAATTTGACCCATGTCACCGTCTTGTCAGGGAAAGTTATAGGATAAGGGCTCCCGTCATTCGGGATTCCTGAAACCGTCAAAGTGCTTCCGTCGCTGAAGGTAAGCGTTCCGCCGGGCGTCCAGTCCCCTGTGTTCGGCCGATCATAGAAGATAATCTTGTTGAACGTTTGATTCGTCGGCCAATTCATCTGGATCCATGGATTCCGTTCTCCCTTGGACGCCCATTCGCCAATAGTATGTTGCCCTATGATGCCATCTAACACTTTGTCGGGAGAATAACTGTCATTGTAATACGATGAAGCGGTAACTGTGGCGTTCCACGCTGGGATCTTATTAACCGTTACTCTATTGCTTGTTGTCAAAGCAACATTATTCGGATTAAACACACCTTCGGGCAGTGTTACAGTTCCATTTACATTGAAGGTTTGTATAGTCTTTAAAGAGGGATCATAGTTTGAATCATCTACACTCCAAGTCACATTGGCATCCTCACTGCCTGCAACGGTAGCCAAGGATACTGTCTTTGGCAATCCAAGGGCGTCCGCTGTCTTCGCCGTTCCGATTGCCACTCCTGTTATGTCGGCAGGTGCTGTGATGCTAATGAGATCCGTTGGAGGTGATTCCAATAACTCAAACCAGTCAAGGTTCCACCGCCAACCCGCATCTACCTGTATCCTTATGGTGTGCTTGCCGGCACTTAAGTAAACCTTGTCGGATACAGTTCTCCAATTCTGCGCCCCCCCCGTTGATGGCAACGATGTTATTTTTGCCGAAACGCCATCTACAAGGAAATTGACTCTGCCCGCTGCTCCTTCTGCATTTAAAGATACATTATAATTTACCGTGTATTTACCTGAGCTTGTCACGTTTACATCGTAGTCCAACCAATCTCCCTGATCCGTCCATAATATATACTTTCTCGGCGGCGAGGCGTCCTCTATCCCAAGCCCAAACGTAGCATCATAATATTCAGCTTCCACTCTGCCTGGTATTATAAGTTCGGGCTTTATTATATCTACTGTATATTTGGCAGTTTTCCCCCCTGCTGTGACCGTTACTATCTGGCCTATTTCCTGAATTGCACTGTAAAAACCCGTTACATTGTCTACACTTACGCTCATATTTTTTGTAGAACCGTCGCTGTAAGTACCAACTACTGTCATACCATTAATATCAACTCTCTCACCTATAGCATAACTCCGCTTAGTTGGCAGATTGGTAATGGAGATGCTGGCCAGTACAACTTCAGAAGTCTCATTGGCAATTGCCATTATCTGATCTGTAGATAAAGCTTGATTGTAAAACCTTACAGCATCAATACGTCCATTGAAGCTTTGTTTACCGCTGCTGTCTGCACCTATATAAGTTCCCGTAGCAGGTGTAGCAGCTGTTGTTGTATTATTGGTTACCGGTACGCCGTTGCCATTGATATAGAGCTCCCAGACACCGTTTCTACTTGCTGCAGTGATATTGGTCCATTGGCCCGCCGTCAAAGCAGTCTGCGATCCAAGGATCGTCTGCCCATTGATGGCAATGGACACCTTATCGCCCTGGTCATGATCCAGTACGATGGAATAACCATTGGATAGGCCATCGCCGTTGGACAAGATCTGCTGAGATCCTGAAGTGGCGCCATTCCATTTCACCCAAGCCGATAGGGTTACATCATCTATTTTTGTCGATATAAGGTCTGCACTTGCATAATTGCCGTCAGCACCGTTGAGGCTGAGTGAAGCCGAACCTTCCATTTTATTGGTAGTATCATAGGCAGCACTTCCATTCAATGTTGTATGGAACCCGTTCGGAATACTATCGTTGCCATTGCTGTTGAATCCCCACATCGTGCTGACATTGACGCTCTCCACAAGTTGGAATTTGTCCACGTTCACGCCTATTGCGTTGCCATCGCCTTTAAGGGAGATGCTGTTATTCGAGCCCGGCTCCAGCTCAATCGCTACCGCATAATCATTATAGGAACTCATTCCTCCGGTAGCCGGCAAGTTGAGTGTCTGTACCTTGCCTCCGTTTACATATAATCCCTTGACAGCATTGGCAGCAGCAGCATATCTGATTTTCAATATTTTTTTGCCGCCTGAAGCCCCTCCGTCAATCCTGAGCATGTCCAAATATGCTCTTCCATCGTTCATATTTACGTATTTGCCACCAGACACATTGATGTCATTGTTCAAGGTTGCGTAAGTGAATACACCATCTTCGGCTTCGTACACGCCGGTTGTATTCGGCTTCAGTTGCACCGTACCATTCCATATTGTTGTTGCTGTTGCGGAACTGAAGTCTCGGCCCCTCATTTGCACCTTGTCGCTGTATACATCAATTATTAAACCCTGATTACTTACAATAGCTCCATCCCTTACTGCTGAGAATTCTTTGCTATATAAATTACCTTGCAATTTAATATCGTCATGAAGATGTCCTGTTACAAAAATACTTTGCGGATATTTCGCCAAAAGATTCTGTATTTTCTGCTGCTGCCTAAATTCAAGTCCTAAAAATCTCTGAGGATAATTATCAGAATGATATGATTTTGATACAGTATGCTCTAATGGTTGATGTGCGAACAGAAAAATCGGTTTGCTAGGGTCGGAATCTTGAGCTAGCGTGCTCTCCAACCAACTGAACTGCTCTTCGGAGATAGTTTGTACGTTTTGAGACTCAGATCCTAAAAAAATGAAATGATAACCTTCGATCCACTTATCATAATACAATCCCGGCATACCTGTTCTTTTTAAATATCTATTCTCGTTACCGCTGAAACTATCTTTGTAGTCATACTCGTGGTTTCCAATTGTATAATAGACAGGGGCATGATTTGTTGCATTCATCGTGTTCAAGACAGCGTCATATTCACTATCCATTCCAAAATTGGTTATATCCCCAGCTACAGTTATTGCACTGACATTGTGATCAACAGAGTCTTTTAACGCCTTAGCAAGCTTATTCGTATCGTCATGTATGTCGGATATTGACATAAAGCTAAAGATAGGATCTGACGCAGATTTTTGTTCACCTGCTGCAGAGCTTTGTTCCTGAAAAAGCACAGTGACAAGGCCAGTACTGCCTACAAATGCTGCGACTATCAGGAGTAGTGATAGAAATGATTTTTTGAACCTTTTCATGAAAGACATTCGTTGTACCTCCAATAATTTTTTAAATAATACCTCGGAAACCAGTGAATTTAAAAACGCAAAAAATTAACAATTCACTTCCTTGTTCAAAAAGCTGCACATCCATTAATATGGATCTAACTTTTTCCTTCAGATGATTGGCGGATCATGTAACACTTTAAAAATGAAGTTCATTAATCGCAGTATAAGCAATGCTAATGATTTAATGTTAAACTTTCAGTTGTACATCGAGTATCCTAAAAATATATATATTTATCTCTAAAAGCGAACATTTACCATATCCTTAAAAATATTCGGTAGTGGGCAGACCGCAGATGTTGTGGTTAACGCATAGCTTGCAAAGGACAAACTGTCTAAAACTTGTAAATGCAGCTTTACACTGTACATTTGTTAGTGTAATTGGTCATATCGGCGACAATTCTAACCCTTATTAATGATATTACAAAGCAATTCGAGGGGGTGGTGAAACAATACGAGAAAATATCTGAGGTAGAAAAAGTATCAAAATAAGCAATAATAAATAATCTTACATGGAAAGGTATAAGGCTATAATTGACTAAGAATTTTATTCCTTTTTGATGGTCTTATTGTGTCTTCATGATTAATTACCAACTACTTTCATTTTCATGAAAGTAGTTGGTTTAATATAAAAAGAGGAAGAGTCATTAATTATGCTCCTCCTCTTTGCATAACTGCTCGAAGTCCTCACGCTTACGCAGGAATACAACACAGCCACTCCTTCTATGCGCGATGTATATTAATATCCCCAGTCAGTTGCTATTATGCCATCTTTATTTATCACACTTGACCGAACTACCCTTATGCTAATTCGTTACTCATCCTCAATATCTGACAAAATAATAACTTAATCTCATCAATGGTTGTAAATATTAAGGGAATACATATAATAAATTTGCGACCAAAATGTTACAGAAATACGAACTCAGAGGAGAGAAAAAATGAATAATTATGAAAAACCACCAGTTAATACAGGTGTACCAGGATACGATAATCAATCGCAGCAGGCAATGTCCCCCGTCATATCAATTAAAGAGTGGATGCTTACCACACTCGTTTTAATCATTCCGATTGTAAATATTATCATGATGTTTGTGTGGGCGTTTGGTGAAGGCAACCCAACTAAGAAAAACTACTTCAAAGCATCCTTGATTTGGGCAGCTATCGTTCTTGCTATTTACATTGTTATTTTCGTGTTTTTCATTGCTGGAGCAGCCACATCTTCTATGAGCTAATCCATTTATAAGTAACAAAAAGAAGGTGCTGCAGAAGTTGAATTCTACAGCACCTTTTTTCTTTAATAACCTTAAACTGATTCGTGTTTACTCTACTGCTAGGAAACGGTATACCTTGCTTGCATAGTCACCGAAAAATTGCGGTGTTGCAAGGCCAGCATGAAGCAGCTGATCACCGCCGTAAATCTTGTCTTCACCAAGCAGCTTGTAATCACGGTTCGGATCAAGACCTTTTAGGCAGAAACGATTAAGCTTCGGATTCGGCTCTTGCAGGACGGTAGCGAACACAACAAAGGCTTCTTTTTTGTCTTTGGAAACGAACATCCATGCCGTGTCATTTCCCTCAAACGGGCTAAGCAGGCGATAGAAGTCCCCAAATTGCACAAGGTGGCGTACATCCTTATAAAGAGCAACCTGCTGTTTAACCTCTTCTTTCTCTACCTCAGTAAATTGAGTCAGATCAAGCTCGTAACCAAAGTTTCCAGACAACGCAACATTTCCTCTTGTCTCAAGCGACGTAATACGCCCAACTTGATGATTAGGCACTGCTGATACGTGAGCGCCCATAGAGCTAACAGGATAAACAATACTTGTTCCGTATTGTATTTTCAGACGGGATACCGCATCTGAGTTATCGCTTGTCCAAGTTTGCGGCATGTAATAAAGCATACCTGCGTCGAAGCGGCCTCCGCCGCCGGAGCAGCTTTCAAACAACACGTCTGGGAACGCAGACGTGATTTGTTCAAGCACGGAATAAAGGCCTAACATATAGCGATGAGCCGTCTCACGTTGACGCTCCGCAGGCAGCAGCGCGGAACCAATCTCCGTCATATTACGGTTCATATCCCATTTGACATAAGTTATTGGCGAACTCGATAAAATATCTGAAATCGACTTCACGATGTATTCTTGCACATCCTTACGCGATAGATCAAGAATGAGTTGATTTCTCGCTTGTGTCCTTCTGCGGCCTTCTACATGCAAACACCAATCCGGATGCGCCTTATACAGCTCGCTTTCAGGGGAAATCATCTCTGGCTCGAACCATAAACCGAATTGCATATCAAGACGCTTCACTCGGCTAACTAAATCCTCTAAGCCATTTGGCAGCTTGTTACGGTCAACGAACCAATCGCCAAGCGAGGTCTTGTCGTTGTCACGTTTGCCAAACCAGCCATCATCCAGTACGAACAGCTCTATGCCAAGCTCCTTGCCCGCACGAGCAATATCCTCAATTTTATCTGCGTTAAATGTAAAATAAGTCGCTTCCCAGTTGTTCACTAGAATCGGGCGCGTTTGATCTCGGAATGTTCCACGAATTAGGCGGGAACGGTACAAATCATGGAAGCTGCGCGACATGCCGCCAAGACCATGCTCGGAATGAATCATTACCGCTTCCGGTGTTTGGAATTGCTCGCCAGGCTCTAATCTCCAGTTAAAGTCGAAGGGATTCATACCAATGAAAAGTCTTGCTGCATGGAATTGATCCACCTCGACACCCGCTGAAAAATTACCGCTGTATACAAGGTTCACCCCGTAAACATCACCATGATCCTCTGTTGAGCCCTCCGAAAGCAATGCGACAAACGGATTTTGCATATGACTGCTCGAACCTCTGCGGCTCTCAATCGAT
This sequence comes from Paenibacillus sp. J22P15, assembly GCF_056269345.1. Classification (NCBI taxonomy): domain Bacteria; kingdom Bacillati; phylum Bacillota; class Bacilli; order Caryophanales; family Paenibacillaceae; genus Paenibacillus; species Paenibacillus sp. J22P15. The sequence goes on from NZ_JBWDNT010000016.1 coordinate 50,687, forward strand.
TGCAGACCTGGCACAAGCTTGCGCTTATGAATATGACGCTCACGAATCCAAGTACCCGAAAGCTGCAGCATTTCAAAGTTGTCATGAGCAAAATCTAGACTCATGCTGAATGCACGCTGCAATTCGAGATTATCTGTTCCATTGTTGACGATTCTAGCTGATCGAGTAATGGCATCATAATCTTCAAATACGGTATACGACAAAATAACAGATAAGCCTATCAGTTCATCTTTCAACGTGATCTCAAGCGTTTGTGCTTCGGAGTCGTTTTCTACATACGTTGCTGGCAATCCATCAAGCGCCGGTTTCCCAACGATGATCTTATACGAATCATAACGCAGATCCGATATTGTCGTTCCATTAGCCAGTTTGACTTGGAATGCAGGCATCCTGAAATCCGAGTTTCCATAAGCAGGATACTCATGCGGAAGCGTATCTAGCGACAATTCGAGCTGATCCAGCTCTGTGCTAGGTGTGAAGGACGCTCTTTCTTTAATTTCAAATAGACGGTCCATTTGTACACCGCGAATTTTTTTGCCCCAATAAACATGTGCAGGATAACCTGTCTTCGTAATATGGATAACGTAACTAGTATCCTTCGCCTGCAAGTGAAATAACGAACGCTGTTCATCATATAGAATAGTCAAAATAAAACCCTCCTAAAAGTTTTTGTTAAAAAACTACTTCGTAAGCGTTGGCAATTAAGTTTTTGTTAAAAAACTACTTCGTAAGCGTTAAGACGACCTCTATTACTTTAATGCGCTGCCGCAGCTTTCCCGTACGATCAACGTCGTGTTGATCGTCATATGAACAGCCGCCTCGCGCCCTTCCATTCTCTCAAGCAGCAGTTGTACCGCCGACCTGCCCATTTGCTCCGTATGTGCGCGGACAGTAGTAAGCGGCGGATTCAAAAATGCAGATATTTCTATGTCATCAAAGCCAACAATCGCCATATCCTCAGGTACCCGAAGACCATGCTCATGCAATGACCGCAGCACACCAACGGCCATCGGATCACTTGCTACAAAACAAGCTGTCGGTCGAGAGCCTTCCTCAAGCATTTGATTCATCGCTTCATATCCGCTGTTTGACGTCCAATGGGTTTTTACTACATAGCTTTCATCATAAAGACCCAGCTCACGCATCGCTTTCTCAAAGAAAACGCGCCGCGATTCGTCGCACTCTATACCCTCATGCTGACGATTTAGCCGATGAATATATTCGTTTCCGCCTATATAACCTATTTTTTCATGCCCTAGTTCTCGCAGATGCGTAATAACTGCTCGGGTTGCTTGCTCAAAATGCAGCTTTACAGTGTCATACTCGTCCAGCTCACATGAATGGTTGATGAAGACGATACGATTTCTGTTACTATACAATTGGTTGACATCCGCATCATTAATCGTGCCTACAACGATAACGCCATCCAGCTCGTTTAATGACTGTATCTCTACATGGCTGCTGCCTCGAAGAACTTTAACAATGTTAATACCAAGCTCCTCGCAGCGTGTTTCTATTCCTTTGCGAATAGAGTAGAAATATGGATCCTCATGCTCATCCTCCAGCGTCGGCCATATCAGCAAACCGATTTGCTGACGCGAGAGCTGCTCTTCTTTCTTCATTCTTCGCAGCCTGGACGGCTTATATTGCAGCTGCTCAGCAATATTAAATATACGTGTTCGCGTTTCCTCACTGACTCCCAAAGTAACATCATTGTTCAGAACTCTAGATACGGTAGCAGATGAAACTCCTGCTTCCTGCGCAATATCTTTAATCGTCGCCATTCCGCACCTCTATTTTAGTTAATAATTTTACTAAATAACTATTTATAGTTTAGCAGACGTTTGTAAAATCCACAAGCAAAAAAACCGCCTCCACGTTAAACGGGAGACGGTATGTCCATTAAGCTTCTTTATTATGTTCTATAAAAAGCTGTACAAACCTTGGTGCGGGAACAGGAGGACTATAAATATACCCTTGAACCGCATCACAATGATGGTCGCAAATGATCCGCAGCTCCTCCTCCGTCTCGACACCCTCGGTAACAACCTTCAAATTCAAGTTATGTGCGATGACGACTAGCGATTTGAAAATCATTTGTTTCTTATAATCATCTACGATGCCACTAATAAAAGATTTATCGATTTTCAACGTATGCAGCGGAATATTTTGCAAATAGCTGAGTGACGAATAGCCCGTGCCGAAATCATCAAGAGACAGCTTCACACCAATCCCCTGAAGCTCTTGCAATGTATGGATCGTATGTGCAGCATTGTCCATAAAAATCGTCTCCGTAATTTCAAGCTCAATCTGATGAGGCTGAATTCCCGCATCCAAAATGATTCTTTCAATGGTATGGACGATTTGTTTCTGTTGGAATTGTATCATCGACATATTCACACTCACCGAAAGCGGCGGCAGTCCCATCCGCTCCCACTCGCTGATTTGCTGGCAGGCTGTATATAGCACCCATTCCCCTAGAGAAATAATAAAACCAGTTTTCTCCGCAAGCGGGATGAAATCAAGCGGTGAAACCATTCCAAACTCCGGATGATTCCATCGAATCAATGCTTCTGCCCCATAAATAGCTCCACTCTCTAAATCGACCTTCGGCTGGTAATAGAGTATAAATTGACCCAGCTCTAGTGCTTTTAACATACTGCTCTCAAGAACAAGCTCCTTCTGCGTAACATCATTTATTAAAGGGGAATATAGTTTGCAAGTATTTCGCTCTTTCTTAGCTACGTACATCGCAATGCCCGCTTCCTTCACAAGTTTGTCTGCCGTCGCTGGCGTCCATTCATACTGCATGCTCATTCCGATGCTTGCCGTCATATAAAACATCCGATCCTCAAGCCCCATCGGCTCGGAAATAACGGACAAAATCGATTCTGCTTTGTTCATCGCTGCATGGAGATTGGTTACTTGTTCGAGAAGCACAATATATTCGTCTCCTCCGAAGCGGAATACTTTGCCGGAGTCGCCAACATTTAATATAATTCGCTCTGCCATCCTTAGAAGCAATTGATCACTCCTTGTATGGTCAAGCATATCGTTGATCATTTTGAATCGGTCAAGGTCGATGAAGAGTAATGCAAAATGCCCCCGCAGCTTATGACGCTCTGCTGCTTTCCCTGCCATATAACGGTGATATGCATAACGGTTGGGCAGCCCTGTCAATAAATCATGAGACGATTGGTATTCAATTACGCGCTCCGCTTCCTTACGCTGAGTGAGCATATAATTAAAATGATTCGCCATATATTCAAATTCGTCATTCGTTTGTATGCGTAGCTGCCGCATTTCTCCGCTATTAGCCGCTGCTGCGGTTGCCTGAATAACCTTATAAATATTAACTAAGATGATTCTCCTCACGAGTATAATGATCATGATCGTCAACAAAAACAATGCAATTCCTATGATAAATATAGATTCCCATAAACTTTTATAGTAATTAGACAGCATATTTTTTTTTGGAATGACTGTCTCGATATGCAAGAGTACATTATCAATATGAATCGGTTGAAACATTCGCAACACGGTATCTTTGCCGCTTGCTGCCTGCGTATAGACAAGCTTCGACTCCGTTCCTTTTAACGCTTCAAGCTCTTCCATAGTAGACCAAAGCTGATAAGGATCATTAACAAGTCCGGAATCTATGCCATTAGCCAAATAATGATTATTTGGCGTAATAATACTGGCGTATCCGCCTAACGGTCGAAAAGCTTCAATCTGCTTTTGAACCGATTCAAGTGAAATATCCGCCCCTACTATACCTAAAAACTCATTCTGATCGTTCAATATAGGCAGCACAAGCGATATCATCATAATAGAACTGCCATCAACACTATAAAGATACGGCTCAATAAGTGAAAATGATTTGGTAAGCTTAGGAGTTTGATAATAGCTCCCTTTCTCCTTATCCTCGTAATTCTCAAGTGCCAGTACCTGAAGTGATTCATCCATGCGAACGACATAAGGAATGAAGCGTCCCGTAGCATCGTCATAGTTGTTTTTATTTTTGTAAAAGCTATCTTTCCCGTCATACGCATTAGGCTCCCACAACGTATAGACACCAAATACATCAGGATGCTTGCTAAGCTTCTGCTTCAGTAATTGCACGATATATTCACGATTCTGTAGATGGTCTTTATTCATCAGCTGCATGGTTGCTTCAAGCGACCAGAGCATAGCCATCGTTTGATCCATCGTTTTGGTGAAAGGATTAATGTATTCCGTTGATTCCGTTTGCGCAAGAAGCTCGCTTTCACGCAGGTTGGAATGATAAAGCTTGAAGAGGTGAGCAGTTACCAATAAACCAAAAGAGAGGATCAAAAGCAGGCCAATTGAATATATTAACTTTTGAGCGATGCTTAATCTAATCTTTCTCATCTCATCTATAAGCCCCTTGTAGTCGGAGTAAGAAAAATCGACGTAATATGTCAAATTATGATACGATTCTAGTATACTTGACATTTTGACCCAAACACAATGCTAAAAATAGGATAATAACCTTATATCATTCGACATTAAACTCCTAATCTATCCTTGTTTTTCAAATGCAAAAAACGCCGCCTCAGTCCAAGACTGAAGCGACGTTTGAATTGCACACTTATACTTGATTTTGCTTGTCCTTTTGTTTCACTTCGTTGTCTTCTTTACTGCGGTCATGATCCTCCAAGCGATGAGGACGTTTGCCCTTGCCGCCGTGAAGCTTATAAAGCTCTTCCCGCAGCTGCTCAGATGTTTTGCCCTCAGTCTTTATGCCATGCTCTTTGGCTATTTCACGCAAATGCTCCAGCCGCTTAGCTTGATGCTCAGCTTTAAAAGCTTCCCACTTATCTTTATTGGCCAGCTTCGCAGCTTCTACTTCCTTCTTCAGCTGTTCTGCTGTCTTGCCATCGGCTTGAATTCCAAAATAGGCCGCTATTTCCTTCAGCTTCTCTAACCGATAAGCTTCAAAATCCTTGCGCGTCATTTTCCCTTTGTAATGCTTATGCTCTTGGTCCACATCAGACTCTTTAGGGTGCTGAACTACTAGTGAAGCATTAGGCAAAGCGGTTATCGATTTCGCTGCCCATACGGGAGCGACCGAGAACAGCACGGTTAGAGCTGCAATGGGAATAAACCATTTTCTAATCATTTGTTGCCACACCTTTCCATTCATGATGCAGAGGTTATAGAATGCCTCGTCAGCACTATTTTGCCCAAGCATTCACAGGAATAGACATAATAATGGCAATTTTCGACATATCCCTTCAATAAGCCTCTTTAACCCTGCGTCTCTATATTCAAAGCTCGCTCTAGAAGCTCCAACTCCTGCAGCAGCCAATCCTTAGAAAAGTGCTCCCCGATAAATACCGCCACATCGTTTACATGTCCCTGCGGATCAATTCTCATGAAATCAGATTCCTTATATGCATATTGAAAAAGAAAACGGCTGGGCGCATCCGTAAACGTCACAATTCCCTTTGCCCGGTAAATGTTAGCAGGCAGCCTTTGCAGCAAAGACTCGAACGCCTCACTGCTTACCGGTCCGCGCCAATAATGCGTCACAACCATAACATGGTCATGTGAGTGGTGATGGTCAGCGTGCTTATGGTCATGCGAGTGGTTGCAGCCTGGCGGGCACACTTCGCCTTCATCATGATCATGCGAGGCAGCCTGGCGGTACATTTCGCCTGCTTCATTACTCGCATCTACGTTTGCCTGCTGACTGGAATTTCCAGACGATTCCGACTCAAGCCAGCTCCAATCGTCAATCGCACAGCGAACGGTAGCTATAATCTGAGCATGAGCATTTAACTCTCGCAGCTGCTGCTGCGCCTCCACTAGCTGATCCGGCTCCAGCTTGTCCGCCTTATTCAACAGCAAAATCGTAGCGCACTTTATTTGCTCCAACATCAGTTTGAACGTACGTCCCTTCCCGTCCCGGCTCCTCATCAACAGTTCAGGACCATCAACTACTGTAATGACGCTGCGAAGATCAATCGCCTTGTACATCGCCGCCTCCGTAATCCCGTCGAGCGTTTCCATCGGATTTGCAGCACCCGTTGATTCGATGAAAATAACATCAGGCTGATGCTCATTTATGAGCACACTTATTTCCATCCCCAAATCACCCCGCATCGTACAGCAGATACAGCCGCTTAGCATTTCTGCCATCGGCACTTCATCCCCCACAAGTTGACCATCCAGATTGATATCGCCCAGCTCATTCATAATGACCGCAGGCTTCATGCCTTGCGCAGTGTAATACTCTAACAATCTTCTGAGTAATGTGGTTTTCCCGCTCCCAAGAAAGCCTGATAGCAAATGAACCGGTATATGTTGTTCTCTATTAGTCATAGTAAGTTCTCCCGTATGTCCAAATTTTAAACGAATCGTGAATGGTCCTATTATATCGTAATTGTTACGTTCATTCATCTTTTAATGAGCAGAACGACATCGTTTTAAAACATCCTATCATACTTTTTTTTAGGTTAACAGATTTTTTGTTTGATTTTTTCAATCAGTCGTAGTACCATGTGGGCAATAAGGATGTAAGGGAAGTAGAAGGTGAGCTTAAGTGGAATCAATATCGCAGGAATTGCTATTTTTGACGGAGTTGGCCAAAGGGATAACCGCACAGTTCGGAGACAATTGTGAGGTCGTCGTGCACGATTGGTCGAAACCGGTAGACAGCACAATTGTTGCCATCGAGAACGGTCATGTTACTGGCAGAAAGGTCGGTGATCCCGGCACAAATCTTGGACTTGAAATTATGCGAGGTACGTCTGAGGGAGATAACCGTCATAATTATGTTACCCAAACGAAGGACGGGCGTATCCTCCGTTCAACCTCCATGTATGTAAAAAACAACGCTGGCAGCATCATCGGAGCACTCTGCATTAATTTCGACATTACCGATCTTATGATAGCCGAGAAAACACTCCAATCGCTGACAGCGAGCGGACTTACGCCTATTCGGGAATCGTTCGTCAGCAACGTGAACGACTTGCTCGATACGCTCATACAGGAAGCGCAGGACACGATTGGCAAGCCTCCAGCTGCCATGACTAAAGAGGATAAAATCAAAATCATACAATTGCTTGATCAAAAGGGCGCTTTTCTCATCAAAAAGTCAGGCGAGAAGGTTTGCAGCTATTTGAGCATTTCAAAATTTACGTTATACAGCTATTTGGAGGAATCCAAAGCGGATAACGAAGAAGGAGCAAGTGAATGAGTGATAGGTTGAACGTATTCCAAGATGAGGTTTATGAACTGGAAACCCCATGTGTTGTCATCGACAGCGACGTTGTTGATCACAACATCGCTGCTATGGCAGCGGCAGTGGAACAGCGTGGCGTTAAGCTGCGTCCCCATGCAAAAACACATAAGCTCCCGGAAATGGCCGCTAGGCAAATCGCTGCTGGCGCGAGCGGCATCACCGTTGCGAAAATTTCGGAGGCTGAAGTGATGGCGAGCGGCGGCATTCGCGATATTTTCGTAGCGCATCCGTTAGTTGCTAAATCAAAGCTTGAGCGTGCAGCTCGGTTAAGCTTATCTGGCATTCGATTAATCATTGGTGTCGATAGTTTAGAGGGAGCAAAGCGGATTTCTGAGACTGCCGTTCGTGAAGGCGCTGAGCTTGAGGTTCGGCTTGAAATAGAGACTGGACTTAGACGTACGGGAGTTTCAATCGACAAAGCCGTGCAGCTTGCGAAGCAAATTACAGCGCTTGACGGCATTAAGCTGAGCGGTATTTTCACCTATAGAGGCGCTATGGTTGGCGGTGCATCCACACTCGATCTCAAAGCTGCCGGTCACGAAGAAGGTCAGCTAATGGCAGGTACAGCATTAGCTTTAAGAAGTGCAGGCATCGCAATTGAAGACGTAAGCGTCGGCTCCTCCCCCACTGCGCTGTTTGCTGCTGAAGTAGAGGGCGTCACTGAGGTGCGTCCCGGCACTTACATCTATCAAGATCGGATGCAGACTGCATTTGGAACATGCGAGCTGCAAGATTGCGCTGGCGTTGTGATGACTACTGTCATCAGCCGTCCTTCAGAAGACTTAATCATTATTGATGGCGGCAGCAAAACGTTCGCAACCGATGTACAGCCAGGCAATGCTCCTTTGTTCCTCAAGGGCTTCGGCCATATCATCGGAGATCCCGATGCGGTACTTGCACGAATGAATGAAGAGCACGGCATGATTCGTGTACACCCGGATTCTGCCTATCAAGTCGGTGATATCATCCATGTCATACCAAACCACATATGCAGCACGGTTAATTTGCATAACTTTGTCTACATCAAGGATTCCACCAAGCAGCTGCGCAAAACGACTGTAGCGGCACGGGGAATGCTCGAATAACGGGAAGCAGGAGGCTTACAGCATGCTCGATCTTATTTTGAAAAACGGTAAAATCGTCGATGGCAGCGGTAATCCTTGGTATAACGGTGATGTCGGCGTAAAGGATGGCCTCATTGTTGCGATTGGCCAAATTGAACAAGAGGCAGATCAAATTATCGATGTTGGACGCAAGGTCATTTCTCCTGGCTTCATCGATGGACATTGTCACTCTGATCTTATGATTATTGATCATCCTTTCAGTGAAATTAAGCTGCAGCAAGGGGTAACGACTGAGGTTGTCGGCAACTGCGGTCTCGCACCTGCTCCATTCGTTCGCGATAAGGCCAGTTTGCTCCAAACGTATGTGCAGCCAGTGCTCGGCAGCACAAGCTGGACTTGGCCGTGGGAAACAGTCGGTCAATATATGGATTTTGTTGGCCGTTCCAATCCTTCAGAGCACATTGCTACCTATGTTGCGCATGGCGCGCTGCGAATCGCTGTTATGGGCTTCGAGAACCGTCCCGCTTCAAAAATCGAAATCGAACGAATGAAAACTCTGCTCGAGGAAGGGATGCGTGCAGGCGCAATCGGCTTGTCCATCGGCTTATTGTATGCGCCTGGCAGCTATACCTCCCGTGAAGAGTTAGTGGAGCTTTGCAGCGTGCTGCCTAAGTACAACGGACTGCTCTCCACCCATATTCGCGGTGAAGGCAATAACTTGCTGCCGTCCGTTGCAGAGGTCATTTGGATCGCTGAACGGGTCGGCATCTCGCTGCATATCAGTCATTTGAAGGCAGCAGGCCGCGCCAATTGGGGCAAAGCGCTTGACGCACTGGAGCTTGTTGAAGCGGCCAGAGCGCGCGGCATGGACGTTACGGTCGATGTGTATCCCTATGCAGCAGGCTCCACCACATTAACGACCGTCCTTCCTCCGTGGGTACTTGAGGGCGGTATCGAAGCGACGCTTGAAGCATTTCGCGATAAAGCGCTGCGCCTCCGAATCAAAGAGGAGCTCAGTCGCGAGCAGGAAACATGGGATAATCTCGTATGCTCTACAGGCTGGTCAAGCATTATTATTTCATCGATCCAGACGGACACGAACAAAACGCTCGAAGGCAAGTCCATTGCCGAGGTTGCAGAGCTCCGCGGACAACATCCCGTTGATTGCATGATGGATCTTCTTCTTGAGGAGAATGGTCAGATCGCCATCGTCTACTTTCACATGTCGGATGATGATGTGAAGCAGGTCATCGGCTATGAAAAGTCGCTGATCGCATCAGACAGCTTGAACTGCGAGATTGGCAAGCCACATCCGCGTACCTACGGCACTTTCCCGCGCGTGTTCGCCAAATATGTGCGGGAGGACAAAGTGCTGTCGCTTGAGCAAGCGGTGCGCAAGCTAACCTCATTTCCAGTACAGCGCTTTAAGCTTGGCAAAAGAGGACTGCTTGTGCCAGGTTATGCCGCCGATATTACCGTGTTCGACCCGGCTGTTATTCAAGATACAGCTACCTTCGAAGCACCGCGTCAATATCCGTCAGGCATTTCGCATGTCATTGTAGCTGGTCAGCTCACACTTTCGTACGGTACACACACGCATAAGCGCAAAGGGCAGCTCATCCGTGCGCAGCATTGCTGCACGCACTAGTTAAACCGCATTACACAATTCATTAACAAGGAGCTGTTTTATTCATGTCTATTATCGAAAAACGTCTTGCTGAGCTTGGAATTACTTTACCAGAAACGACTAAGCCTAAATTTTCTTACATTCCGGTCAATCAAACAGGCAACCTCATTTACACTTCAGGATTTGACTGCCGCATCGACGGCGTTCTTATGTATGAAGGCAAAATCGGCGCCGAGCTTACGATTGAGCAAGGACAAGAAGCAGCTCGCCAAGTCGTTATCAATTTGCTTGCCGCTATGAAGGCTCATCTTGGCGATCTAGATCGTGTCGTCAAAATCGTCAAAATTTTAGGCTTCATCAATAGCGCTCCAGGCTTCGGCGACCAGCCTTACGTACTCAACGGAGCATCTGATCTGTTGATTGACGTATTTGGCGAGAACGGCCGTCATGCCCGTTCGGCTATCGGTACAAGCGACCTGCCATTCCATACACCAGTTGAAATCGAGCTGATTGCAGAGGTTCGTGAATAACATTCGATATGCAAAACCCCCAAGGCTCAGGCACTTGGGGGTTTAAACGCTATTTGAAATTAGTGGAAACGATGTGTTACCGAGTTACAAGCAAGCTTTGTTGACTACCAGCACAAAGAACGGGCAATAATTACAAGCAGAATGAAAAGGACTAATATAACCCCAATCCCTGTGCCCCAGCCTCCAACTCCACAATTACTAACCCCTGCAACTGGATAAGAAGGTCCGCAGTTTCCTGCACCAACCCCTGCTACGCCATAGCTCATTTGTTCATCTCCTTTTTCTTAAGGTACAGTATCCTATGATTTTGTACAGAAAGGGTATAGGCGATTGAACAAAATGTGCTCATGCTCATTTTTCTAGAAAGCCCACACCTTACTTATCAATCAATGACAAAATTAACGTTACAGCTTCGGCGCGAGTTGCCTTTTCCTGCGGTTCAAAGCGATTTCCGTTTCTTCCTTTTATGAGGTCATGCAGCGCAGCTGTCGCTACAGACGGCTTAGCCCATACAGGTATTTTTGCCGCATCAGCAAAACGAACGGCCGCACCCCCATCTAATGGCAAGCCAGATGAGCGCATCATCATGGTTACCATTTCCGCTCTTGTAATGAGACGGTTTGGACGGAATGTACCGTCATCATACCCGCTTATCACGTCAGCTTTCACTGCCTCAGCAATAAATTCCTGTGCCCAAGCAGGAAACTGCTTCTTATCTTTAAAATCAATTTCCTTTGCTTGCTTAGGGGTGAGCTCCAATGCGCGGCCAAGCATAACAGCAAATTGTGCACGGGAAACCCAACCATTCGGTTGAAACTGACCATTTTCATAACCTGTGATCATCCCAAGGGAAGCAGCCCTGCTAATATTAGCCTCAGCCCAGTGGCCCTTTATGTCACTAAAGGTTACCTGCGTAGAAGAGCTTACGAGAAAGACTAGTTTTGCAGCGTTTTTCAACTGAACCGCCTTCACCTGGCTGTCGACCAGCTTCGCTTCCACAAGCTCAAGCCCAGCTTTTCCATTCGACACTCCTTCAAACGTGAACGTTGCGATGGTTGCCGACCCGCTGACACCTTTCTCCTTGGTTCCTATCTTCGTATGAGCGAATGTAATCACTCCGTCCTTATCGATGGGAGAAATAGGCATCCCCTTCCATCCGGCGGCAGCCTCTTTGAATTTAAGCTGTGCTTTATTGTATTTTAGCTTCAATTCAAAACCATATAAATCGCTTAATTGTTCTCCCTTTACGCTTACTATTATTTCTTGTCCAACCACCGCATTCATCTGACTCACCGTTAAAGACAAGGCTGCATTAGCAGCAGCGACATAATTAGCCGGCAGCATTATAGCTCCGCACAACATCGTAATTACAAGTAAGAGAGTCTTAATCTTCTTTAGCCTAAACAACATATCATTTCCTCCTTTATTTTGTTCCTATTAGACAAAAAGCTGACAGCAGCTAATATAGCGCCTGTCAGCCTTTTTGCGTTAACTTAAATTATGATTTTGGCTCACTCTTGCTGTCGTAACGATTGCTCCACTCTTTTAGAATGCTGTCGCGCTCTTTTGCCGCTTCTTGAAGGTCATATTTAATCAATTGCTCAATCGGATTTTTAGTATAGCCATCTGGAATGACGTTAGTGTCACTCTTCACAGCTACGATCGGATAGTTTTTGCTATATTCAGCCATCGCATCATCTGTAATTGCCCAGTCCAAAAACGTCTGTGCTGCCTTCTTCATGTTTGGTTTCTTGATCAACGCATTCGCCTCAACATCCCAGCCGGAGCCTTCAGTAGGGAATACGACTTCAACTGGGGAACCGTCGTTTTTCTCTTTAATACCGCGGTAACCAAATGAGATTCCGATTGGGTATTCGCCAGTACCGGCCATTTTTGCAGGCTTCGAACCTGAATGTGTATAAATACCGATATTCTCATGAAGTTTGTCCATGTATTCCCATGATTGATCTGCTCCAAGCAGCTGCTGCAAGCCAGATACCGTTAGGAAACCTGTTCCAGAGGACGCTGGGTTAGGCATCGTGATAAGACCTTTGTATTCAGGCTTAGCCAAATCCTCATACGACTGCGGCACTGCCAATCCTTTTTTCTCCAGCTCAACCGTGTTGGCAATAATAGCCGTCTCCCAAGCATCGATTCCTACCCAGTGCTCCGGGCTTCTGTTATCTTTGAACTCAGCTAGAATCCGCTCTACCCCAGCAGGAGAATAAGGCTCCAGCATGCTGTTTTGATCCAGTACGAGCAAGCTCGTTGCTGCAACGCCCCACACAACGTCAGCTTGCGGATTGTCTTTCTCGGCAAGCAGCTTAGCTGTAATAATGCCTGTTGAATCACGAACGATATTTAATTTGATGTCCGGATATTTTTCATAGTATGTTTTCAAATACTCTTTAATGAGATCATCCTCAAGCGCGGTATAGATGGTAAGCTCCTTGCTATCCATATCAATCGACGTTTCTGCTTGCTCTGAAGAATTGCCTGACTTATTATTTCCTTTATTGCTCGATCCTCCGTTACCTCCGCAGGCGGATAAAACCGTAACGATAACTATCATGCTCACAAGTAGAAACCAGCTTCTTTTCATTGTTTTCTCTCCCTTTGGTTGTTCTTCTTCTCTAGTTCTACTATATGCTTGTTTGTTTAACGCACTGTAAAATACAAGTAAACAAATTGTTTTGTTTTTGGATTCGGCTTTATATTTGTGTTATTCCTTTGACTATTAATTAATTCATTGGCCGCATACAAAAAAAAAAGAACCTTAAAGTCGTTTATAGACTTTAAGGTTCCTGCGTTAGCTCTAGCTTTATTCCGCTACGATCCAGTGCACGTCCTGTTCGTCCAGCTTGGAACGCCAAGATGCTGGAGGTGCAACGTCACTAATAATCATATCAATCTCTTTGAAGTCGGCAATTTTATAGAAATGGCTCGTGCCAATCTTCGTATAGTCTGCTAACACGATGGTTTGTTTGGCTTGCTTCATAAATGATCTTGCCAACACGCCGCGCTCATCCTCGTAGCTCGTTATGCCGCTATCAATCTGTAGACCGTCTGCGACGATAAACGCCTTATCCACATTGAAATTAGACATAAACTCCATTGCAAGCGTACCGGATGTCCGATAATGCTTCGGATTAATACGACCACCGATAAGTACGATTTCACCATCAAAAATATTGCGGTTTTTGTAGCCAATCAGCAAGTTCAGAGTATAAACGGATGTAACAAGAACCGTTAGCTGCTTCTTATAGGCAAGCGAATCAATCATTTGCAGCGTCGTAGTTCCATCATCAATGACCACAACGTCTTTGTCCTGAATAAGAGAAGACGCAACGCGTCCAATCCTTCTCTTCTCTTCCGCTTGCTGCACTTCGCGACGAACATAGGCAGGCTCTTCCCGCTCCACATTAATCTTAACGGCGCCGCCGTACACTCGTTTGAGCTTTAGTTCATCTTCGAGCTCCTCCAAATAACGACGGATCGTTTCCGATGATACATCGAGCGCCTGTACGAGCTCAGGCGTACGAACCTTTCCTTTTAGCTGCAGCATATTAATGATGATCTGCTTCCGCTCTTCTCCGGCTAGCGACATCTCTATTTCCCCTTCGTCTTCAGCTTTGTCTACTTTTTTGATTATTAATCGTATTCTAGCCTACTTCAACTAAACTCTCAATCTTTTCATGAATGAGAATGCCGCGTTTGCTCAGCTGCTCAAATATTACACGAGGTTCAAAGGCTTCTTCCGGTGTTACGATTCCTGTCTGATCCTTGCACAGCGTTTGACCGCTCGCAATAAGCTCCGTCGCAATCGCGAGCGGTATTCCTACATTTCTAGTATAAGCACGCAATTTCTCCCAGCCTTCAACGGAGCCGTCCGACGCCGGATGCGTATGCGTGAGTGTATGTCTGCATGCTTCTCCGGTCTGAGCTGATATGCCTGTTACTTCAATGTGTAGAGAGTAGCCGTACAGCTCCGTTTCATGACCTTCCTGCGACTCGAATAAATATTGTCCAATCGCATCCATAATGCCGATTTCTTGCCCTGCAATGGTAATGCGATCATTGCGCATAAACCCATAGTCATATAACGCATGAACTAGCTTCATATTTTGCTGTGGCCATGTTCCGCGCACTTCAATTAACTGGACATCTTTGCTCGCAAGCGCCTTTGCCAGCGTACGTGTTTCTGCATGCGGAATAATGTATTGAATCGATTTGCCGTATGGCTCTGGGAGCTCAATCTCACGTGGACGAGCGAAAGGCTCAACCTGAATGAATTGCCCTTTCTCGTAAACTACACGTCCCGGAAGCTTAGGATCATACTCATAAACAGTCGTTTCCGCAATCGATTTGGAGAAAGCAATCGGACGGTACGAGCCATGGCTGACCCGCACCTCATGCACTTCCTTCAACTGATTAGCTGCATGCATCGCCATCATCTGCGTTACACCGGGCGTCATCCCGAAGCCAGGCAAACACATTTTGCCGTTACGGACAAATACATCATGACTGGCATCCTCTTCACCAAAGCCGTTCAAGTTAATGCCGTGGCAGCCAGCTTCTGCGATGCAGGCTGTAGACAAGCCGTTTAACGTAATTGTTGTTCCATCCATTACAATGTCATAACCGCGAAGCTGTTCTACGGTTGCCTCATGATCAAGCACATTCACTTTGACAGCCTGTACACGTTCATCATTCAATGAAGCCGCAAGCTGCTGAGCTGCTTCCAGATTGAAATCACCTATCGTAATGACCTCAAATGAGGAATACTGAACAAGGTCAAGCACCGCTTCCATACAAATTCGACCTGCGCCGCCTAGGCAAAATACTTTCATCCTCTTCACTCTCCTATTGTACTTTGTCTACTGTCGAATAAATGTTCTTGATCACATGAACCAACCGTTCCATATCAGCTGGATGGACATCACCGATGCTGCCAATTCGGAAAGTCGGCTCTGAGGTCAGCTTCCCGGGATATAGTACAAATCCTTCCTTCTTCAAGCTTGCGTAAAATGATTCAAATGAAAAGTTAGCCGCCGGGTATCGAAAGGCTGTAATAATAGGAGATTGCCACTCGCGAGGCAGCAAAGCACTGAAACCAGCAGCCTCCATTCCATCCGTGATAACCTGTTGATTGCTGCTATAACGAGCTTCCCGAGCAGCGATTCCGCCTTCAAGCTCCAGCTCCTTCAGTGCCTGATCGAATGCCCGCACCACATGAGTTGGCGACGTAAAACGCCATTTGCTATTGGAACGCTCCATCATATCCCATTGGTCATACAGATCAAGCGACAAGGAGCGCGCATGGCCTTTGCAATTTGCAATGACATCGCGCCTTGCGACGACGAAGCCAAATCCAGGTACCCCTTGAATACACTTGTTGCTGCTGCTTACGAGAAAATCAATGCCCAGCTCATGCATATCCAGTGCTACACCGCCAAAGCTGCTCATCGCGTCAACAATGAACGTAACATTGGAACGATTTACTACTTCGGCTATTTGCTTTAACGGGTTAAGAATACCCGTCGTCGTTTCACAATGTACGACGGCAACATGCGTAATCTTAGGATCATCCCGAAGCGCTTGCGCAAGTACCTCAGGATCGATGGGATTGCGCTCGTCGAACGCAATGGCGGTAACTGAAATGCCCAGCACTTCGGCAATTTGAACCATTCGCTCTCCATATGCTCCATTTACGGCAATTGCCAGCTTACCGCCTTGCTTCGGAAGAGCTGTGCCAATTGTCGCTTCCACACTAAACGTCCCGCTGCCCTGCATTAATACTGCCGTATATTGTTCCGTCGCCCCTGGTGCAGCGAGCTTCACGATCCGCTCCCTTATCGAAGCGACAAGCTGATTATATTGATCGTCCCACGTACACCAATCCTTCATCATCGCTTCCTTCACGCTTCGAGTCGTCGTGAGCGGTCCCGGCGTGAGCAGCAAATATGGATTTTCAGTTAGCGATACAACTTCATTATTTGATTTCATGGACGATCCCCCGCTTGTAAACGTTCATTAATATGTGAAATTACACCATCCAACTCACCAATTTCACGAATGATAAAATGAGCTCCCGCTTGCATTAAGCGATCCGATACTTCAACAAAAATTTTCTCCTTCTCACTCGCCGTTAATGATTCCGTTTCTGCTAGTGTCAGACCAACTTCATTTCCGCCAAAAATAACTCCTACAGACCATACGCCAGCATTGCGGCCTTCTCTCATATCCGCTTCGGTATCGCCGCATTTGACGATATGACTCATTGGATAAGTGCCGAGCTTCTCTGCGTTGCGAAAAATCATCCATGGATACGGGCGGCCTTCTGCTGCTTCATCAGGTGTAACTGTACTGTCAGGCGAATAACCTTGCTTCGCCGCTTCTGGAGCAATAATATCCATCATAGGACGCGTATAGCCTGTCGTCGTTCCAATCTTGATGCCTTGCTCACGCAGCCTCTCGATAAGAGCAAGCGCTCCCGGCACGGGCGTTGCGTATTGGTGAAGTATAGAGAACAGCATCGGCTCAAATTTTTCATACATTTCATCAATATCACTCTCGTTTGGCGCAATGCCAAACTTTGCTTGCCATGCGGCTGATACGTCAGGATCGGAGCAAATGTCACGCAAATGGTCCTTCTTCATCCGACCCATCGGCTTACGAATCGCCTTGAACGAAGCTTCAACACCTCTTTCTTCGAATAAGCGGCGAAACGCTTCAACCGGTGCGAAACTTCCAAAATCAACCACTGTACCTGCCCAATCCAAAATCACTGTTTTTATCATGAATAATAACCTCCATCGTTTATATTGTTTTTTTGTGCTATCGCTTCTGCCATGCCGACATTTTGCGGCGCAGCCTCGACGTTCCGGCTTCATATAGAAACCGAACGACGACGTTAAGGAGTACTACAAGTACGGACATTGCAGCTGCCGCAGCTGTATCACCGGCGTCATCCATACTAACGATGGACACCGAGGCAATTCGTAAATCAGAAGCATACAAGAAAACTAGTGCGGATACCGTAACCATGGCATTTACAAAAAAGTAGACTGCCATTTCTAATATAGCTGGCAACGATAATGGCACCGTGATACGAGCGAACGTACGCAGCTTTGAGACATTCATTGACTCCGAGACGTTATCAAACTCTTTGTCGAGCATTTTCAAAGTAGCTGTTGCCGTCATAAAGGGGACGGAGTAGAAATGTACGACATTCGCCAAAACAAGTATGATCATCGTCCCGTATACGAAATGAAACGGATTCGACGGATGATTAAAGAAATAAATATAAGATAATCCTATGACGAGTCCCGGCAGCGCCAGCGGCAAAATGGATAAGAAATAAGCGGCTTGTCTAACCGGACGATAGACGCGTCCATTTTCGATTAAATAAGCAAACATAAAGGTTACAATCGTCCCAATAACCGCTGTCCATGCCGCCATCTCAATGCTGTTCCAGAACGGATCAAAGCCGCCTGCCGCAGCGTTGGAGAAGTCAAAATTGCTCCAAGTAAATGACATGTCATACGGCCATTTCTTCACAACTGAGGCCAGTAAGACCGCTCCCATTAAGAGTAAAATCAAGGCTGACAAAATAGCGGCATAAGCATAGGCGAAAACATTACGCAGCCGATTATTTTTCACAAAATAAGGAACGGACTTCGATGTGACATAAGCTTGCTGCTTCCTCGTCACAATTCGATCAACGACGAAGGCGATAATGGCGGGAATCGTCAGCACGATGCCGACCACTGCTCCCATAGACATATTTTGCTGACCGACAACCTGTTTGAAAATATCTGTAGCCAGCACGTTATACTGTCCGCCTACGACCTTCGGGGCTCCAAAATCAGTGAAGCTGAGCGTAAAACAAATGACGACTGCACTAAGCAGCGCGTATTTGACTGACGGCAGCGTTACTGTGAGCATTTTTCTAAGAGCGCTTGCCCCCATCGATTCGGCCGCCTCATATAAGCGATAATCGCTGACGGCAAGGCCTGCGCACAAAATAAGAAACGCCTGCGGAAACGTATAGATGACCTCCGAAATAATGATGCCCGTTTTGCCATAGAGCGGAATACGCCATTCGAACGGCAACAGACCGAACAATCCGGTTGAAATGAGACCTTGATGACCAAATAAATAAGTCAGAGAGAGCCCGTGCATCATCGTTGGTGCAAACAATGGAAGTATAGCAAGCGCTTTGAAGAAGGACTTGCCTTTAATATTCGTACGAGTTAATACATAGGCCAGCCCAAAGGCAAGCGGCACAGCAATCGCTGTCGTTGCTGTTGATACGGTAATTGTGTTCAGGATCGATTGAATAAGGGACTTTGACTGCAAATAGGTTGCAAAATTAGTCAGTCCAACCAAATTTCCGTCCGAATCCATGAATGCCAGCTTAAACATCGATAGCAGCGGTAACACGATGACCGTAATAAGGGCTAGAAGGACGATAATGAGCATCAGCTTGATTAGCCAGTTGTTCTCTGATGCGCCTCGTTTGCTTCTTCTCAACCATTGCAAGGGCAAAGCTTGATTTGTTTTCAATTTCATCCTCTACTCCCCTGCGATCCCAGCGACTGCCGTCGGATAATGAAGCATACGCTCCTGTGGCAAATGCAGATGAAGCAGCTTGTTACGCGACCATTCAAAACGGTTAGCTGTTTGCGCTGAGATGTCTACTGTTACGTTTACGTCCGAGAATTTCCCAGATTCGTTAGCGAGCTGCAAGCTTACACGATAGAAGGCGCCTCGAAATTCCACATGCTGTACAAATCCGCTAATCCCGTTATCGTTTGTTCCTGCTTCTGCATGCTGCCGATCATCAATTTGGATATGTTCCGGTCTGATGGCAAGCAGGTCGTTCGGATTGTTCCCCTTAAGACTCGTAGATCCGACTGGGAAGAAATTAATAGCCCCGATAAAATCAGCAACAAAAGGGGTATTGGGCTTATCGTAAACCTCTTGCGGCGTACCGATTTGAACCACTCGTCCATGATCCATAACGACGATTTGATCCGCCATCGTCAGCGCTTCCTCCTGATCATGCGTAACCATTACTGTTGTAATGCCAAGCCGCTCTTGCAGCTCGCAAAGCTGTTCACGCAGCTTCTCTCGTACCTTCGCATCCAGCGCGGATAGCGGCTCATCCAGTAACAGAATGTCAGGTGATAAAGCGACTGCTCTTGCGAGAGCGACGCGCTGCTGCTGTCCTCCTGAAAGCTGAGCCGGATACCTGTCTCTTATTTCTGTTAGCCCAATAAGCTCAAGCATCTCATTGACACGTGCTTCAATCTGACGTTTCGGTTGCTTTCCCTTGAGCCCGTAGCCAATATTGTCGCTAACGCTTAGGTTTGGAAACAGCGCATACGATTGAAAGACAATCCCAATGTTGCGTTTGGATGTATGCTGCATCGTAATGTCGTTGCCATCAAGAATGACAGTGCCTGCGTCCGTCTGTTCAAGACCTGCAATAATTCGCAGCAAGGTTGTCTTACCGCAGCCGCTTGGGCCTAATAGGCATGTAAACTTACCTTTTGGAATATGAACGCTGACATCATGGAGCGCTTGAAAGCTGCCAAATGCCTTGCGAATACCATTAATCGCCAACCCTTCATTTTTCATACTCATTCTCCTTGTGCCTCGTATTATTCATTCAAGAACGATATTATTAAGTTAAAACACTTGCTTCGTTAACCTATTTGTAGTTTAAAATAGATTTGTTAACGGATTGTCAAGTACAAGTAAAGATTGTGTGTTTAATTGTTTTGTCATTGTTTTAATTGTTTTTAATCCGTAAAATACAATTATTGAAGCGCAACACCTTATTTTTCTGTTTCTTAATTACTCATATCAAACCAAACAAAGGACTGATTCCAACTTATGACAACGATCATTTTCGATTTGGATAACACGCTGATCTGGGATGAAAAAAGTACAGACGAGGCGCTTGATGCAACATGCGAGGCAGCGGAGCAAGAAATAGGCTCTCCGTTGAAGCTTCTAAAGAAATCCGTTATTCAAGCGGCACATTCTTTATTTAGCGAGCTGGAATGCTACCCCTACTTAGCGAATATAGAAGTAACTGCGATGGAAGCCATGTGGGCGCGTTTTGATGATGGAGCTGCGCCAGAGCTCCATCAGATGCGAGAGCTCGCACCAGTTTTCCGTAAAAGTGTATGGACGAATGGACTAAAGGAGATAGGTATCCATAATGAAAAGCTTGCTGCCCAGCTCGCAGAACAGTTTCCAGCCGAGCGGCGCAAGCGTCCTTATGTATATGAAGAAACATTTGAAGTGCTTGCAGCATTGTCTGCGAAATACCCGCTAATGCTGCTCACGAACGGGACTCCTGATTTGCAGAAAGAGAAGCTTTACGGCATCGACGGATTATCTGATTATTTTCCTCACATCGTTATTTCGGGTGAAGTAGGCTGCGGCAAACCTTCCCCACTTATATTCGAGCACTGTATGAGCCTCGAAGGGCTAAAGCCGGAGCAATGCTTAATGGTCGGGGACAATTTATTTACCGACATTTTGGGAGCGAGTCGAACCGGAATGGCAAGTGCATGGCTCAATCGATCAAAACAATCTTTGCCCATTGAAGCCGCTCGCCCAACTTTTGAAATTCAATCATTGAGAGATATTGAAGCGCTGCTTCCTCTCTAGTAATACAGCAAATAGAGGTCACACCTTATCAATATGACGGGGTGCGGCCTCTTTTTTTGTAAATTCTTCATATTGCGATTACACCTGATTAACAACACAGGCTTATGATAAAGAAGAATCAAAAACACATAAAAACAATTAATCACATTATTTAAAGACATTATTTATTTTGTTTTTAATCTAAGTGTGGGAAGGATGTAGGATTATGGCGCTAATGCCATACGAGTAATCCACCGATCTTGAACAATGATTCGAAACACTCATTCAAAAAACAGGAGGTTATTATTCATGAATAAGACGATAAAAAAAGCATTCGTATCCACACTCGCAGCAGCTACATTAATAACAGCGTCAGGTGGATTCGTACCGCTTAGCGAGAAGGCCTTTGCAGCTGTTGTTGACGCCGATCTTCATGCTAAATTCAGCTTTGAAAATAATGCTGCAGACAGCTCTGCCAGCAATCTCGCATCTACCGTCGTTGGTACTCCTACTTATATTCCTGGTAGAATTGGGCAGGCGCTCTCTCTAAGCTCTACTAATACAAATAAACAATATATCAATCTAGGCAAGCCCTCACAGCTGCAATTCGGAACAGATAAGAGCTTCAGCTTCTCCTTCTGGGTCAAATCTTCAGGTGTAGATTCCGATCCTTCTATTCTATCCAACAAAAATTGGAACAGCGGCAGTAACGTCGGTTACAACCTTTCTCTTCATTCGGATAAAAAATTAAGATGGAATTTCAACACCGCTGGCGGTACTCGTATTGATGCCGACATTCCTAACGTTGCTAACGGAAGCTGGCACCATATCGTCATCTCGCATGACCGCACCATTGGACGCGTTGATTTTTACAAAGATGGTGTGCCTGTTTCAGTCACTACTTCCAACGGAACCAAATTTAATAATATCGCAAGCGCAATCAGCATAGTCGGCCGTACGGGAACGATCGATTCTGGTCTTTCGACGATGCTCGGCAATGACGGCACAGGAAATTATTCCGCCGCACTTGAAGCGCAGCTTGATGATGTGCTCATTTTGAATCGTCCTATTACTGCCGAAGAGGTTACAGATATTTACAATAGCGCTCCCCCGATTGTGGTAGGCGATAAATTCAATGGCACTTTAAAATTCGTCGGAGCAACGGATACCGCTCCAGGTACTGAGTTCAAGCAAATGCTCGACCTTCGCACTCCTACCATGACCAGTGCGATTGACAGCGCGAGTGTAGAAATTGCATATGACAGCAGCAAATTCACATTCTCTCGTGCGACAAAGGCAACCAAAGTTGATACTTCAACTCCGGGCATCGTTAAGCTGGAGCTCCCCGCAGGAAGCGTCTATAACAAAACCAATCCGTTGGAATTTGTGGCATCTACATTGTCCGATGTTTACTTTTTTGCGAAAGATGTGAGTGGACAGGGCACGATTCAGGTGACTTCTGCTGAGTTCTACACGGGCGCAAACAAATACGTAAAGGAAACGTTAAACACGCCTGCGCAAACCGTTCAAATTCATACTAAGGCAGCAGAGGATATCAATAAAGACAGCCACATTACGATCGGTGATGTTGCCTTGGCTCAAGGGAAGTCCACTCAAGAGCTGACATCCATTGCTGACAAAGCAAAATATATGCCTTATAAACGAGTTGTCGTAATCGGCATCGACGGTGCCGGCATCTCCGTATCGAAGGATGCGCCTTACTGGGAAACGCCAAACTCCGTGAAGGAAACTGTCGGCGACCGCCTAAATCTGCCTGCACTGCGCGGCATCATTGAGAAGGGTGCTGCCTCCTATTCCGTTACAACGACGCTGCCCACCGTCTCTTCTCCTAACTGGGGTGCCATGATCAATGGTGTCGACTATAGCAAGCATCAAATTGATAATACAATTAGCGCAACGAATATCTACAGTGAGACGTCACCATATCCTTCGGTATTCAAAAAATTGCGTCAACAATTTCCAGAAACGAAACTTGCAGCATTCACGACATGGTCCAACATCATTAAGGGTCATATTGAACCTTCCGTCGGAGCTGAAGGTTACTCCGCAGGCGATAAAGCAAACGTAAATGCTTTCGCTCAATATGCGGCAGACGGCAGAGCCTACGATGCATCCCTTATTTTTTTCCAATTGGATGATGTAGATGGCGTCGGACACTCCCTCGGTTTCTATACGAAGCAATATTACGCAAAGCTGATGGAAACAGATAATCTCGTAAAAACCATCTATGACTCGCTCAGCAGCAAAAATCTGCTGGACGATACACTTATTCTAATGACAGCCGATCATGGCGGAGGTACTGAAAAGGCAGATCATACACTAGGCAGTGCTACTGCACACGGACAAGACTCCCCACTGGCCAAAACCGTATTTATCGCAGCGAACGGAAGAACGGTTGCAACGGATGTGGGCAAGGAGAAGCTGCTGCAAGGAGGAACAACGAAGGATATCGCTGCAACGATATTAGCTGCACTCGAGGTCGATTCGCCGATTGGGGATTCCAAGACCATTGATGGCATGTTCGTCCCTCAGAAGGATCAGAACAAAGCAGATGCCCCTAATCTTCAATTAACAAAAATTGTAGACATCTCTTCAAAAGAATTAAAGGGCTATGAGCTGGCAGTCAATCATCTTAGCACGGATGCCAAAGCCATCGATATCGAACTCGAGACTGGTGATTTGACTATCCAAACCATTAATCCGCTGCAAGCCGGCGTTACCGTATTACGGAATGAGAGCGCAAATGGAAAAACAAGAATCATCCTCTCGGCTGATTCTGCCATCGCACCAGATCAGCCTATTATACGTTTAGTAACACAGTCTCAAAATAACACTGCGTCCGCAGCGCTTCATCAAGCAATGATCGCGAGTGCACAAGGAAAAGAGTCTTTGCCTAACTTTACTTCATCGGTAAAAGAAGAGGGTGAAGAGTCGTCTGGCCCAGCTGCTGTCTTGGAAGGGAATACGTCTGTCAATTCTGGATCTACGTTTACGATTAAGCTAGGCTTAAACAGTGTATCAGACAGTGTCTATGCACAAGATATCTCATTTTCCTATGATCCGAATGTGCTTGAATATGTAGAAAGCCGTTCACTGCTTAATAAAGTTCAAATTGTAAATAGTGTTCATGACGACAAAGGGAAACTACGGCTCATTCTTGCTAGTGAAGGGGTAGAACACGCGGTTACCGGCAGTAATCAAGTTGTTGAGCTAACCTTTAAAGCGAAGGAAACGGAAAGTATCGTTACGGGTAAGGTGACTGCAGAAAAGATCTTGCTGTCAGATGGTGAAAGTGAAGTACAAGCAGCTTCGCATTCATTGAATATCCAAGTATCGCCTAAAGAAGTGACCAACCCTGCCGATCAAAACCAAGATGGAAAAGTCAGCATTTCAGATTTAGCGCTCATCGTTCTTCATTACGGTAAAAACAAGGAATCTGCAGATTGGGAGCAAATCAAGAAAGCAAACGTCAATAATGATGACGTTATCGATCTTCTCGACCTTATTCTAGTCGCGCGATCCATTATGGAATAAGCTTCTTTGCAAGCTTGTCTATAACGTTAAACTATAACATCCCCGTGGCTCAGGCTCATGGGGATGTTATTATATTTTCAGTTAGTGGAAAAACGCTTTGACCGACTTATCGGCTCGCTATGGTTTAAAGCCTACCAAGTTGCGCGAGAAATAATAACAAGTAGGATAAAGAGGACAAGAATAAATCCAATGCTCGAGAATCCGCCGCAGCCTACGCCGCCCACTGGGTACGATGGTCCACAGTTTCCAGGACCAACATTAGCCCCTGCTACCCCTGCTACTCCATAGCTCATTTGTTCATCTCCTTTTTGATAACTTACACAGTATCCTATGACTCAGGGTCAAAAGTGTATGGGCTTTTGCAGGAAATGAGCAGATGCCTAAAAATACATATATAGTCCCTTGTCTCTGCATTTCACTCCCTTTCATTCGATGTTGATTCATCATCGGCAATGAATCTACTTTCGCTTCTTTTTTCTAGGCTTACGCCCCTCATTGTCGCTTGTGTCACCTTCGCTTTCAGCTCATTATCAATTTGCTCGATTACTATTTTGGGAATCCATTTTCCCCAGCCCGCCCTGTAGGCATTAGCGGTCAATGACTGCCAAGTGTGATATATAATTCCTAGCGTAATAGTATAAAAGAATAATCCCGGCATACTAAGCATCGAATCTAGCAGATTGGCTAGAATAGGCAAAGCCATAAGAAATAAAGTGCGGAGCCACCCTAACATCCCATAATCTGATGAGAAAGTATTATTTTTTTTCGATGCGGCAATACCAGTAATCCAATCCAACAAGATGACTGCTAATAGAACTGCAATGAGTATCAATCTGCCTTGTCCATACATACCGTCTATTACCGTTTTTAAAAAAGCCCCTATCATAGTTACGGTGAGTTTTCCCTCTATAAAATAATGGAATAAAAGTTGTTTGTGCATGAGATACATACCTCCTAATCAAGTTGAATAGTGGCAGCGGCAAAAGGTAAACCCGCTAGCGCCTACATCACACCCACCCCCTAATTTAGATAAAACAAAAGGGACGCTCGGTATCCTCGCCCACCGCTCACCACGGTATTGACAATACTCCGAATCAAAAATATACTTACTTTTAAGTAGTTAAAATAGCGATAATTAATTGAATATCGATTTTCTTACGTGTTCGTCTGATGAATCTCATTGTATTTGGTATTTTAATTACCGTCAAGTATTTAAAATACCACTTTTTAAAATTGGAGGGTATTTATAATGTCATTAGGAGCACGAATTAAACAACTAAGGGTTGAGCGCGGATTAACACAGCAGGATGTCGCCGCAAAGCTTGAAATGGGTCGATCCAACTTTGGTCATATTGAGAATGACCGAGTAACACCAACAAGTGAGGATTTGCAAAAAATGGCCGATATTTTACAAACGACAACCGACTATTTGCTTGGTCGCGATGCGGCCTCGGCAACGATACCCGACTGGGCTACGTATAAAGATAAGCGTGACTTCAAGAAGCTGTTAGAGGAAGACGGGGAAATTATGTTTGACGGCGTACCGCTAAGTCAGAGCGATCGTCAGCGCGTGATGGATGTGCTTACAGGATTGTTCTGGGAAGCTAAGCAGATGAATAAGCACAAAAAAAAGACCGAACCGACTAACGATGCTCCTGATGATGCCAAAGGGTAGGTGATGCTATGGATAAGTTGATTTTAAAGCTCGTACGGAAATTCAAAACCAACGATCCATTCATCATCGCGGAGGGCCTTGGCATCCATATCCGGTACGCTGATCTCGGAGAAGGCACACGCGGCCTTTATTTCAAAAAACTGCGCCGCCGGTTTATTGTCATTCACGAATCGCTTCCGGATAATTGGCGCCGCTTCGTATGCGCACATGAGCTCGGACATGACCGTTTACATCCTGGGTTCAACCGTTTTTGGCTGGATGAGCAATCGTTTTTTAATGTTGGAAAGTATGAGCGACAAGCGAGTAAATTTGCAGTAAAACTGCTGATATCCGGCGATTCTCCTGCTGCCAGCGAAACGATTGAGGAGCTGCTTAGACGAAATGGCGTTCCAGCGGAAATGCAGAAGTTTTATTTTTAATTTGTTCATTTCAGTTAAAAAGCTCCTATTCTACAGCTTTTGCTGCGGAATAAGAGCTTTTTTCGTGTACGACACAAGGTCAATATAATTAAATCGCCCAGTTTCCATTGCGGAAGATAGGCTCACGAGTGCCATCCTGCGTCACACCGTCAATATTCATATCGGGCGAGCCGATCATGAAGTCTTCATGAGTAAGGCTTCGGTTCGCACCATGCGCGAGAAGCTCCTCCGGTGACATTTGTGTGCCGCCCTTAATATTGACCGGATACGCTTGACCCAGTGCAAGATGGCAAGACGCATTCTCATCATAGAGTGTATTAAAGAAGGTTACATTAGAATTTGAAATCGGTGAATCGTGCGGAACTAAAGCAACTTCACCTAAATGTCTCGCTCCCTCATCCGTGTTCAACAAATTCGACAACGCCTCATAGCCCTGCTCAGCCGAATGATCAACGACTTTGCCATCCTTAAAAGTTAGGGAGAACCCATTGATTACTTGACCGTTGTAATTTAAAGGTTTGGTGCTGCGAACGGTGCCGTTCACACCATCTCGATTCGGCATCGTAAATACTTCTTCGGTTGGCATATTCGGATTAAAGTAAATTCCTTTCGCGTTAGCTTTGGAACCGCCTAACCAAATATGTCCTTCCGGCAGTTCCACTGTAAGACTCGTACCTGGCGCTTCGTACTGGAGCTGCTTGTAACGTTTGCTATTTAGCACCTCAACCATTTGAAGCAGCTTGGCATTATGCGCTTTCCACGCTTGAATAGGATCATCCAAACCAATGCGCGTAGCATCGATAATTCGCTCCCAAAGCTTCTGAACAGCTTCTTCTTGCGAGAGATCCGGGAATACTTTTGCTGCCCATTCAGGTGTTGCATACGATACGAGCGACCAAGCATTCGTATGATTCATCAGTGAGCTACGATAGCTGCTAAGTGCAGTTGAAGCTGTTTTTGAAGCGGTCGCTACACGCTTCGGATCTACGTCGTTAAGCAGATCAGGGTTTGGGGAATAGATGGTAATAAACGCCGCACCATTTTCCACAAACTCTTCCCAACCTTTAGCTCGGAACATTGGATACTCTGAGAATGCTTCCTCAGGCGCTTGCTTGTATTTAATGAGAGACAGTTCCTCATCGTTATATTCCACATGCACATTTTTTGCGCCTGCCTCATAAGCCTTAGATGCAATGCGTCGTACCAGCGGAGCCGCTGTAATAGGTGCCATGACAACAACCGTCTGTCCTTGCTGCACATTGACGCCAACCTTTACTACCAGCGCTGCGTAATTTTCTAATTGCTGCGATGTCGGATACATGTATGTAAATCCTCCCTCATGACTATTAATTTACCTTAATATGGGCTTTCTATCTTCATAATATCCATGAAAGGTACTTTCGTTACGCTGCCCATATGCGTCACATGAACCAACTTTGTTCTGGAATCTAGCACCGTAATTACGCCTCTCACTTGCTCAGCTGCCCAAATCGTTAGCAGCAGCTCCGATCCTTCTTGCTTCGCCTCTACTAGCCTCTCACCTATCTCCTCGAGTTCAAACTCATCTCTAGTCGGCCTTTTTGGTCCTTTTGCCACTTTATTCCCCTCCTGCCAGGTATATAACCCGTATTTTCAATAAAAAAGGGCCCCTCCGCTGCGAGGAGACCCTGATTCTGTCTTTTTATGTTACGCGAATATACCTATTATAGCATGCCTGCGATTGTCTCTGTTAGCCACAATACGCGAGATTCCTTGATCTCATTATTTGTTAACTAACTAGTCCAATATAACAAGAAGCCCTCTGCATAGTTATCCATTGCAAAGGGCTTCTTCATTATTTAGGAATGCTTAATGCTTAATACCTATGGTCAAAATCTCACATGGTCCAACAGGCGCTTGCAGGAACGATTGTCCATTTACTGCAAGAGGTTCGACTTCATGCTCAAGCACATTACTCTTATATACTTGTCCTAGTGATACAGCTGCTGCTTCTGAAAGCTTCAGCTCTGTCTCCGAAGACTTCATATTATACCATCTAAGCATAAAGTCACCGGATTGCTCGTTAATCTTAAGCGAAGAGAATGCCAGTCCGCTGCCGTCCCAAGCGAATAATGCGCCGTTTGGAGCAAGCTTGCCGGAATGAATGCCTGTCTGACTAACTGTCCAAGGCACTTGGAACTGATATGCCGCTGCATATGCACCAGATTCTACTCCGTCACCATTATGCGGAAGGATGGTCAGGCTGAAGCTTTGCTCGCCCAAACATTGTGCTTCCGGTGTAGGGAACACGCCCCAGTCGCCAAGCTCGGCAACCGCACGAAGCAATGTGATGGCAATGGAATTACGTCCATCGCGCAATACTTCGTATTCATTAAGGCCAAGGTTTGCAACTGTCATACCAGCATGCTCGCCGCTCACATCAACAAACGCCTGCTGATGCTGTGCGTTGCTAGGATTGATCCATTCTGCTGCTGGCTCGTTATCACGCGTCGCAACCTCAAAGATGGCGTCCGCTTGATGAACTGCTGTCGCAAGATCAGTTGGGAACAATACGCGAACCCGGTGATCCTTCGCCTTGTTATTGAAGGAGGATTTCCATTCCACACCTTCGCCATTGCGGCTAATTGCAATTTCAGTCCGGATCGTTAGCGGAACTGTCGTTTCCGTGCGCTGCGACTTCCGTTCTGGGAAATAAACAGCCTCTAGCTTCTCCACTTCGAAATAAGGCTCTGCTGAAGCAGGAACTGCCCATTCATGCACAATTTCGAATGCCGCGCGATACGGCGTATTCTCGATCAAACGAATAGTGGCAGGCAGCCCTTTCGTCGTCAATGTTTGCTCGCCATTTGGCTGCTTATACATGTATTCATTTCCGATATCGCCTGTGTTCTCGTAAACGCCAAGATCGCGATAAATTTGACCGCTGCGTTTATCTGTAAGGTTAAACGAACCGTCGCTTTCAATATCTAGGCGAAGCCATTCGTTCTCAAGCGCAAGCTCTCCAGCAACCAGCGATTCAGAAGGCTGCAATTCCGCTTTCGCGTTCCGTACATAGCCATATGCTGCTACACCTAGCGATGCAACTTCCGCTGCTTCGAATGTCAGCTTTACTTTGCGGCTCATGTACGGCTGACGGAACTTATCATCCGGCAGATCATAGCCGAATTGAAGTCCCATATCGACAGCTGTGTGAGCGATCGCTGCGCCGTTGCGGTCAACAAGCGTTCTTCCCGTTACATCGATACCGTACATTTTTTTGTTCATCTCATCAAGTGACAAGCCGTCACGGTAGTAAATACGAGCGATGTCCAGCTCGACTTCAACAACTCCGCTGCGATTCCAACCGGTCGTATTGAACACGATAAACGGAAGTGCATCTTCGCCGTATTGTTCAAATATAGAAGTGTCTACAGCATCAGCAATCGCTGCTTTGCTATCGTCAATAATCGCTTCCGCAACATGGCGGCTCTTATCGAAGCGAGTAACCATCTCGCGGTGAACCTCGTCCACGCTGCATCCGCAAATGCTGTCATGTGGATGGTTCTGCATCAACGTCTTCCAAGCATAAGTAAACAAGTGATGCGGGTATTCGTGACCAAGTGAATAAGCTAGCGCAGCAAGCGGCTCTGCTACCTTCTCCAGCATCGCTTGACCAAGCTGGTTCATTTGCTTCAAATACACCCGTGCAGATGCAGTATTCACTAGCGTTGACCAGCCATCTGTCCGTTGACTGCGAAGCTCACCCTTCACGACAGACAGCTCGCGAGTTAGTGATTCGTTCACAGCTGCCAAATAGTCTGCAAAGTTAGAGTGAATAAACTCTGTGTCAGGGAAGAGCTTACTTGCCGTTTCTAGTGCAGCGGATAAATCCTGCTGAATCGGTTGGTGATCGCATCCGTTCATAAATAGAAGCTGTTCAGTAGCTGCATATTTCTCTGCCTCCGCTAGCTTGCGCTCCCAATATTCTTTGGCGCTAGCTTCATCCGTAGGCACTTCCATGCCGTTGCAGTACCAGTTCGCGAATAGTATGCCAAGTACGCGTGAACCGTCCGGGCCTTCCCAGAGCAGCTCAGAGAAGGATGACTCATACTCAGAATCCGCAACGGTGTTATTAAAGCCAGTCGGCTTTACGCCTCTGCCAAATACCGCATTATCGATGCCTGCTTGACGCAAGATTTGTGGAGCTTGACCAATGTTGCCGAACGTATCTGGGAAATAACCTACTTTAGCAATCGTACCGTAACGGCTTGCATCTTGATGCCCGATTTGCAAATTACGAAGATTCGCTTCACTGCTCGTCAAGAAGGCATCCTGCAAAATGTACCAAGGTCCGATTGGAATACGGCCTTCTTTAATATAACGTTCAAGGCGCTCCCTATTCTCTGGGCGAACCTGTAAGTAATCTTCCAATATGATCGTTTGACCATCCAAATAAAAACTTTTAAAGTTTGGATCCGTATCTAGTGTATGAAGAAGGGTATCCATTAATTTTACAAGCAGTACATGGTGTTTCTCATATGGCAAATACCATTCACGATCCCAATGGGTATGTGAGATGATATGGGCTGTTCGTTTATCTTTCATCTTTGAACACCTCTTCTTGTTAATCGTTGTTTGCAGGAATGACAGTAACATTCACCTGATCAGGACGGTAAACAGACAGCAGCTGACCATGGTTATCCACTGCAAAGAGCACAGAACGCTCCTTCTCCAGCACAAATGCGTAGGAAACGCCTGTCACAGGGTCCTTCACCTCAATATCAGCATCCAAGCCGAACTCCGATACGAATGTGAACAATGCTCCGTCTTGGAATGTCAGCTTGCGTCCGTATACACCTGGTAATTGACCGCCTTTAACAAAGTTCAGCTCCACGCTGCAGCCTGCGTATGCAAGCGCATATTCATAGATCGCCGCGATTGGTTCGATACGATCGTTGAGCTCTACTGGCAGTGGACACCAAAGAATTTTACCTTTGCCGTGCGATAGCTCGATGAGCTGATCAGCAGCAGCCGAAGCAGATCCTTTTTGTGCTTCCTTCCATACTTGAGCAATTCTCCGATTGCCATATGAAACAGGCAGCATGCGATCACCGATGTGAAGCAGCTCCTCACGGCGTACATTGACAAGCTCTCTTGAACCGAATAGCTCAGAATGACGCTCAACTGGACGCCAGTAAGCATCTAGGCTTGTTGGACCCGTGAGCAGCAAAGTCGCTCCTGTTCTTTCAATATATCCTAGCAGCTGACTCAATGCCGCATCATCTAAGTTATGAGCACTTGGTACAATAACGAGTTTAACAGGATTTGCTTCCAGCTCGTCCAAGTGATATTCCGAAGCTCCGCGGAATGGTTTATTCAACTCATAAGCAAGCACGCGAGTTGCTTTCGTTGTCGCATCAAACGCGAGCTTACGATTGGAAAAATCATTGGAATAAGGGAATATAACTGCAGTATCCTCAAGCTCCCGTCCTTTGAATAGATCTCTTATTTCATTCATAAACCGTCCGAAATCATAAGATACATCTGCCTCAGGCTTCTCAGTGCCATCCGCGCGAAGCGCGCCAATATGTGACTCATTCGCATTATCCATATAGAAATTCGTGTTCCATATCCATTGAACCGCACCTGCTCCGCCTGTTGCGAAGGCATAGGCATACTTGCGCTCAAGGATGTTCCGCAGTTCTGCTTCTGAACGTTTCGCGCGTCCTTCCGGCGTTTCTACGTACATGATGCCTGTTTCCTGCACTAAGTTCGGCTTGTCAGCAGTCTTAGCGAAGATGCTGTCCCACACCAAATGATCATTCAACCACCATGAATGGACGGTTGTATAATCGACCGCCTCGCCGTAGAAGAACGGAGAAGGTCTTTGTGCACCAAGCGCTTCATCCTGCCCGACTGTAACCATATGATCAGGACATTCTTCCTTTATTGTCTGGTACAGCTGCTGTGCCCAACGATTATGCATATCCATAGAGAACAATACATAATCAAGCCAGCGCGTCCCCTTCTTGCCTTGATGCATATCTTGAACGTCGAAGTTGATTTCCTCTGGTTCAGGCACAGTTGCCGCTTCAAAGCTCGGCAATTGCTCCGGAGTCATGTTCCACAGCTTCTGAAGCTTCTCCACAGAACCGTGACGCTCCTTCAGCCAAGCTGCATATGCCGCCTGTTCGAATGGATCGCGGGACGATCTTGGACCATCAGAAAAAATGCGCGGTGGATCAAACATCGAAGGCTCATTAATTAAATCCCAGTCCACATGCTTCGATTGCTTGTGACGCGAAATGATCGACCGGATAAACCGTTTTTGTGCCTCAACACTCCGTGGGTCGAGATAAGGATTCTGACCTTCCCATGTTTCCGGAGTAAACGAGAAGAAAGTAAACGTTATTTGCAAATCATGCCGCTTGGCTGTTAGCAGAAACGCATCAATTGAGCGAAGCGCCTCTTCCGATGCATGACCGTCAACCTGCATAATATTTCGATAAGCTGTCCAAATGCCGGTTCTGATCCAGTTGATGCCCGCTTTGCGCATCTGAGCCATATCACGATCCCATACCGATGCGTTTGGCAAAAATAAAAACTTACGCGCAACGTCCGAAGTCATATAAGTCATTCCGACAACTGGCATCGGCCTGCCGTCTTTCATGAAATAGTCGCGTTCGCTTGTAACGGGACTTCCCTCTGATAGCAGCTTTTCGTCAAAGCCCCAGAAGCCTTGGCGAAGAATGCGTTTTTCTCCATCAGATGACTCAGCTATACAATCTACCTTGTAATAACCGCTGACAATTGTAAGAGGTACCGGAATGCGGACAATAAGCTGCTGCTTTGCCGCTTCCGCTTTGATCGTGCTAGTCCACTGTTGTTCTGGCTCGCTCTCATGCTGGATCATAATCATGAAGCTCCAGCTCGATGCTGATGAGGCAGTTGCAGCAGCAGAACGGCCTAGCTGCTGCATTTGCAGCGTCAGCATCGCTCTTTCACCCGGCTCGTAGGATGCATAGTTTGGCTTAAGCCATAGTTCGGTTACGCCTGCGGAGCAAAATTCCGTCCAGCTGCGAAGCACTTCAGCTCCGCCGCCTTGCCAAAATTTATCCTTTAGCGGCTGATTGACGAACAACCAGCGCGCCCCTGCAAACATACCCTTTGAGTTTTCCCATAGTACGATAGGAGCTGCTACTTCTCTTCCTTCGATTGAAACACCCTTCAGAAGCGGGAACAATTGTGCATCCATCGGTCCTGCCGAACCCATCTGATGCGGCAAATCGCTGGTTTTAGTCACATGCGGAACCATATTCCAAGTGTTTGAAACTTCAAATAGTGATTCTTTGCCTTGCAGCAGCGGGAGATCCTCCATTGCAGACAAGCTTACGATCGGTGCTGCGTCTACAGGTAATATCTCGTGAATATGAAGCTCGCGGTGATAAGCCGTTTGCTCTGATTCAGGCTCCCAAACGCCAGCTTCATTTGTCACCACTGGAATTTTGAACGGTGCTCCTCCAATGCTGATCAAGCCGCCGCCGCGCTTTAAGTAGTCCAGAATGTCAGACCATGCTTCCTTAGGGAAATAAGGCGCATGCATATTTACGAAGCTTCCGCCTTCTGCAGCAGCAAGCGCCATTCCTAGACCATTCGCACGAACAACGTTGCCCATTTGAACGAGCTGCCCCTCGGTTTCCGAGCTTAGACGCGAATGGAGCGGAAACGATGGATCATAAAAAATGATAGTGTTCATGCTCATAGAATATCATCCTTCATCGCCTGATAGACAAGCTGTGAGAACAAGCTGTTCGACCACGCAAACCATTTGCGCGTAAACTGAGTCGGATCATCCGCATGGAAGCCTTCGTGCATGTAGCCAGTATCCGCATCCGTTGCCTCTAGCATAGCGATTAATTCTAGCTTTTCTTCA
This sequence comes from Paenibacillus sp. J22P15, assembly GCF_056269345.1. Lineage (NCBI taxonomy): Bacteria > Bacillati > Bacillota > Bacilli > Caryophanales > Paenibacillaceae > Paenibacillus > Paenibacillus sp. J22P15. The sequence goes on from NZ_JBWDNT010000016.1 coordinate 85,407, forward strand.
CGGCTTGTTGCCGTAATGCCTTGCATCGACAATGCCATATGCCAGATGTAGTCTGGCGGTGTATGCGGGCTGCCAATACCTTTCGCTGCTGTTCCTTCATAATAGAAAGGATTATGTTTACTTAAAGCAAATTTTCTCGTATTCACATAAATCGGATCATCCGCACTTACATAACCAAGATAAGGGATCGATATCAATCCTGGTGTGCCTGCATCATCCATGAGGCAGAAGTTGCCGAAGCCATCTGTTTCGTATGCATAGATTGGCCCAAATTCCGGATGCTGATAAATACCGTAAAGCTGAATGCCATGGTTAACGTCGTCTTCAAGCTGCTTCAGCTCTTTAAGGAAGTCCATGTCACGGAATACCCATTCCGCTATTTCTTCCATTTGACGAAGCGTAACAACCGCAAACATATTATCAGGAATATTGTAATGGAAATCACAAGCGTCATCGCTTGGACGGAAGCCTGACCAAATCATACCAGTATAGTTCACAGGCATACCTAGTCCAGAATTACGCAGTGAATCTGTTGGAATACCGTTATCGCGAGTAAAACGGTAAGGCGATTGCTCAAAATGACGCTGTTCTGTCTTCCAAAGCTCTAAAACGCGGCGCATTGCTGCCTTGAAGCCGGAATCGAAAATATCCGTCTGCTCCGTTTCCTTCCAATAAGCGTGGGCTAAGCGCATCGAGAAACAAATGGAATCCAGCTCGAACTTGCGCTCCCATACCCATGGAGACATGTCCGTCTCATCTGTTGTATTCCAGTGCCAGTCATTATCCGACTCGTTGAATGCATTCGCATAAGGATCGATTTGAATATATGCAATATGGCGTTTGATTAAACCGCTAAGGATTCTTTGCAAATCTTTATCATTCTTCGCAAAAGGGACATAGTGCATCACTTGCTCGACGGAGTCACGCAGCCACATCGCTGGAATATCACCTGTAATGACAAAGGTAGTGCCATCTTCCATCAGCTTCGTTGTCGTTTCAAGTGTATTAGGAAAACAATTTTTAAACAATTGAAGCAGCTTCGGGCGGTGCGCCAGCTTCTGCTCCGCTTCCTTCAATACGTCTTGAATTGCCTGTGGCAGTGTCAGCTCAGGCATCGGAATTTTCGGTAATCTAAATTGCTCCATCGTATAAGCTCCTTTAGGAAAAATGATTTGTAATTACTCCTTAACGGCACCAACCGTCAAGCCTTGAATGAAATATCTTTGGAAGAACGGATAAGCGAATACGATAGGACCGGTAGCTAGCACAACCATCGCCATACGTGACGTATCCTGCGGCATCGACTGCAGCAGACCTGTGCTGATCGATGCATTTTGAGAATTTTGCATTATGAATTGCATACTATTTTCGATCCGCATCAGCATCGACTGAAGCGGCACTAAATCCGGCGTGTTAATATACAGCAAGGCATTAAACCAATCGTTCCAATAGCCTAGCGTACTAAATAAACCAATGGTAGCGAGGCCCGGCAGTGATAAAGGCAGCACTAGCTTGAAGAAGGTGCCAAACTCTCCTGCACCATCGATTTTGCCTGATTCTATAATAGCATCTGGCACCATTGTCGAAAAGAATGTTCTAAGGATCATAATGTAAAAAGCGTTAACTGCAAGGGGCAATATGAGTGCCCAAATGGAATCTTTCAGTCCAAGCAGCTGTGTGACAACTATATAAGACGGCACAAGACCACCGTTAAATAGCATCGTAAAAAAGGCGAAAAATGAGAAGAAACCACGATATTTAAAGCTTTTACGTGAGATTGCATAAGCGAAAAGCGCCGTACACACAACACCAATAACTGTACCAATAACCGTAACTGCGATCGTTACCCCATAGGAACGAAGCAATTGATCTCCTGCTTTGAATAAATAGGTGTAAGCATCTACGCTCCATTTTTCAGGAAACAGCGAATAGCCGTTCTTGGCAAGCGTCGCCTCATCCGTAAACGAGATGACAGTGACGAATAAGAAAGGAAATACACAAAGTAAAGCGAAAATACCAGCTGTAGCATGGAATAAAATATTCCAAATAGGCGTCAGCTTATGAAAATCGCGAGTTTTCGTCGTTTGAGCGGACATAGCGATTATTCTCCCTCCGCAATGCTTGTTCCAGCAACCTGCTTACTAGAACAATGCATTGTCTTTATTGAATTTACGAACAATTCCATTCGATGTAATAACGAGTACGAATCCGATGAGCGACTGATACAAGCCTGCTGCCGTACTCATGCCGATTTCACCAGTTGATTTTAAGCCGCGATATACATAAGTGTCGATTACGTTCGTTACGCTGTACAGCGTTCCAGAATCCCTTGGCACTTGATAGAAGAGCCCGAAATCCGCATAAAAGATTTTACCGATCGCTAGCAGCGTCAATATTGTAATGAGAGGTGTAAGCATCGGAATCGTGATGTTGCGAATTTGCTGCCATTTGTTAGCGCCATCGATCATTGCCGCTTCGTAAAGTGACTTATCAATACCCATGATGGCTGCCAAATAGATGACACTGTTGTAGCCTACTGATTTCCAAAGAAACACGAGGACGATAATAATCGGCCAATACGTTGGATCGGAGTACCAGTTGATCGGATCGATTCCGAACCAAACCAACACTTGGTTTACAACGCCTTTGTCCAAGCTCAAGAAGCTGAACACGAAATAGCCAACGATTACCCATGATAGGAAATAAGGTAAAAACATACCCGTTTGATAAACTTTCGCTAATTTTTTGTTCGTAATTTCAGCAAGCATAATAGCCATCGCAACGGCAATAATTAGCCCGAGCACGATGAAAAATATGTTATAGACGACCGTGTTACGTGTAATGATGTATGCATCATTTGTACTGAATAGAAATTTAAAGTTTTCCAGACCTACCCACTTGCTCTCCATAATGCTGGCAAGAAACCCATCACGACTATAGCGGTATTCCTTAAACGCAATAACCATACCAGCCATCGGTAAATAGGAGAAGAAGATGAACCAAGCTGTTGCTGGCAGCACCATAATCAACATTGCTTTATTTTTATTAATATCTTTAAAAAACCGTCCTATGGCTCCCACGTGATCACCTCTCCGTAGTCAGATTAATGAGAGAAGGTATGAATGGAATGCTAAGCATTCCTCTTCATACCTCCCCCCGCATGCTTACTTGTTTGCCGCTTTCCACTCGTCAAGCTGGCGTTGTGCTTCAGCCATGATTTTATCAAGGCCTGCTGCTTTAAATTTTTCATTTGCTTTTTTGATATAAGTCTCAGGATCAACTGTACCTGTCATTAGCGGCGCCCAAAATTCTTCTCTTACGTTTTGTACGGATGCAATTTCAGTCGTTACCTTCGAAGGATCGAAGTTGAAGCCAAGAAGAGGCGCTTCTTTTCCTGCATCGTTAAACTTCTTGAATTCTTCCCACTTGTCAGCAGGATCTGTTGGATTCAAGTACGTTAGCATTACGTTACCTAGAGAGAAAGTTGGCATATCATAATTTTTTGCTTCATCAAGGTTTTCCATTACGGTGTCGCTTACTTTCTTGTAGTGAACGCCCTCGATACCGGAATCAATCATGTTGCGGAGCACAGGATCTGTGTTAAGCAAGTTAAGGAATTCCATTGCTTTTTCCGGATATTTTGAGTTAGCCGAAATTGCTTGCATCGAGCCCATAACAGACCAGTTGTAAATAAGCGCATCGCTTGCTGGAGTTGAAACAACTGGGTAGCCATAGCTTGCAGACCATAGGTTATCAGCGAAAGGCTGAGTTGTTGCACGATCTGAGAACCATTTACCAGTCGTTTGAACATCTGTCATCGAATCCATTGTAGCTGCTTCTGTAGGAATGTAGCCCGCTTTGTAATATTTGTGCATCGTGTTCAAAGCTTGTTTCAGTTCTGGTGTATCTAGAACGTTAACAAGTTTGTAGTCCTTCGTATCAAGAGAAACAGCCATTGGAAGCTTCTCGATCACATAATCGTAAGGTACGTAAGGCATTTGGTTTTTATCAACAGCGAAAGGATAAACACCCGGCTCGTTTTCTTTGATCGTTTTTAGCATCGGCTCAAGACTTTCGAGTGTGCTCACTTTTGAAATATCAAACTTGTACTTATCTACATACTGCTTATTGAAGCGCCATACTTCTTGAGCAGGCAGCTCTTTGTTAGCCGGGATACCGTAGTTATGGCCATCAATCTTGGAGCCTTCAAGGAATGCCGGATCAAGCGTATCGACAATACCTTGTCCATGCGATTTCAGCAAATCATCAATTTGCATGAATGCGCCTTTTCTAGCGTTTTGAACGTAATCGAACGCCCATGAAGATGTAAACATGATGTCTACTGCTTCACCGGAAGCTGTCATCACTTGCAGCTTTTGCGTGTAATCGCCCCAATCAATCATGCTCATTTTGACCGTAACGCCGATTTTTTCAGCTGTATATTTACTTACTTCCGCCATAACCTTGTCCACATCTTTTTGAGGTGTACCAATCGTATACCAGAGCAGCTCTACCGGTTTCTCAGCAGTGCCTTCGCCTTCTTTTTTGCCGCCTCCGCAAGCGCTAAGCACAATTGACATAACCAGCAGCAGCGTTAGTGCTGTTGTAAAGCTTCTTTTCTTCTTGCTCATTGTAAATCCTCCCCGTATCGTGTTTGCTGTTGAGTAAGCATACGCTTTCTTTTTGCTTAACCCTTTCTCTCGTTGCGTCTCAAGGGCTTACTTAAAAATAACGGATGTAACGGTTTTCAAATAGAGAACAAATTAAAGGTATGGTGTACAAATTAAAGAAAAAAGACGGCTTAGTCTTTAATCAGTGCAGTCCTTTATAATCAGTCGGGGAAATTCCTACGTATTTTTTGAATTGTTTGTAGAAATATCCAGTTTCCCAGTACCCCACCTGCATTGCAATCTCCTGTACCTTTAATTGTGTTTCTTTCAGCATTTCCTTAGCCTTTCCAATTCGGTACTTATTGATGTATTCAGTAAAGGTTTCTTGCGTTTCCTTCTGAAACAATTGTCCGAGGTAGACAGGGTGGATGTTGTATTGCTGACTGAGCGATTTGAGCGATAACGCTTGCGCGTAGTTTTCATGCACATAGCCCAGCAGCTGCTGAATAATTGGACTCTTCACATCGCGCATAAGTGAATCTACGGTTAATGTTGCTGCTTCCTTGACGACTGACGCCAAGCCTTCAATCGTATCGGCTTGCATAATCTGCACAAAACCAGCCTTGAACAAATCAGGCTGATCTGCTTGCTTAATTTCTTTGAGCTCCATCTTGAAACGGATCATCATCTCAATTGCCATGCTTTGAATGGACTCCGGTGTAACCCCCTCCAACGTCTGATAAAGCTCAAACTCTGCATCAATGGCTGCTTGAAGGCTTTCCAGATCCTTCGCTTTAATCAGCTTCGAGTAAGAGGACCAGTCAAGCGTTTGAATCGCTTTATTCTCTAAGCCATTCTTCTCCGTAATCAAGCCATAATCCAATATCTCAGGCTCATCAAACAGTAAAAAATATTCCTGTGCCTTCTTCGCATGAGCATAGCTCAGAGGAGCATCCTCCCCCATCGCCCTCACGCTTCCCAGCGAAATTCGAATGGGACTCGGAGCGAGCCGTTTTTGCATATTGCCAAGTACACTCATCGCCTTCTCTTTGCCTGCAATGGGATCCTCCAGCATAAATACGATAACGAGATCGCCATCAATGTCCACAAATGGCAGCATCGATGAATCTTGGACGGCGAGCCGCTGCGCTGCTTCGTAAGACGGCTCAAACTGACTCTCCGTTCGAAGAACGGCCGTTACTAAATACGGTGCATCAAGCCGAATGTCCAGCATATCTGTCCGTTCACTCAGCTCGTTTGGCGCGATACGTCCAGTTAACCACCGATACAATATATTATCCCTAAGAATACGAATATCATAATCACTAAATAATCGGTCGGGTCTTGTCGTATTCAGCTTGTCGATCGTGTTGACAAGCGTTTCCTGCAGCTCGTCGATATTAATCGGTTTCAGCAAATAATTTTCTACTCCAAGCTTCAAGCCTGTCTTAATGTAGTCGAATTCATTGTAGCCGCTCAAAATGATAACCTTCAAATCAGGTCGAAAGTGTCTCGCATTACGAATCAAGGTTAGACCATCCATAATCGGCATGGAAATGTCTGTTAACAAGATGTCCACCGACGATTCCTTAAGCGCTTCTAGCGCGTCTTGGCCATTTTCTGCGGAGCCTACGATTTCAAGGCCGTAAGCTGACCAATCAATAATATCGAACAATCCCTCGATGATGAAGGGCTCATCATCGACTATGAATACTCTATACATGCTGTACCTCTTCCTCAATTGGAAATTCAATCGTTATGATCGTCCCAACACCTAACGTACTTTTAATTTCTAGACCATAATCACTGCCATAGAGCAGCCTTAGTCTCTCATGCACACTGCGCAGACCAAAGGAATCGCCAACTTCCTCTACAGAATCAAGCGTATGACGAATCAACTCCAGTCGTTTAGGTTCGATTCCGATACCGTTATCCTCCACTTGAATGCGCACCCGCCCCTCTGTCTCCATAACACTGATCTTGATATGATTATCCGTTCTGCGGGACTGAAGACCGTGCACAACGTAATTTTCGATAATTGGCTGAAGCGCCATGCTCATAATTTTTTTCAAGGTTAAGCTTTCGGCGCAAACAATTTCATAAGATAGCCTGTCCTTATAACGAATACGAAACAGCTCCAAATAAAGTCGAGACGTCTCAAGCTCATCCTTGAGCGTATTTTCATCTTTTGGCTGCACAAAGCTTTTGAATAGAACCGACAAACTGTAAATCATTTCGCCTACATCCTTTGCACCCTGGGACACCGCCCGCATACGGATCACTTCCAACGTGTTGTAAAGAAAGTGAGGATTGACCCTAGCTTGCAGAGCAGCAAGCTCCGTATGCTTTTGCTTAATCTCCGCTTTATATACACGGTCGATATGACGAGTCAGCTCACCCAGCATGTCGTTAAAGCTTCTAGAAATTTGTCCAAGCTCGTCCTCCTTGTCATCTTGGATACGTGCCGACAAATCACCGTTTTCCACCTTACGCATGAAACGAATTATTTTGTTCGTTCGTTTCGCAAAATTTACGACAAACAAAATAGGCACAAGCAGCATCACAATGATACAAATTGCGGTAATCAATATAAAGGTATGCTTTACCCCTTGATACGCGGCAGCAACCTCAGCTTTCGGCGCCACGCCTACCACCATATAGCCCGCTTGATTGTGAGTAAGCGTCGTCACATACGACTCCTGCTCAAGCATTGCTGTATCAAATAGTGATTCAATCTTATCTTTATAGGGATATCGGGTGCCATAATAGCGGTTTGAAGAGTCGAACATTACTTCGCCTGACGGACCTAATACGAGAATGTAACCTTTTAGTTGATCCTCATAGCTCTCTAACACTTGCTGAATGCGATCCGAATTGAAATAAACGAGCAGCTGTCCTATGTTTTGTAATGTGTTTTTTTCTGTAATTGATACCCGTATAGCGTACAGATTAGGCTCATACTGTCCAATTGCATGACGCACCCAAACATTAGGTACAGTCATATTATTATTCTCCAATGCCATCGCATCCGGTACATAAGAGCGAGAGGCGTTAGTCGAAACTAATCGGCTCATATGTCCCTGCTTATATGCGAACAAAAACTGCTTCGCCGAGCTGTACAGCATCAGATTCTCCATATCAGGATCGCTGTCCAGCTTATTTTCGAAATAATCGAGCCCCTTTAACATGCCAATATTATCCATATTGGAATTTTGGTCCAACTGATAATTGATGTAATCCTGAAATGGATTTTGTAAAAAGTAAGAAAGCTGTAGAGCTGACGCTTCATTACTGTATACGTCCCGCATTATCGTTTGCACGGATTCATACTTGGAAGTCATATAGCTATTTACGCTGTCCATCGCTTTTTTCTGATTTTGCAGCTCATTTCGAATGATCGATTCCGACGTGATGTTAAACATAAAATAGGAAAAAGATACGATTGTTGCGGTTGTGATTAGTGAAAATAACAAAATCATTTTCATAAAAAGATTATTTTTGACATAGTTGTTATACAAGCTTCTGGCCTTCAAAATAAGCTCCTTTCCCATGCATGATCAGAATTGATCGATGAAAATGATCGGTGTTACAACGTATAATAATACTTCACGATGATTTGCGGACACAAGTAGGCTGCCTGACCTTTGCTCTGAGGCCCCGATTTTTAGAATAGGAGTATGGAAAAGTTGAATGGTACTGCGGTTGGCCGCATACTGTAAAAGTGAGGAAATTCGCAGGATTGGAGATGAGTGCATGTCACTTATCAAAATAATTCGCAATGTCACTATCGGACTTGTATTCGGCATACTTGCAATTGGACTGCTCCCTTTTCTGGTCATTTTCAACTGGGCAGAGATGCTCAACCTAGTGGAACTCGAAACCTCGCCATTATTTATGCTAATGGGACGATTTGTCGGACCGGCATTCCGTACGAGAGGAACGAACCAGTCTGAGCAAAAGCAAGAGCCTGATAGGTAACAAGAAGCAGCCTTACTGTTAACATGAACCGTGGTCCGGAGGAGACATCTTGCTTAAGGTGTCATTCTTCCGGGCCTTTCTTTCTCGCTTAAACAAGCTATTTATAGTAAAATGGGCAAAGCAACACTATACGATTATGAGGTGCCCTATGTCGATTAGCTTCACTACATCAATAATTAGCCGATTAAAAAGAGAAATAGCTGACATTCAGAAGCAAAACATTAACGATAAGAGTAAACGGGAAAAGGCTTTGGCCAAAATAAAACAGCTGCAAAAAAGCAGTAAACTAAGCTCCTCTCCCAGTGATTTAAGCAGCAAAATGACGCAAATCACGAAATTAAACGATGAGGTAGCAAGAATCGATGCTTCACAGGCTGCTTCAGCCAAGCAGCTCGCCGCCAAAAACGCAGAACTTAGGCAGCAGCAATCCAAAAGCAACCAGTAGGACAGGAGCTAATAACCTCAAAGTTAAGACCCTTCACGAGTTCAAATGAATTTGTGAAGGGTCTTTTTGCTATTCGTGCCGTATGAAGAGATTGTCCATTAATCGTAAATTTTAATCAAAGCCGCGCATGCTGCTATTACAGAGAGCTAAGTTGCCTTCGAAACATTCCAGCAAAATGACCCGCTTCGCGATACTCCAGCAAAAATAGATCTAGAATATAGATCTATTTCCACCAAACTGCCCCATTTCACATAATTAAGTCTAGAAAATAGACCTAATACAACGTATCCACCGCCAAATGACCTGCTACGCGATACTCCAGCAAAAATAGATCTAGAATATAGATCTATTTTCACCAAACTGCACCATTTCACAAATATAAGTCTAGAAAATAGACCTATTACAACATATCCACCGCCAAATGACCTGTTACGCGTCTCAGCATCGAGGTATCCCTGTCTCTGTCTCTGTCTCTGTCTCTGTCTCTGTCTTCCTAAACAACCTATTCCTTCAGTCCCTCATAAATCGCACCGAGCAAGCGATGAGTCTCATCGCAGCTGTATTCCCAGAACATCACGCCGCCAAGCTCATTCTCTTTGACGTAATCGCATTTATGCTGTAGCGATTGCTCATCCTCATAAGAGATGAAGCTGGTTCCGTTAAAGAGGAACGGCGCCTTGGCTTCGTCGTCCCAATGTCTAACATAATTGTTCTTATCAATGTATTCCGCTGCTAATGTCGTGAAATCAGGTCCATACCCGCCGGTGCTTCCAGCCATTTGGTGAAGCCCATTATTGCGATTCGGGACATTATTCCATATCCGTGAATAGAATGCCGCGCCGATTACAATTTTCTCCTTCGGTACGCCAGCACGAATGAATAGGTTAACAGAGGCTTCTGTACTGATCCGGAACAAATCACCGGTCGGTGTATACAAATTCGTATGGTGACCCGTCAAAACTTGAAAGCCCCCGCGCATATCGTAGGTCATGAGTTGAACGAAATCCAAGTACTGCTGGACTTGATCCATTTCCGTTCCGTCTACATAATATTGATCCGCGCCAGCCGCAATGGTAAGCAGATAATGTCGTCCGTCAATCGCGCCTTTACGGTCGATTGCTTCGCGCATCGTTTTGAGCAGCAAAGTAAAGTTTGTCTTATCGTCAGGACTAGACGCAATCTCTGCTTCACCATAACAAGGATACTCCCAGTCGAGATCGATTCCGTCGAACGGATAGTCAGTTAGAATTTGAACAGCCGAAGCAGCCATGCGGCTTCTTCCCTCTTCAGTAGACGCTGCTTCAGAGAACCCGCCTGCGCTCCATCCCCCAACGGACAATATGATCGTAAGATGAGGAAAAGCGTGCTTGATCCTCCGAAGATGGTCGATATTTGTCAAATGGTCCGTGTTGATTTCATCATTGCGAACATGGCCGAAGGCAACATTCAGATGGGTTAATTTCATCAAATCTTCCTGTGTCATTTCCGGTAGCTTTGAATCGGCTGCATAGCCGGCCACAATATATTTTCGATTAGTCATTACGTATCTCTCCGTTTCGCAGGCTGCTGCCTTAGGCTCGTTAATATGTGTAAAGCTTCTTTCCCCGTTCCAATCTTGTAACCTGATGATGTATAACGAATTTGGTTCTGATCGTCCAGCACAAAAAGATGCGGGAAACCTGCTTCACTAGCTGGCGGCTTTGATATAAAGTCTGGGAGCGCAGCATATGAGGCATCTCGTACAAACTGTGTGCATGACGGCAGCTTCGGATAACGAGAAGGATCAAACGATGCAGCCCATTCGGAATCACCGACAACGAGAATGATCGGAGCACCGAGTTCTGTCAATGGCTCGGCAAGCTCGCTGAACTCACGGATCAAATGTTTAGTTGGCTCACGTTCTGGTTCCATCCAAGCAATCATTGCCCCGCTACTTCCAACAAGCTCTCCAATCGACTGATCAGAACCATCCAACATCGTAAGCGTATGGCTGCCGTCAATCGACCCAATTACAGGAATATCAAGCGTCGCCTCACGGAATGTCAATGGGATTTCCGTTTGTTCTCCTGTTTGAACTGTGAAATAAGCAAAGCGCACGCATACGGTTCCGTCCTTTAGACGAATGCCCGTAGTCAATCGGTAAGAGCCTTGCTCGATCTCGAATGGTTCATCGTATACGTCCGATTTCCCATTTGGATAGATCAGAGTTTTGTAGATTCCATTCTCAAGCCTAGCGAATGTAAAATTCTCAGCATATGAGGCGGCAGGAGCTTCTGTAGATGTCTCGTTATCCCGAAGCAATCGCAGTGTACCATTTTCATTCTTCTTCGCCTCAAGCACCGCTTCCTCTATGAAAGGCGCATCCTGCCAGCTTTCGTTCACCATAAATTGTGGTTTCTGCTCGCTTGGGTGCAGCCGCGCCGGAATGCCTAGACTTCGACAGATCGCCACGAACATAATATCTAGAGAAACTCGGTCTCCCTTCTTAATTCTGAAAGTGCCTATCGGGTTGCCCTTGCCCTTCAGATTAGGGAGATCATCCCATATACTCCACTCCGAATCGATTTTGCGGGCAAGCTCAACTGGATCTGCCCTGAAACTTCTCATTTCCTCCTCGGAGAAAGCCTCTTGGAAAAATTGCTTATACGGTACGATCATTTCAAACAATATACGCGGACATAAAATATAGCGGACGAATATCTCTTCGGAAAGTACTCCGCGCTGTGACAAAGAGCCGATTAAATGATCATCAAGCACAGGACGGAATGAATCTACCAAATCCTTCTCATTCAAGCTCTCCAGTAACCGAAGCGGCCACTCTCCGTATTCCGCAGTACGTTCCTGCAGGAAGGCTGCGATCTCGCGGCTGTTTCCGCGCGCCTTACGCAGCACCTCCCATACCCGTTCGACAGGGAGACCAGCAGCCCGTGCAAGCTCTGCTGCTTGATCTTCGGTCAGAAAAGTATGTTCATAATTGCTTCGGATAGTCGTTCCTTCCTCAAGACGACAATTGTGCTGGGCAAGCTTATCCTCGGAAAGCTGTTCAGCAGCTTCACCGTTACGTTCCGGCGGAGGAACCATGTCAAAGTCAGAGATACCTTCACATTGCTGTGTTTGACTTAGAACAAGTTCAATATGCTCTTCATCAGCAACCGTGATCTTCTTCTCTCCCCATCTTCCATCCTTTACAGCACGGATCAACAAATCTCCGAAACCTGTCTTAAACGAGGCCTCGCCTTGTTCGTTCGTCGGCAGTATTGCAATCGGATAAAATTCAGCCATGTTGTACAGCTCAAAATAAACCTCTGCTCCGCTAACCGCTCGGCTTTGCTCATCCTTAACAACAACGGTAATGCTCCGCGTAGGCGCATAGCCTTCCAGCAAATTAATTTCTGTAAACCATTCATCGGTGAGTGTAATATCCTCAGGTCCTGAATAATTAGCGAAGATCCGCGTGTTGATCAGCATTGCCCGCCTAGCAGGCGGACTGAACCAGCCTTGATCAAGGCGCGCTTCCGGCTCGCAAGCACCGATATAGTGCCACGTTCCGTCAGCCCAAGCTTCCACCCACGCATGGTTATCATCACAATGCGCCCATCGCGGCGTATACACTTGGCGAGCAGGAATGCCAATACTGCGAAGCGCAGCAACCGCCAGTGTCGATTCTTCACCACAGCGGCCCCGCGCATTTCGAATCATTGTGAGCGGCGAGACCGTACGCAAATCACTTCCGATGTAGTTGGCTTTCTCATGGCACCAGTAATTCGTCTCTAGAATCGCATCTGCCATTGACAAAGGAGCGGTACGATCCGCCAATTCACGATGCAAAATACCGCGGGAGTCTTCGATATCCTCCGTGTTCACTCGGTACGGAAGTACAAAATGCAGAAATAGGTGATCGGGAACCTTCTCTCCCCAAGGCATCTTCTTCCGAATACTCAATGTTTGGCGCACATGGCTCAGAAATAAGGAGCCGTCATAATCAGCCATATCGTTCACCGGCATATAGGCAAATAAATATTTGAGCGCCCAAATTTCTTCTTCCGTCAGCTCCTGCTCAAAAACATGAAACAACTCATTCGCTCTAGCTTTGGCGATCTGCTGCTTCTCACGAAACTTACGCTCAATAAGCTCCATCGCTCCATGATCCAATGAGAATACAGAGGTCTGTATGGTCATTCCTGCTCACTCCTTCCATAGTTTGCCGTCTTCTCTAATACAATAGCTGGACTTTCCATCCGTTGACGGCGTTGTTATTTGAAATAAGGAGCGGGTCGTCTCAATTATAGGAGCGATAATCCATTGCTCCTCGTCATCCATTAACGATTCCGCATCGCTTGTAAATTCACCATGAGCGGCGAAGTAATTACGTTCACGATAATAAAGCTTGCGAAGCTCCCACTTGATGCGTTCATCCGGCGGCAGCTCGAACGATTGTGCCGCGTCTCCTTCAGCAAACACCACATAACCCCAAAGCTCAGGATAATGCATATTAATAAGTCCCATTGGCGACCAGACCCAGTTATCCTCGGGATAGGCTTTGCCGGTGTCCGGATTGATGATCTTGCGGTATTCTCCATCCTGCACCTCTACGCGCCATTCGACGCGAGAGAAGTTCACCCTCCAAAAATCGCCCTCAATCGGCGCTCTTCCTTCAGACGCGCATTCACGCAAGCTGCTCCACGGCATCGCCACCTCAATACTCCACTTCTTATTCGATGCTCCTGGTTGATTCAGCTCACCGTCAATATGCACCGCCGTCTGAAGTCCGCTAATATCCCAGCCGTTCACTGGCGGGCCCCCATCTCGGTAAGGCTTAACTAGCAGCAGATCCCACACCGTGTTTAAAGCATTAATTTCGAACTCATAATAGTTATGGGAATCCCCATCCGGATCAATGAAAATCTCAAAATCATTGTCATAAAAAATAACCGAGTCCCGTTCCGTCAACGTCGCCCATATCTGATCTTCTATTAATTCCGCCGCAAAATAAAAATAGTTATCATCCCACAGCATTTTCACACGGGTCTGCTTCGCAGGTTTTGGACGAAGATCGCCTTCAATATCGACAAAATCTTCCGTCCAATCCGCTGCAGCCCAGAACGGCTTATCGACACGCCCGTCGAGAACGAGCGTATCCGTTGCGCGTCGGCATATATAATGTTTTGGTGCATATTCGATCTTAGGCTCCGGTAATCCGCTTAAACTCATGTTATTGCCTCCACCCATTCGTATTTATCTATGAAACTCGCTTACAATGAACATTCATCCCAAAAGCGGCGCAAATTGTCCATCGCGATTCGTGAGGCAGATTTGCATTCTTCCATGCCTTCAAATTCAATAGTGATATATCCGTCATAACCGGATTCCTTGATAAGCCTAACGATTTTTCGGATTTCAATATCCCCGTGTCCAACGATCGCTCCGCGCAAATAGTTCCCATTCGAGGTTAAAAACCAATCTCCATCACCCGGATGCTGATCATACGGGCGGAAATAAAAGTCCTTGAAATGAATAAGCGAAGCATAAGGCAGATTCTTCTTGACGCCGATAATTGAATTTTCATCTACGCACATAAAGTTGCCGATATCTAACGTCGTCTTGAAATTCGGACGATCAACCGCATGCAGAACACGTTGTACACGGTCGCTCGATTGTACGCTGAAGCCGTGATTCTCAATCGTCGTCGTAATACCGTATTGAGAGGCATAGTCGGCTATTTGCTGACTGCCCCTCACCATAAGATGCAGATTCTCCTCGAACCACTGGATCGTCATCTTTTCTTGTGGAATCGTAAAAGCGGTGACATCGTGCCTCATATGATTCATGCCGAGTCGGTGTACAAGATCAACGTGCTTCTTAACTCGCGCAACTTCCTCGTCGAACAGCTCCTCCGTATCCTGTACGAAATTTGCCGGCATCGAGTAGTTGGACAACGCAATGCCAGCTTCCTTTGCAGTCTCGCGGACAGCATCCGTAAGCTCTGGATTATCCAACAGCGTATATCCGTATGGGACAATTTCCATATGCTCTCCGCCGTTTTCTGCAATCCAGCGAATAGCATCAAGAATGCTCATTTCTCCTGATTTAAGCGCGTTTAGCAAGCTATAAGAGCTCAATCCAATTTTCATCGTTTATTCCTCCTTCGGAATTATACTGTGAAGCTAGTTGTGTGTAACGACCGCACCGGAACCGCCGTACATATCCAGCTCTTCGTCAAATTCAAGCTTAAGTACAGTAACCTCAGCATGTGTATCTTCCGCAGTCATATGAATCCATGTTGTTCCTGGAATGTTGAACCACGGCACCCCGCCATGAATCTCATGCGAAAGCTCTTTGCCGGAGTGAAGCACCGTAATTTTTTTAATAGGATTACATAAGCCTTTCAGGCACACATTTTCTTTCGGATCGTCGTATACAAACAGGTATAACGTCTTCTTATCCTTCGAGATGGTGCTGCCCCCTAAATAATAACGGGTCATAATGCCTTCCTCTGTTCCAAACACCGCTTCTTCATGCGCTCGAATCCATTCGCCCAGTCCTAGTAAAATATGTTCTTGTCTCTTATCAATCGTCCCGTCTTCCATAGGCCCGATATCAAGCAGCATATTGCCTCCCAAGGTAATACAGTCACAGAACATTCTAATAATCTGGTTTAATGATTTATACTTGTTATCCGTACCAACATATCCCCACGAGCTATTGATTGTCGTACAGAATTCCCAAGGTCCTTCCGGCCGAGTAATCGGTATGCCTTGCTCCGGCGTTTTGTAATCTCCATGACCTTGCAGACGCGAGTTAATGATAATATCTGGGTTGAACGATTGAAGGTACTGCTTGAACGCTGGTAAATTCCACTGCTCAGCGCTACGTTCCCAATCACCATCGAACCAGAGCAGATCAACCTTCCCATAGTTCGTCAATATCTCCTTCAATTGATCATCGTTAAACTGCAGAAATGCCTTCCATTTCTCTTCATCCTGTACACCGTCAACAGGGCTCGAATATTTGTTCACATTGCTCAAATCGTCAGGTACCTTACCGTCTGCATACACGCTCGGATAATCAGGATGCGACCAATCGATAAGGGAATAATACATCCCAAGGCGAATCCCTCTTTTTGTAATGGCTTCTGCATATTCTTTTATCAAATCCCGCTTCACAGGAGTCTTCTTCACTACGTTTAAATCGCTGTATTGTGTGTCCCACAAAGCTACACCGTCATGGTGCTTGGTCGTAAGGACCGAGTACTTTGCCCCGGATTTCTGAATCAAATCTGCCCATTTGTCCGCATCAAATTTGGAAGCCGTAAAACCATCCAATTGTTTCATGTAAGCGTCATAGGACATTCTCCCGTTATAGAAGGACCATGATTCGGCCACTCCATCCACCGCATAAATTCCATAATGTATAAAAATACCAAGCTTCGCTTCCTTGAACCACTCTTGCATTATTCACAGCTCCTCTTTGATTACTTTACTCGGAATACGTGTGCAATCGGCGCTTGAACTGAACGCTCACTTTCTGGTATTTGGACAATAATTCCATCCTCAACCTTACGATAACATAGGTTGTCCTGCACGCCAATGAGATCTATTTGACTGAAGGAATGCTGAACAGGAACATACAGTTCCTCTGTCACGATTTCTTGCTCGTCCTTGTACAAGTTGAAAGCATAGATCGTATCGCCTTTTCTCGTAAACTGAAAATTCCCTTCGGAAAATGGCTCACAAATCCGCGTTCCATAAATTCCCTCGCCGTAAACCTTCAGCCATTCGCCCATCCCTTTAATACGTGTTATGGCCGTTTCCGACAGTCTGCCGTCAGGCTGCGGGCCGACATTCAGAGCTAAATTGCCGCCTTTCGCAACAATTTCAACGAGCAAGTGAATCAGTTGCCGAACAGACTTATATTTATCCTCATAACGGAAGGAGAATGAAGTTCCCATCGTTATACAGCTCTCCCATGGCACGTTAAGCGGACGTTCCGGCAATGTCTGCTCAGGCGTAATCACATTTTCATACGGTCCGCCGACGGTACGATCAGCTGACAGCAGCCAAGGCTGGATTTCACGCGCCTTCTCAACGACCTCGCCTAATCTAATGTTTTGGTCACGGTAATCGTTAACCCATCCTGCGTCGAGCCACAGCATATCGATACGGCCATATTTCGTCATCAACTCCATAATTTGCGTATGGGTGAATTGTACGAATTGCTCCCATAGATGAGGATATTGCTTCGGATCATAAGATGGTCCCCGCGACGTAAACGTCCCGCGCTCCATCCCCGGTGTCCAATAATAAGGCGTGTGCCAATCGGCTTTCGAGAAATAAGCAGAGATGGCTAACCCTCTCTTGCGAAACGCATCAAACAGCTGCTTGCAAATATCAGCATTCTTATGAGTATGGAAGGCACAGTCTGGACCCGTAATGCGGTAGTCAGTCGTGTGAGTGTCCCACATACAGAAGCCGTCATGATGCTTGGTTGTGAAGTTTAGATACTTAAATCCATTGTCCGCAGCAAGGTCTGCCCATAACTCAGGCTGAAACCGGAGCGGATTAAATGTCTTGTTTAGTCCAAAGTACTGCCGTTTCAATTCCTCCGCGTCAATATCCCAATCAATACCGTCTCGCGACCATTCCTCATCCTTGTCACTAAGTGCCCACGATTCAACTACGCCTAACTGAGAATAAGGTCCCCAGTGCATCATAAGACCCAACTTCTGATCCTTGAACCATTCCAAACGTTCCAGCAATAGAGGATCTTCGGGCTTGACCCACTGCTCCTCACTGCTATAGTTGTGAACCCCTTGTTCCACTACTTGTTCTTGTTCTTCAGTTCCATTTAATTCGCTCATGGTATACCTCCAACATAATAGGTCTATCGATATATGGACCTTTGACGACTTTTTCCACACTATGTCCAAACTTTAAATTTGTTGTTATGATAAGAATCTATGAAATGGCATGGTGAATAATTAGGGGGCAGAATAAATGAAACGAAACTACTTCAAGTCCAAACTTTTTCTAAAATATATTTGGTCGTACTTGTTCATTTTACTTATCCCATTAATTCTTATGACTCTATTTATTTATCAAAACGCGGTCAGCAATCTACGTTCGGAAATCGAACAATCCCGTCTCAATCAATTAACGCAAACCAAAGTCATTATTGACGGCCGAATGAAGGAGTTAAGTGATATCGCTTCCCGTATCTCCTATGATACAAGGCTTACGCCATTTCGTGTTCACGATTCTTTCTATAGCGGAGAGGCTATTCAAGCATTGGATCAATATAAAGCGACTAGCTCGATCATTAGCGAAATGTTCTTATATTTCCACAAGGATAACAATATTTACTCTGCGAAAGGTCTATCCAGTCTTGACGTATTTGATGATAGCTTCAAGTTCTCCAATTGGAATAAGGAAAGCGTTTTCCAAGACTTAAATAACGTTAAATTTCCAACAATGCGTCCAGCCGAATCCGTTGTTCGCAACACTTATTTGCAAGAATCCATGCTCGCTTATCTTGTTCCTATCACACCAAATAATCCTAATCCTCACGGAACGGTGATGTATCTGATTAAAGAATCCGAGCTTACGAGTTTAATCGATTCCGTTTTGGGCAAATATCAAGGGTTAACTTATATTCTCGATAACCAAGGTCAAATTCTTGTAGACAATCGACAAGGTGAAGCCTTATCGAGTGCGGATGCGGCTTCGTTATTCGGCCTCAAGCCCGGCATTCACGATAAAGTATTAAATGGTAAGCCGCATTCCATCGTATCCGTAACCTCAGAGAACAACGGCTGGACGTATGTGACGGTAATGCCAAGCTCACAATTTTTCAGCAGCGTTGTACATGTCCAAAGCTTCATCATCATGTTATTCATCATCGTCGTTATAGTCGGTGCAGCAATTGCTCTCTTGCTGGCAAGAATGCAATATCAGCCGATCTCTACGCTAGTAGAGTTCGCAAATTCTAAATTCAAACCAAAGCATGCTGAGGACAACTTTACCGCAACTGGCAATGAACTTGATCGAATTCGAACAGCGCTGCAGGATTACAGCTCGCGTGTAGATCTTCAGGAGCCGTACGCCCGCAATCACTTTCTTTCCATGCTGCTCAAATTCGGGAATGCTCAAAGTCTTACGCCTGAGCTTCAAGAAGCTTTCGATCTTCGTTTCGACCGAACCCATCACTTTGTTATCGTGATCGACTGGGGCGAAATGGAGGATACGCAGGACGAGCGACACGAACGGCAAGAAATGATCGATCTGCTTTCCCAGATTGAATTCCCGGAGCTGGCTGCTCATGCCTATGGCGTAGAGCTCCCGCAGCTCGATCAGCATGCGCTCATTATCAGCTTCAACATGAATACAACCGATGAGGAATTCACGTCTATCAGGCACATTGTCGAAGCGGTACGCTGCAACCTGTTAGAGACGTTTGATGCCACTCCTACGATTGGTGTTGGGACATGCTATTCAAGCCCCAACCAGCTAAATCAATCTTTTATAGAAGCCTGCTCCGCTTTCGAACTGCGAGCAGCTAGCGGCCAGGACACGATCACTTATTTCGAGAAGCTGCACTATACACCGGATCACACATTCTGGATTCCGGACAATTCATTGATGAAGCTCTCTCAAAGTTTGAAGCTTGGGAGCTATGACGTGGCTGCGCAGCTGATCAGTCCGTCCCTTCGGAGCCTGCAATCGTCCGAACTGTCCGCTTTACTGAAGCGCTGCATATGCTTTGACATTTTGAATACGATGTTGAAAACAGCATCGGAGCTCGGCATTCATAATTTGTTACTAGAAATTGCTCCTAATATGATTTATACGCAATCCCTGGAGGAAATGGAGACCAGCTTCCTGAATCTCGCCTCGCGGATTTGCAATCAAGTGGAGCGCAACAATCAGAAAGAAGAACAATCTCAAATTGATCAGATCGTAGCCTTCATTGATGACCACTTTACTGACAATACGCTCAGTCTAGAGACGATAGCCTTTGAGTTTGCCATTTCGCCATCGCATGTAAGCCGGTCATTCAAGGAAAAGATGGGACTCGGCTTCATCCAGTATATATGGCAGAAAAGAATGGAAGAGGTGCAGCATCATTTAAAAACGACGAACGCACCGCTCAAAGACATCATTATTCAAGTTGGTTATTTGGATACACCTAACTTTATTCGCAAATTTAAGAAGGAAACCGGATTTACGCCCGGTCAATACCGGAAGCAATTCTGGGAGAATGGACAGATCGAATCGTTATCCGAACTCGATGATGAATAACAAACGATAGACAAACACCCGGTCATACTCTCGCATGACCGGGTTTTGCTTGTCTTCTTGCTTCATTCTCGGCTCATTTATTAGACTCTGTTCTATCTGTCGTATGCGCTTTGATATAGCTCAACGATACGATCGCCGCCCATTTTTTTAATTTGAGCTTCATACTTGTCCCAATTCGCCAAAGGCTCCTGACCTGTTACAAACTTCGCTTCCATCTGTTGAACATATGTGTTCAGATCCGATAACAATGCGGAAGCCTCGGTTTGCTCTTCATTCGTCAAGTAAACATTCCCAAAAGGAGCTTTCGCGATTGGCGTTAGCTTTTCTGCATTTTGCTTATCGATCCATAGGTCGAATTCGCTCCGAAGGCCTACGTAAACATCACTTGAGTTCACACCCGGCGTAAGAATACCATAGTTTGGTGTCATCGTTCCGCGGTATTCTTCACGATCGATGCCGCCTGGAACAGGAAGCCATTCCTTTTCATGTGTTTCCTTGTTTCTGTATTTCCACAGAAGGTTCTCAGGACCTTGATTGAACAAGGTAGAGCCTTCATAGCTGTATAGGTAATCTACCCAACGCATCGTTGCTTCTGGAGCCGGATTGCTGCTTGTGATGGCAAAGGTGCCGTTCGCAGAAATACCAGGATGCTTGCCATAAACAGGAGAACCTGCAATTTCACTTTGTACCGGCGTCATCAATGGATTGTCCTCGCTTGGTTCGCCGCCTAGCGTGAAGTAAGGGAAATAGTCGTTAAATACAGCAACTTGATTGTTTTTCCCCTTCGCCTTCTTCTGCTCATCTGTTTGCGAGAATGTCTCATGATCCAGCAACTCTTCAGACCACAGACGGTTGAGGAATGTTAAATATCCTTTGTAGCCTTCTTCCTGCGGCGTGTAGTGTACTTTGCCATCCTTATCCGCATAAATGACCTCATCATAAATGCCCCAGAAACCGAGGAAATACATCCGCAAATCGTTTAGTTTAACGGAGGTTAACGGGATTTCATCCTTCTTCCCATTTCCATTCGCATCTTCATCCTTAACACGCTTCAAATAGCTATACAGTTCTTCGGTCGTCTTAGGCTCTGTTGCTCCAAGTGATTTCAAGAACTTTCCGTTATACCACATCGGACCGCGGTACCAAACTGCTGATAAATCGACGTTCGGCAGCGCATAAATATGACCGTCTGGTGTAGTGAACGACTTGCGGATGTCCGGATTCTCATCAAAAATCTTTTTGATGTTAGGCGCATAACCTTCATCAATATATTTTTCAAGAGGAATAAGGACGCCTTGAGATCCATAAGTCACTTGTTCTGCAGGTTTTAGATCCGCTGCATAGAACATATCTGGCAAATCGCCGCTCGCAAATACAAGGTTTTTCTTCGTTGCAAAGCTATCAACCGGAGCGTTCTGGAATTCAAGCTTAATGCCCGTCAATTTCTCCATCTCTTGCAAAACAGACATTTTATTCCAATCCGCTACACCAACATCCTGTGACATCATCGTCAATGTAACCGGTTTACTGACAACCGGAAAACCTTCTTTATTAACCCCATCAGCCGTTTTGGATGCGGACGTTTCCGAACCGGCATTGCTGCCATTCGTTTTCCCCTCATTGTTCGGTGAACCACAAGCTGCTAATAGTGACATAAGGAGTGTCGTGCTCAACAACAGTGATGATGCTTTTTGTAGTTTTTTCATCTAAGATCCCTCTCCCATTTATCAATTATTTATGAGCAAAATCAGCCCTTAACAGAACCAATCATGACACCTTGTACAAAATAACGCTGAAGAAACGGATAAACAGCGATAATCGGTCCTGTTGCTACAATAATAACAGCGTATTTGACCAGTGCAGCGATTTCAGCCTTGTTATTGAGAGCTGACGCTGTTGAAGCGTCCATAACGCCCCCGCCCTGAGCAGACATCTCCTGCAGAACAAGAATCTGGCGCAGCACAAGCTGCAAAGGGTATTTCGCTGCATCGTTTAAATAGATGAGTGCCGAGAAATAGCTGTTCCAGTTGCCAACACCGTAGAATAAAGCCATAACTGCAATAATCGGCATGGACAATGGTAAAATGATTTTCATAAACAGCCGCAGGTTTGTACACCCGTCGATCTGTGCAGCCTCTTGCAGCTCTTTCGGAATCGAAGATTGGAAGAACGTACGGGCTACGATAATGTTCCAGATCGAAGCAGCCGAAGGAATCACAATTGCCCAAATCGTATTGATCATTCCTAATTCTTTGATGAGCAAATAGGTAGGTACGAGGCCCCCGCCAAAGAACATAGTCACCATAAACATTCCCATAAAAAAGTTGCGACCCATAAAGTCTTTACGGCTAAGAGCATAAGCCGCCGGAAGCGTAACCAATAAATTGATCGATGTACCTATTACTGTGTAGAGGATCGTATTACCGTATCCTGTCCATATACTTGAGTTTTGGAATACCCTTTGATAGCCTTCAAATGTTATGCCTTTCGGCAGCAGCCACATTTCACCTGAACCAACTAGCTTAGGATCGCTTATCGAGGCGCTAATCATATAAAGGACAGGGTAGGCTACAATAATGAAAGCCAATAATACAAAGATATAGTTGCACATAAGAAATAGTTTATCCCGTTTAGACTCTTTAACAGCGGAAATCATCGGTTATCCTCCTTTCTTTTACCACAAGCTATTTTCATTCGTACGTCGTACAATCTGATTCACAACTACTAAAATTAATGCATTAATAACAGAATTGAACAAACCGATTGCTGTCGAGAAGCTGTACTGGGCATCCACAAGCCCCGCGCGGTATACGAAAGTCGAGATGACATCCGATGATTCCATATTCAGCGAGTTTTGCAGCAACAATATTTTCTCAAATCCAACCCCAAGCAAACTTCCCATATTTAGAATTAGCAAAATAGTCATCGTAGGAACAATCGTCGGAATGTTGATATGGAGAACTCGTTTGAATCGTGAAGCTCCATCAATAATCGCAGCCTCATGCAAGCCTGGATCCACTCCCGAAAGCGCTGCCAAATAAATGATAGTACCCCAGCCTGCGCTTTGCCATACACCCGAGAACACATACATCGTTTTAAACCACTTCGGATCCGTCAAAAAATCAGGTGCGTCAAACCCCAGCCATTCGATAAAGTGGGTGACAATCCCCGAAGATGGTGACAAGAACGTAATGATCATCCCCGCCATAACGACGACTGAAATGAAATGCGGTGCATAAGTAACAGTTTGAGCTGCCTTTTTAAAGAACCCGCCTTTCAATTCATTGAACGCCAGTGCAAGTATAATCGGTATCGGAAATCCGATAGCCAGTTCATACAAACTAATACTTAATGTGTTCCAAATCAAGTCCCAAAAGTAATAGGAATTAAAAAATCGGACAAAATGATCGAACCCGACCCAAGGGCTGTCAAATATTCCTTTTGTAGGTACGAAGTTCTTGAACGCAATTTGAATGCCGTACATCGGACCATAAGAGAAGATAAGAAAGTAGAAAAACGCGGGTGCAATGAATAAATAAAGCTCCCAATTTTGAAGTACTCTTTTCCAGCCTCTACTCTTCAACTTATCCGGTTTCGGAAGTACGCTGCCCGTTAAAATGCCTTTTGCCTCCTGCATAGCATCACCACTTCCCGGTTTCTTTATTTTTGCTTTAGCATCGTGCTCCGTCATCGGATTCAAGAAATGCTATCGCTTACATTTCCAACGATAGCCGATAACTAGAACGATCGTAAATATGTCATTTTCAGTATCGCGTGAAAGCGCATACTCTAATGAGGAAACACCAATTATCAAATTACCTCGACTATTCTGATAACGTTAAATATGTGTCGTTTTTGTCCCAAAAAACCCACTAATACCGCTAGGCGCAAGTTTTACCAATCACTTTAAGGCTGTAATATTAGCTCCTAATATAGGGGGAAGTGAAAAAATCAAAAATGACATGTATGCGTTTTCATTATTTCTTAGGAAATAATTTAATTATGTTAAGCAATCTGCGTTTACGTCATGCTATCTACTTCAAAAACATATAAAACCTCTCGTCTATGCAAAAAAAGGCTACCCATAAGTTCAGTGAACTCATGAGAAGCCTCTCTATGGTGATTTCGGTTTATACGTCGACCATATTAATCGTGCATGAAAATGTCTTCTAACGAAGGATTATTGGTTTGAATTCCGAATACATCGATACCATTCGAGCATAAGTGATGTAATATTACTGCGATATCAGATTCATCTCGGACTTCAGCAGAAAGATGATGCTGACTCCAGCTTTTTATACTATTCGAGGCTTGAATCTCATCGCGCGCTTTGATGTATGAAATGTCGCTTTTAGGCAATAGCCTAATCGTGACTTCAATACTGGTCTGAAATTGCTTTTGCAGCTGTTCCACTGTTCCAAGTCCTGAAATGATACCTTTCTTCATAATGGCAACTCGACTGCACAGTTTCTCTACTTCATTCAGGTTATGGGACGTCATGAATATCGTTTGGTTTTGACTAGCCAAAAACCGGATAAATTGCTGTATCTCCAAAGCGGATTCCGGATCCATTCCAGAGGTAGGCTCATCAAGAAAGATCAGTTTCGGATTTCCAATGACGGCTTGAGCTACACCTAGCTTTTTCTTCATTCCGAATGAGAATTTTTTGGTTTTTACATGTACCGCTTCTTTTAATCCAACCTGCTCCAATAAATCAAGACATTGCTGTCTCGAAACTTCCTGTTTTTGTAAACTGGCAAAAAAACGTAGATGTTCAAGAGCGGTATCATTTGAGTAAAATTCAGTATAATCAGGAAGTACCCCCACTTTATGCTTGACCCGATCCAACTGCTTGTTCGGAATGCCGAGAATACGAAATTGCCCACTGGAAGGGAGGACAATTCCTGTAAGCATATTGATGAAAGTCGTTTTTCCTGCGCCATTTCTTCCAAGGAAACCGAAAATTTCGCCTTCGTTAATATTTAAATTAATTCCGCGAACCACTTCGTGATTTTGATAAGACTTCCTCAGGTTATTCGTTTCGATGACAACCATTATAAATCCCTCCTATTCAAACAGATGATCGCCATCCCTACCATAGCCGCGGCAAACAGCAATACGATAATCCATCCCCATGTTTCGCCGTTGAGCATATAGTGGTAAGGGGTTACGTATTTAATCGTCTTGAGCCAAAGCTTCTCCGAGAACATGCCCCAAATACCAAATATAGGAATAGCGAAACTAAGAATTAACCCTGCAAACATCGACATGGATCTTTTAGGTATGAGGCAGGACATCAGAACGCACAAGGCAACCATGTATGCAAGCATAACGAACAAACTGCCAAACGTTTTGTAATAAAATTGATGGGAAAAGATTGTAATGATAACGAAGGAGGCAGCTAAACAGACAAACCAGTACGAGAATATGCCGAGCAGCTTTCCAAAAATAATAGATGACCGGGATGTTTTCGTTACCAAGAAACGAATAGTTCTGCTTTCCGTCTCCCGATTAACGATATCGTGAGATAGGGAGAATATAAACAAAAACCCCATAATGTAAATAAGGAACACAAGCCCGCTTACGTATCCTTCCTCAGAAAGCTGTAGTCCGGTTATGGCAGTGCTGCTTGATACAAAATCCGACAAATAATAAGATACAGCAATAAAAATAGCAATCGTAATCAGTGAAAATACACTGCGAAACGATTGGACAAACTCTTTTTTCCAAATAGCGATCAATACAACTTCCTCCTTTTGCGGCATCATCGTTTTTCTCGTGCTCTTCACGTACTAGAGTATAAACATCGAATCTAACGGGAACCGAAACGTGTTATTACATGTAGATAAACTTTTACGACTCATCGTTTATGTTCTGTTTATTTGAATGGTGGATTTGCATAATTTATGTGGCTGAATGGAGAAAATACGTTTGACATAAATGTTGGAATTGCATATCATATGAATAATTACTCATATATTCAAATGAAAGAAGGGGCTTTATGAACGAATATCGAATAAAGGGGCTTTCATGCGGTGGGTGCGCCCTCAGAATAGAGGAAGAAATTCAACAATTGGAGCATGGAGCAGATGCAAAGCTTAGCTATAACTCCGGTAAATTAACGGTTGATCCACAAATATCTATGAATGCAGTTAACAAAATTTTAAAATCAGACAATGCCTACATTGATACAAGCGCGGAGACCAATACCGGGGATGACCACAGTAACCACAACCATGGTGAACATGATCATAGTCATTCCGAAGGCAATTCGAGGATGCTTAAGATGCTAATCACATCTGGAATAATCTATGCAGGCGCATTACTGCTTGATGGTGTGCTCGATAAACAAGCTGTCATTCTTTTATATTTAGTTGCAACGATTATTAGCGGTTACACCACATTTTTTAGAGGACTCAAAAACCTATTTAAGCTTAAATTCAATATCGATACGTTAATGACCATTGCTTTAGTCGGTGCTGTGTCCATTGGCGAATGGAGAGAAGCTACTCTCGTTGCTATCTTGTTTGGACTTAATGAGCTGCTCGAAGGTTACGGGATGGAAAAAGCACGACGTTCTATGGAAGCCTTATTTCAAGTTGCCCCAAAAGAAGCTTTAAAGCTGGAAAATGGCCAAGAGGTCATTGTTCCCATTGCTTCTCTTCAAGCAGGAGATTTAGTGAAAATAAAGCCAGGCGATAAGATTCCTTCAGACGGAACCGTCTCAGAGGGGAAAAGCTCGGTGAATGAGGCGGCCATTACAGGTGAATCACTTCCGGTCGAGAAAGAGTCCGGCGAGCCCGTTTATGGCGGCAGCATTAATAATGAAGGACTACTGCTTGTTCGAATTGATAAAGCATACAAAGATTCTTCCTTGGCAAAAATACTCCATCTCGTTCAAGAAGCGCAGGAGACGAAAACACCAACTGAGCTTTTTATTAATAAATTCGCCAAATATTATACGCCGCTCATTATGATTGTTGCAGCTCTTGTTACACTTCTCCCTCCGCTCCTATTTCAAGGAGATTGGACGACTTGGCTATATCAAGGGTTATCTGTATTAATTGTAGGTTGTCCTTGTGCGCTAATCCTTTCTTCTCCCATTGCAATTGTTGCGGGAATTACTAGAAACGCACGCAACGGCGTATTGGTCAAAGGCGGCGTGTTTCTGGAGCAGCTTGGCAAGATCGACACGCTTGCTTTTGACAAAACGGGGACTTTAACCAAAGGTGAACCACATGTTGCTGAGCTTGAGGCATATGACGAAGAACGGTTTTTCCAAATTGCTGGAGCCATCGAAAAGTTATCCTCTCACCCGCTGGCAAGAGCGGTTATGAAAGAAATAACGGACAGAAACATCGCTGTACCTGAACCAGATGAAATTCAAACGATAACCGGCCGCGGCATTAAAGCGAAGGTGAATGGTCAAACTTACTGGCTTGGAAATGAAAAAAGCATCGCCCATATTACGATTCCCGAGGCTATACAATTCAGAATTGACCAATTAAAAAATGACGGTCTGACCCTCGTATTAGCAGCAGACGAGCAGTAAGTACTAGGCATGTTCGGCATTGCAGACGAAATTCGCGAAGAAAGCCGCTATGTTATTGCGTCATTGCACAAGCTTGGAATTACACGCACGATCATGCTGACTGGAGACCATCAGAAGACAGCTGAGAAAGTAGCTTCAGCCGTTGGCGTTTCTGAATTTTACGGAAATCTGCTTCCAGAGGATAAAGTGAAGCGGATTAAAGAACTGTCTGCTAGTCATCATGTAGCTATGATTGGTGACGGAATTAATGACGCCCCTGCTCTAGCATCAGCACAGCTCGGTATTGCGATGGGGAAAGGCACTGATAGTGCAATTGAGACGGCAGATATCGTTCTGATGCAGGATCATTTGGGCAAGCTTCCTGAAGCGGTTTCCATAGCCAAAAAGGTCAATCGTGTCATTCGTTTCAACATTATCGTCTCGCTCGGATTGAAAGTAATCGCGCTCTTGCTGACCATCCCCGGATGGCTCACCCTATGGATTGCTATTCTCTCCGATATGGGAGCCACCATATTTGTTACACTTGTTAGTCTTACGATATTGATTGAACGAAAGAAGCGTCTTGGTTAATTTAAATTGTAGCACTAGTAAAAAAGAGCCGTTAGGTGTATCCTAACGGCTCTTCGCTTGTTTATTTATTTGATGTCTGATCCTGTTTCTCATCGGGGTCTATGAGTCCCTTTGCTCCCCTTCTGAACTCTGACAATGTCGTTCCAATCGCTCGCCCAAGCTGCGGCAGCTTGGATGGTCCAAAGAGCAATAATCCTAAAATGACAAGTAAGATAACCCCTGCGACACCTATATTCATTGGCATTTCAATCTCCTCATTCCTATTAGGTTCTAGAAGTTAACTAATAAAGCCGTTACATACATCACCAAAATACCAAGAGCCAAGCTTGTGAAATTAAGCCATGAAACGGTTGGGGCAGCAGCTACTTTAGCATCTCTTACAATCATTTTCGAAATGACAAAAATCACTTGAACAATGGCACCTGCTCCAATACCAAAGAACAATGCTGCTAATGTTTGATTAAAGACGAAACCGCCGATCCACGTTCCTATAATAGCGGGTCCCCCGCCTAATACTGCTAGTGCCAAAAAAGTCTTTAGTGTCGGCTTTGCTTGCAAGAGCGGCGCAGCGATGCCAATCCCTTCCGTAATGTTATGCAGCGTAAAACCAATAATAAGGAATGATCCAAGCGCTGCTTCCCCCGCAGCGAAGGCAGCCCCAATTGCGAGACCTTCGCCGAGATTATGAAGACCGATGCCACTGGCTATTTTGAACGATACCTGCTTTCCAGCGACATCTGTATTTAATGTTTTTTTGGATTTAGTCTGATCCATTGCAAGCAGGAATAGGAAGCTTAATGCCGCTCCGAACCAAACGAGTCCTGTCCCTTGGAATACGCCAGGCGCTTCCGCCCCTAGCTCAATTCCCTCTTGGATCGTATCGATCGCTAGGAAAAATAAAAGACCAACTGTAAACGCCATAACCGCTTGTATGCCTTTTGATGAAAATCGACGCATAAAGGGATACCACAGCAGCCCAAGTCCCACTGGAACAACACCAACATAAAAGCCTATGAGTGAATATTGCAGGAATCGATTCGTATCAGCGGCCGGTGTCTTCATTGCAGCAGCGACTTCCCCTGTAAAAATCAATCCGTTCGTCGTTATAAGCTTAATTTCATGGGGATCTCCCTCAACCCAAGGATATGGTATATAAACCGTCGAGCTGTCAAAGCGTTCAAGCGTTGGACTAGGAGAATAGGTTGCATTCCAAAAAGCGCCATCTACCACGACTTGAGCTACGGTTAGCTCCTTTGGTCCAGAATTAAGAATACGAACTTCAAATCCATCATCCGTGAGAACAATTCGTTCAATATTCAGCACCTCTATTGGAGCTGCTTGCTGCTCTTCTACACCTGTACCCCATGTAGCGATAACTGAAATCATGCCTGCTAACAGCAGCAAAGGCAGTACGCCAAGCAACCAAGCCTTTTTTTTATGCGGCTTCTTATTTATAATTTCAATCTGCACATCTCACACCCCCACATATTATCCGACTTCAAAAAAGCCCATCCAACCAAGCTCGGTAAACTCACTTTGATGAGCATGGAACATATATTTCCCCGGAGAAGGGAAAGTAATTTCAATAATGCCTCTCTCGCCTTGGCATTGCATTATCGTATCTGTATATTGAGGCCTCGCCTCCGGATCAGCTCCAGTTGCATAGTAATGAAAGAAATTAGAATGCAGATGAAAGGAGTTAATAGGGTCAAATTCCGTTAAGTTACTCAAGTAAATGCGGACCAATTCTCCTGTTTTCACTTTGATAGGTCTAGCTTGGTAAGCAAAGGCGTAACCGTTGACCGTATATACCTCATTCTCGCCGTCTAAATCCAAATCAAAGCCATTCATAACCATACTTAACTCTTTCGCCGGTTTCCTCGGTTTCTTAGGATCAACAATAAAATGACCATAGAGACCTTTGTGAATATGCCTAGCCAGCGGTGGAACATGACAGTGATAAGGCTGCAGCCCTGCTGGCTTCGCTTCAAATTCATATACAAATTCACTTCCTGAAGGAACAGGCTCCAATCCATCCATATTGGTCGGATGAATACCGTGAAAGTGGATAGAATGCGGGTGTGCAGAGCCGTTTCCGAACTTAATTCGAACGATATCTCCCTCGGTGCAACGCAGTGTCGGTCCTGGAATCGTACCATTGAACGTCCACCCTGGAAACTTAATCCCTTTCGCAATTTCCACCTCAGCATCCCACGCTTGAATATCATAATCCCTTATGGTTCTGCCATCTGGTGATGTACTAACGACCCCATAATCAAAAGTCGTTAGTGCTTTAACAGCCGCTTCTAGCCCCGGTGTTGAATCGGTTCCTGGATCGTAACCATGTGCCATTCCATGTTTCATTTGCCCTTTGAGCGTATGATGCATTTCTTCCTTTCCCATTGCATGAACAGATTTGCCGAATAATGCACTTGTATTTAAAAAACTGCTTCCGATCACACCTATTATGCCTGCTGCTCCAGCTTTAAGAATATTTCTCCTTGAGAATTGTCGATTTGGGTCAAGCGCCAATTCTTCCACCTCCATGTTAATATAAGGTAAATGTTTTGCCTCAACGCAAAACATTTAATAAAAAAAATTAATTTCACTATAGGACAAAGAGTTTACCTAGGGAAACATTTTATATGAATAGAATATATGATATCCTGGGCACATTGTAAAGTGTTTTTTGTGAGGCTGGTCTAAATAGCGGAGATCGTAATGAAAAATTGATTCAACAGCAAAAATTACAATAAAAAAAGAGACTCCTCACAAGTTCAATGAACTCGTACGAAGTCTCTTTTATGGCTAACAGACTATGGGCATTCAATTCGTCTGTTAAATTTGTACTAATCTGATTAAGCTGACTGCTTCTGCTCATCCTCTTGAGGTGCCTTCGTTTTGCGAATGAAGAGACCGATAAGCAATGCCAGGATAGAGAGAATGCCACCTACTACAAACGCACTGTGGAGCCCAGCTACCATTGCAGGGACACCTTCAGCAGGATTGGTTGGATCAGGCGACGTCGCCATATAATCTCTCATGCCTGACGACATGATGCTGACAAACAAAGCTACACCAATCGCGCCTGCAACTTGCTGCAGCGTACTCATAACCGCTGTACCATGAGCATACAGTCTGCGCGGCAGCTGATTCAAACCTGTCGTTTGAGCTGGCATCATGACTAAGGAGATACCAATCATCATCAAAATATGCAGGAACACGACATATCCGCTCGACCATCCTGCTTCAATTCCTGAGAACAGCCAAATGGATACACTCATCAAAACCAGACCAGGGATAACCAGCACTTTTGGTCCGAATTTATCAAACAATACGCCGGAGATCGGAGCCATAATACCATTTATTATACTTCCCGGCATCATGACAAGACCTGCGCTCAGCGCAGTAAGCATCATAACATTTTGCAAAAATAGCGGAAGCATAATCATTGTAGAGAACATAGCCATCATAAGCACGAGCATCAGCACCGTTACAAGCGAAAACATTGGATAACGGAATACTCGCAGATCCAGCATCGGTTCTTTCACCGAAAGCTGACGCCATACAAAGATGATCAAGCTGACCCCGCCTACAACCAAGCACCATACAACCTTAGCATCTGACCAAGAGCCTTCACCCGCGCTGCTAAAGCCATAGACAATGCCTCCGAAACCGATAGAGGAAAGTAGAATAGAAAACATATCGACCTTTGGTCTAGTCAGTTCACTCACGTTCTTCAAATAAACAGCCGCAAATAGGATGGAGATCACGGCTAATGGAATAACCAAAATAAACAGCCATCTCCAGCTAAGCGAATCGACAATTAAGCCCGACAAAGTAGGTCCAATAGCCGGAGCAGACATCATGACCAGACCGATCAATCCCATCGCACCGCCTCTTTTCTCTGGCGGGAAGATGATGAGGATTGTATTCATCAATACTGGTATCATCAAACCTGTTCCTAAAGCCTGTATAATACGTCCAACCAGCAAAAACTCAAATGCTGGTGCTGATGCACATACTATCGTGCCGAGAAGGAACAAAATCATAGCCCCGAGAAACATTTGACGTGTAGAAAACCATTGTTGCAGAAGTGCTGTTATAGGTACAAGAATACCAACAACGAGCATGTAGGCTGTAGCCAGCCATTGAACAGTCGTTTCCGTAATTCCGAAATAAGTCATTAGCTCTGGAAAAGCTATATTCAACAATGTTTCATTCAAAATTGAGACAAATGCGCCAATAATTAGTGCAGCAACGATCGGTCCTTTCTTGACCGTGCTTAAATCTACGCTTGATTTAGCTTCCATACTAAGGCCGTTCAAAAATACTCCTCCTTCAAAACTGTATACATCCACGGACAACTGTCCGAAGCACTTACAAAAATATACCGAACACTTGTCCGTATGTCAATACTTTGAATTATAGCAATAAACGATGTGCACAATCAAATTGAAACGTTAATCTATAACTGGACGATCCCCCGTTCGATTGCGACAGCGACCGCTTGGGATCTAGAATCCACTTCTAGTTTGTTATAGATGTTCGTCAAGTGAGCTTTGACCGTACGCTCGGATATCCCCATATCACTAGCTATTTCTTTGCTTCGATAACCGCGTGCAATGGCCTGAAGAACAATTCGCTCTTTCTCGGAGATTATCGTTCGCTCTGAAGACGTATCATGTACATCATGGCGTTTATTCCTTGCTGCGAATACTCTTGCCATAATTTCAGGCTGGAGCAGCGTGTCGCCGCGAACCGCTGATTCGATCGTGCGGAATAAATGATCTCTACCGGTATCTTTCAGAAGATATCCTTTGGCTCCCAATTCCAGCCCGTTTATCATTAGTTCATCTTCATTATAAGTCGTTAATATAACGACAGGGATATGGATGTTTCTTTCATTTAGTTTCTTCATGGTCTCCAATCCACTCATTTGGGGCATATTTAAATCCATGAGAATGACATCCGGCGTAAGCGACTCCAATAATCGAAGGACCTCCTCTCCGTTGGCAGCTTCTCCTATGACTTGAAAATTGTCATTCGTCTCAATAATAAACTTTAGCCCTTCCCTTACCACAAGATGATCATCAGCGATAAGCACGTTAAATATCATGAGTTCTCTCCATTCTTACCAGATGTATCAATCTTAATTTTAGTTCCGCGAGGGATGTTATTGGATATGATAAGCGATCCACCTAAAATGCGAACTCGCTCCTTCATGCCGATTAGTCCGTAATGTCCGGACTTAGAGTTCCTTTGATTCGAAGCAATACCTTTCCCATCATCTTTTATTTCAAGATTCATATTCTCGTCCGCTATTCGAACGTTTACCCACACATGTTTGGCTTCAGCATGCCGGGCGACGTTCGTTAAGCATTCACCTATGATGTGAAGTCCATGTTCCATCATCAATTTCGGTATGTTTCCATCAATGCTCATATCTAGAAATACTTGAATACTGGTTGCATTCTTGAATCTTTCTATTTCTTCACGTATAGCACCTGCGATGTCGACCGTTGCAAACGTTCTAGATCTGAGATTATCAATAGCCAACCTGGCTTCCGATAACGTTTTTTTTGCTTGAACCATGGAATACTGGACAATTTCTTGGGCTCTTTGGACATTGCCTTTCATTAAATGTGCGTCTACCGCATCCAGCTGCATAATGATTCCCGCAAGACCTTGAGCTAATGTATCATGCAAATCCCGAGCCATTCTTTGGCGTTCATTAGTGAGTGTCAACTCCTCTACCTTGCGATGTGAGCGCTCCAGATCTTCAAGAAAGGTCTGGGTACGGATCCGAGCGTGATCCTGCTTCAAATATAAATCGGCAAAAGAAACGACGATGACGGTAAACAAGATGTACAAGACTGACATTAAAGTCAACAATTCAGTTTGTCCTAACATAAAGAAAGTCGAGATGAATAAAGCATAGTAAAAAACAGACAGCATGATCATTTTAATTCTATGATAATAGACACCAACACTTTGGCCAATCAAAACAGGATACATCCCGAGCAATAAAATCGAAGTCGCTTGATCCATGATAAGCGCACATCCTTGAATGATTAGACTTTGAATCATGAAATAAACCCAAGGATATTTATTCGTAAGAGAAGTAAAGTGCCAATTCAAAGAGGCATGAAATAGCATCAATCCCGAAAAGAACGTCAAGGATATAAACGATGGCTCATTCAGGAGATGAATAAACATAGATAAAAAATAGATCAAAAAAAACCAAACCATGCTTGGAACTCTGGCATTAAACAAGGTATCCGGTAAGTCGTTAAATCGATTTTTTTGCGTGTACTGCTTGTACCCGTTTCCCGATTCCATGCGTTCTCCCCTCTCGTTCTCTCTATAATAACATTTTACGTTTTTCGATTTTATCTTCTATTATACCCTTAGTGCAAACACAAAAAAATCGTACATAAGGGCATATACACTCATGTACGATTGGGAACAAATGATTACAGATTTCAATTCGATTCCATTATATGATTTTTCTCTTAACTTCCGATTCTTCAGCAATGGACTCGCCTTCGACATCGATATTTGGTAAAATGCGCCCAATCCATTTTGGTAGATACCAAGCCGCGCTGCCCATCAGGGTCATGACCGCAGGCACGATTGTCAGCCGTACAATAAATGCATCGAACAATATGCCGAATGCTAATGCTAAGCCCATTGATTTAATCATGACATCTTCGACAAAGATGAAACTTGCGAACACGGCAATCATGATAAGACCTGCTGCCGTTACAACGCTGCCGCTATTTTTAAGACCAGACAATACAGCTTTTTTCGCATTTTTTGAATGGTTAAATTCTTCACGCATGCGACTGACCAGAAACACTTCATAATCCATAGCTAAGCCGAATAGAATGCCCGCAGTTAAGATAGGCAAGAAGTTTAATACAGGACCGGCTGCAGGAATGTTGAAAAGCTTGTCCAGATTGCCATCCTGAACGACAAATACGACGAAACCGAGTGTGGCCGTAAGCGTAAGGAGATAACCTAACACGGCTTTGATCGGAACTAAGACGGAACGGAATACCATCATGAGAAGTATCAATGCTAGTCCCACAATCAGAGCTGCAAATTTTGGAAAAGCATCATTTAATTTCTCGGATATATCAATATTCACGGCTGTTGAACCTGTAACCATAACCTCAACTTGATCCTGTTGCTTAATTTCAGACGCCTTATCACGAATCAAATGAACCAAATCAGTTGTTCCTTCACTTTTTGGATCAGTTCCAGGGATAATCGTTACCATAGCTACTTTGCCCGTTGCATTCGTAACTGGTGGAGTAGCCAATGCCACATTCGGCAGCTCGCTAAGTTCCTTCCCTACCTTCGCAAAAGTCTCTTGCGCGTCGTCTGTTGCCTCCGCTTTAAGAATAATAGCAAGCGGTCCGTTCATCCCTGGCCCAAACCCTTCCGCGATCAAATCATACCCACGGCGTTCCGTTGTTTTGATCGATTTAGAACCTTTATCTGGAATCCCCGTTTGTAGATGCAATGCAGGCAGACTTATGGCTCCTAACAATAAAATGCCCGCAATAGCGATCGGCAATGGATACTTCGTTATGAATCGTCCCCAACGATTCGATTGTTCCTTTAGTTTAGGAAAATCTTGAATGGAAGCCGCTTTCGTCTTCGGACGAATCCGTTCACCTGCAAATCCAAGAAGTGCTGGAACGACGAGGATGGAAATCACTACGGCTATAAGTACCGTAAATGCTCCCGCTATACCCATGACAGTGATGAATGGAATTCCCGTGACCGATAATCCAGCAAGTGCAATAATAACCGTTAATCCCGCGAAAACAACGGCGCTGCCGGCGGTTGCATTAGCATGCGCAATGGACTCATCTACCCCTTTGCCTTCCACAAGATTTTGTCTGTATCTCGAAATGATGAATAAGCCATAGTCGATTCCGACAGCTAATCCGAGCATGATGGCCAGAATCAATGAGAATGATGCCATTTCGATAAAATTAGCCGCAATAATAACGGACATGACACCGATTCCCAGTCCTATGACTGCTGTTAGTATAGGTAACCCAGCAGCGAGCAAGGATGAGAATGTAATGGCCAGGATCATAAATGCGACAATGATGCCTATGACCTCGGATATGCCGCCAATTTCATGTTCGTTGAATTCGACACTTCCTCCGAGTTCAGTCTGCAAGCCCTCGCTTCGCGCTTGCTCTACACTTTCCAATATGTGTTCTCTAGATGCATCGGTGACTTGAGTTGCCTCGGATTTGTACGTAATTACCGCATACCCAATCTCTCTGTTATAACCAATTGTTCCTGCCTCATATGGGCTGGCGATCGATATAATCTCTGGATCTTCAGATATGGACTTTAGTGTCTTAGCTATCATTTTTTTCGTTGATTCCGACTCTAGCGTTTGACCGTCAGGGGCTTTGAAAATCACTTGGATCGTGCCGCCTTCAGGGTCTTTCCCTTGTGAAAACTCTTCTTTCAGTACTTTCATCGCTTCCTCGGATTTCGTGCCGGGAATGGTCAGTTCACCGTTCAAATGAATTCCCATACCAAGGCCAAGAGAAATGGCGATAATAAGTACCGCTAAGGTTCCAATCAAGACCCCTTTTCTCTTTTGAGCAGCAAATCTCCCAAGTTTATACAATAACGTTGCCATGGATAATCACCTTCCTCTACTTGCATGAATAACTGTTATTATAATGTCCGAGCAGCGGTTTGAAATCGTACATGTGGGCATTCGGAGAGTGTACTTTTGGGCATGCCTTTTTGTGAATCTATAACAAACGAGTCCAGCCTCCTGTTTTTAGGAAGTAGTCTTTTCTTTAGAAATTAGTTTTTAACGTGACCAGTTCTCAAACTGGGTGATGGGTGACAGACACCGCAAATGTGTCTGTCGCTCATACAATTGATTCTGTGCATCAAACGGAAAAAAATGATACTATGTATGATGGGTAAAGGACTTTGCTCTAGCTTATCTCGTTTTTATATGTTGCAACAGGAGGAAATAATATGAGTAACGAACAAAATTTTTGGCTTGATTTACCAAAGCCGTTTTTTATATTAGCACCAATGGAAGATGTCACAGATGTTGTATTTCGTCACGTCGTTAGTACAGCTGCAAAACCCGACGTATTTTTCACAGAATTCACAAGTACAGATAGTTATTGTAACCCTGCAGGTAGAGACAGTACTCGTGGTCGGTTAACGTTCACAGAAGATGAGCAGCCGATCGTCGCTCATATTTGGGGCAATAAACCTGCATTTTTTGAACAGATGAGTATCGATATGAAAAAACTCGGTTTTCGCGGTATCGATTTAAACATGGGATGCCCCGTCCAAAACGTCGCATCCAATGGAAAGGGTTCTGGATTAATACAACATCCTGAAGTTGCAGCCGAAATTATTCAAGCAGCAAAAGCAGGTGGATTGCCGGTTAGTGTTAAAACAAGATTGGGTTACCATGATATTGACGAGTGGCGCGATTGGTTAGGACATATATTGAAACAAGATATTGCGAATCTTTCCATTCACCTTCGTACAAAGAAAGAGATGAGCAAAGTAGAGGCGCACTGGGAACTAATCCCTGACATAAAAAAATTACGAGATGAAATTGCTCCAAATACGTTGTTAACCATTAATGGAGATATTCCTGACCGCGCAACAGGATTAAAATTAGTAGAACAATACGGCGTTGATGGTGTTATGATTGGCCGCGGCATTTTCACCAATCCATTCGCTTTTGAAAAAGAACCTAAAGAACATAGCGCGAAGGATTTTCTCAATTTACTACTTTTACAGTTGGATCTTCATGATAAATATTCAAAAGAAACCGAACCACGTCCATTTAAACCACTTCTTCGCTTTTTCAAAATCTATGTTCGTGGATTTAGAGGCGCAGGCGAACTAAGAAACCAATTAATGGATACCTCGTCAACAGATGAAGTCCGTCGTTTAGTAAAACCTTTTTTAGAACAAGAATTAGATTGAAGCATACCCAGCTGTGCATGATTAAAAAGACTAAGAGACCTCCCAAAAGTTCAATGAACTCATGGAAGGTCTCTTTATTTTTGCACCATGTGGTCAAACGGTGTTTCCTTTCAAGGAAACCCAATTTCAGAATAAATAATTTCTACTGTTGCAGTTATCCCATATATATAAGAGTAAAAGACTGCAGGAGTAAAATTTATGAACAAACAAAATAACAGTTTTAGATGGGTTGTATTTGCTGCTGTCACATTCACATATTTATTAATGTCGAGTCAGCGGACGGCTCCGGGTTTGATTACAGACCAATTGATGAGGGATTTTTCTGTAACGGCATCAACAATTGGACTGCTGGCAAGCATACAATTTTTTGTATATACCGGTTTGCAAATTCCGATGGGGATTTGGGCTGATCGTTTGGGCCCCAATTTTTTTCTAATTATAGGGGCCACCCTGACAGGGGTCGGCACGATTATTTATAGTATTGGCGCGCATGAATTTATCCTGCTTTTCGCCAGAATATTGACGGGGATAGGGGATGCAACGATTTGGGTCAATATGGTGTTAATTTTGAGCCAATGGTTTAATGCAAAGGATTTTGTGAAGTTAATTGGTTTGACGGGAATGACAGGGAGCCTTGGTTTCGTTTTGGCGACAGTGCCTTTTTCCTTATGGATTGATCTGCTTGGCTGGAGGGCAGCATTTTTTACAGCGGGACTGTTATTGTGCTTTTGCGGGATTTTTCTTTATTTTGTACTTGTAAAAAAGCCAAAGCAATCGGTATTTGTAAAAAACAAAGCACAGCGCGAAAAAACACTGGTTTTACTGAAAAGAATTTGTTCGAGTTGGCAAGCATGGGCTTTATTCTTTTGTCACTTTGGCGTTGTCGGTGCGTATGTTGGATTTATCGGTTCGTGGGCAGTACCCTACGGGATGAATGTGTTTGGGATGGCGCGTTCAGATGCAAGTCAGCTCATTATGGTTGGCCTTATTGGGGCACTTATTGGTGCACCGCTATCCAGCTGGATTTCAAGTCGGTTAGAAATAGTGAAACGGCCATATGTTGTGGTTCATACAACAATGTTATTGAGCTGGTCTGCCTTTCTGATCTTTAATGGGAAGCCGCCTATTTTCTTGGTTATGACACTTTTCTTTATTATTGGGCTTTGTTATGGGGCATGTATGCTAACCTTTACCTTCATCCGTCAATCCTATCCTTTATCAGAATCCGGCCTTGTTTCCGGGTTTGCGAATACAGGCGGGTTTCTGAGTGCTGTTTTGCTACCAACCCTTTTTGGAAGTGTATTGGACCATTTTCAGGCTTCAGGGAATATAAGTGCTGGTTACTACTACGGTTTCATCATTCCAGTTATCTTTTCAATCATCGGTCTGGTGGGAGTGCTTTGTATCAAGGAAAAAGGGCGCTCAGCAGCTGAAAAGCCGATATCAGCTCATAGTAAATAGTTGGCTGGAGGTCAATTTCCATATCGGCTACTAGAGCGTAATGCCTTTATTATTGCGATACATCGTCGGCGACATGTTCATCCGGGACTGGAATACGCGCGCAAATGTGGAATACGACTTGAAGCCCGCTTCGTAAGCGACATCCGTAATTTTGAGCGAGGTGCTGACGAGCAGGTTGCAGGCATGGGCGATGCGAATCCGTTCAAGAATGGAGTAATAGTTCTCTCCGGCCAGCTGTTTAAAAGTAGCGCTGATATACGAGACGCTATAGTTAAACTTCTTGGCTAACATTTCGAGCGTAATATCTTCTTTAAAATGAAGGTACACAAACGAGATGATCTCCCGCATCCCTTTCCCTTTGGACAGCGTGACAACTTTGAGATTGGCATCATCAGGAGCAAGATGACGCTGTCTGAATCGGTTGAACAACACGAATACTTGTACAAGCTTCGCAATGAACATTTCCCGGTTCCATGACTGCTCTTCCTGATATTCTGCGTACATCTGCTCGAACAGACGCTTCACTTCGGCAGCCGTCTCTTCATCGAGTCGGTAGGTCGTATTTGAATCGAATTCGGCCCCCCGCATCAGACGATGCAGATCAAACAGCGTGTCGCCGCCGAAAAAAGCCTTTAAGCCAATTGCCCCGACATACAGGAACAGCTCTTCTCCCGGTTCGATCTCAATCTCGTGAACTTGATGCGGGAATAAGAGTGAAAACGTGCCGGGCACCAGCTCTTTACTTACGCCGTCGATGATCTCGATGCCACTGCCTTGAATGACGTAAGTAAATTCGATGAATTGGTGGACATGGGCGGGGATATGCGTATCGAGATGATGGATTTTTAAGGTAAACGGAAATTCGCCGTGAACTTCATCATCGCCTTGCAGATAGTAGGGAAACATCATAAATTCCTCTTTCAGAGCAATAATAAGAATGAATAGCTTCCCCTATTTTAGCATGAAAAGTGATAGATACTCTAAAAAATTGATAGGCGGCCTGACGGGTTCATTCATTACAATGATATATGTCAGAATTGAAAACATCCAAGGAGTGATCTTATGAACAATATTCATTACGTGAATCCCCTGCAAGGGACCGATTCCATTTATCCATATTCGAACGGCAATACACTGCCGTTGACCTCGCTGCCATTCGCGATGAACGCTTGGGCGCTACAAACCTCTGAAGCTGGCGGCGGCTGGTGGTTCAGCCCGAATCATAACCGGATGGAGGGATTCCGCCTAACGCATCAGCCAAGCCCATGGATTGGCGATTACGGACATCTGACCTTCATCCCGCAGACGGGACCGCTCAAGACTTCTGCGCATGACCGCTCCTCCTCCTTCCGCAAGAAGGACTTCGTCGTGCGACCAGACTACATGAAGATTCATCTGCTTCGCTACCAGACGACGATGGAGCTGGCACCGACAACACGCTGTGCAAGCATCCGCCTGACGTATAAACGCCACGATGAAGCTCGATTCATTCTAGCGCCGTTCCCGGGTGAATCTTCGATGAAGATCGATACAACGAACAACACCTTGACGGGATATACGACGGCCAAAGCCGGCGGCACACCGGACAACTACCGGATGTATTTCGCTATTCGTTTTGGCTGCGCGATTGCTGGCGAACATAGCGGGATGTTCGACGTGAAGCATAACAGCAACTCGGATCTAAGCGGGACAGGCGAGCGTCTTGGCGCATATGTCAGCTTCAAGCTCCCGGCTGACGGCATTGTTGAAGCGAGCTTCAGCACGTCCTTTATTAGCGAGGAGCAAGCCTTCACGAATCTAGATCGCGAGATCGGCGGGCAGTCCTTCGATGAGATTCACCAAGCGGCTACAGCGATCTGGGAGAAGCAGCTCGGCGTGATCGAGGTTGAGAGCGAAGATGAAGATAAGCTCAAGACTTTCTATACCAGCTTATATCGTACGTCCCTGTTCCCGCATGCGATCCACGAATATACGGCAGACGGAGAGCAGGTTCACTTCAGCCCATACAACGGCAAGATTGAGCAAGGTCCGCTCTATGCCGATATCGGCTTCTGGGACACGTACCGGACATCCTTCCCACTGTATAACTTGCTCTATCCATCCATCGTGAACGAGATGATGCAAGGGTGGGTCAATGCCTACAAGGAGACCGGCTGGATGCCCAAGTGGGCATCGCCGGGCGAACGCAGCATGATGCCGGGCACACTGATCGATGTGTCCTTCGCCGATGCGATTGTTAAAGGCAACACCCGATTCGACGTCGAGACTGCCTTCGAGGGACTTTATAAACATGCAACGACCGTATCGCCGGATAATCGTTACGGTCGCAAAGGCATGGGCGAATATTTGAAATACGAATATATGCCTGCCGATATTCACACGCACGAGAGCGTATGCAATACACTAGACTATGTCTATGGCGATTTCTGTATCGCGCAAGTCGCGAAACATCTAGGCCGCGAAGAAGAGTACAAGCAGCTCATGAAGCGTTCAGAGCAATACAAGCATCTCTACGACCCTTCAGTCGGCTTCATGCGCGGCAAGCTGCAGGACGGAAGCTGGCTTGAGCCGTTCGATCCGACCATGTGGGGCGGGCCATATACGGAGGGCGGCGCTTATCAAAGTAGCTGGGCGGTTCAGCATGACCTGCTCGGACTCGCAGATTGCATGGGCGGTCGTGAAGCGGCGAAGGAGCGTCTCGATGCATTATTCGCTGCCGAGCCTGAGTTCAAAGTCGGCTCTTACGGCTTTGAAATTCACGAGATGTCGGAAATGGCCAATGTCGATTTCGGACAATTCGCGATCAGCAACCAGCCGAGCTTCCACTTCCCGTACATTTACACGGCACTCGGTTATCCGGCGTTAACGCAGCATTGGGTGCGCCGTACGATGGACGAGTTATTCAGCTCCCGCCCGGATGGC
Source organism: Paenibacillus sp. J22P15 (assembly GCF_056269345.1). Classification (NCBI taxonomy): domain Bacteria; kingdom Bacillati; phylum Bacillota; class Bacilli; order Caryophanales; family Paenibacillaceae; genus Paenibacillus; species Paenibacillus sp. J22P15. The sequence continues at coordinate 128,250 of NZ_JBWDNT010000016.1, forward strand.
TTGCCAGGCGACGAGGATAACGGCAGTCTATGCGCATGGTATGTGTTCGGCGCAATGGGCTTCTATCCATTGAGCCCAGGCGTGCCTGAATATGTGCTCGGCACACCATACTTCAAGAAGATGACCGTCCATCTGGAGAACGGCAAACAGATTGTCATCGAAGCTCCGAACAACGCAGACGACCGCAAATATGTATCAAGCGTCCTGTTCAACGGGGAATCCATATCGAAGCTCTACCTTAATCACGAGGAGCTGGCGAATGGCGGCGTGCTTGCCTTCGATATGAGCGACCAGCCGACAGCCGAAGTGAGCGAGCTGGATAAGCTTCCATACGCGATGTCTAAGAACAAATAAAATCTTAGCCACACATATGAATAAGCCCTGCGTGCCTTATAACGTTAAGGTACCAGGGCTTATTTCGGTTTTGCGACATTTTCTCCGGCTGAACTGTAAACGATTCCGAACTGCTTCATCATATCGAACGAAGATCCGTAAGATGGAGATTACAATACCCCATAAACTCTCCCCGCATGGTTTGATAGTTCCTAATGTTTTTCTGTGTCGTGTTTTTGAACCGTCTGTCATCCAGAAAATCTTGAAAAGCGAATTTTAATAACATAAAAAAGACTACCTCCTGTTTTAGGAAGTAGTCTACACTTTAGAAAATAATTTTTAACGTGACCAGTTCTCGAACTGGGCTGAAATAGCCTAGACTATTTCACAAATGTAAGGGATGAAACCCTACATCATGCCGCCCATATCTGGCATGCCAGCGCCAGCTGCGCCTTTTGGTTCTGGCTTGACAGCAACAACCGCTTCAGTTGTCAAGAACATAGCTACTCCATTTTAAGCCGCTGCCGCCATCTATACTTCTACACTTCTACACTTCTACACTTCTACGCTTCTATTCATCTATACTTCTGTACTTCTACATTGCACTTTGTGCAGCAGAATTCACAGTAGAATGCGGTGTACACCGCTACGTTGCAGTTTATACAGTAGAAATTACCATTTTGAGTTAGTTAGTCGTACTTTCGGCTGTATCTATTGTATTTCTGCAATGTAGCCACCGTTAACGGGTCTCATGTCAGGTTTCTATTGTATTTTCTGCAACGTAGAAAAAGAGGAGCTAACATCGACATGATCGGTCGATTAGATCCTCTTTAATGAATAGTTTTAATTGAACTTGAATCTAAGCCATCTATTCACCCTGCCTGAACCATATTCGTCCAAATTACTGCCATATTAAGCAGCGATGCTTATTTAATTATCGGGTAGTCCACAACAATTACATTGTCGATGAGTCCATCAAGCAAGCCTACAAACGTCTGATGTGCAGGATGAGGACCATAATCAAGCAAAGCCTGTT
>NZ_JBWDNT010000045.1:0-1340 GCF_056269345.1 Paenibacillus sp. J22P15
TGCCGAACATGGGGACGATGCTGAACAGAACGAGCAAGACGATGCCCGGCAGGAGCATAAGATGGTAATGGAGAGCAAATGGCTGTTTATTCACGGTGATCCCGCCTTTCTTACAAAATCGGGACCCTCACCAGAATGGATCGGGTCCTTTACCGAACATTCAATTGCCGATAGCTTCAGCCACTTCTTGCGTAATCTGATCGCCGCCCAACTTCTTCCACTGCTCGACAAACGTGTCGAACGCATCCAACGGCTCCTTGCCCATGATGATTTTAAGAAAGATCTCCTTCTCCATCTTGTCGAGCGTAGCACTCTTTATTTCCATCGTCTTCGTTACAGAGGTAAACAGGTTGTCCATTGGCTTCAACGGTCCGGTGAGCGGCTTGCTACCTGTCGTATAGGAATAATAAGGCTGCCATGCGCCCAAGTCCTTTATTGGATCAAAGTCCGACTGCTTCGCGTTCTGATAGATGTCCTGCATTTCCGCAGTCATCTCCTCCAGCTTCAACTTATCATCCAGCGTTTGCATCAGCATCTCATGCTTTCGGGTGACTGTGTCCGCATAATCGACGGTAATCCTGACCGGCCAATTGCCCGGACTGACACGCATGTCCAGATCCTTCGCATTCTTACCCGTTCCCCGTTCGGCAGCGATTGTCGTATTGATGACAATCATGGCCGCTTCCGGATGTTTAATGCCTTTCTTAACGACGACGAAGGCATTGCTGACCGGAACGGTATGCGTTCGGAAATTGCCCTCTGCATCGAGCGGTGCGGCAATAGCCACCCATTTGGCCTCCGGATCATTTTTAACCGCATCGCCAATAGCTCCCCACGGCATCCACCACGGCCCGTAGAACATACCCGCTTTTCCGCTGACCATCAGCTCGTGTGTTTCCTTGCGCAAGGCGAATTCTTTGTCGATAATTCCGGCTTCGTACCACTCGCGAAGTTTGGCGAGTGCTTCCTTCGTCTCCGGTTGAATTGAACCGTATACGACATCGCCGGACGCATCCTTCATCCAGTACTTCGGATACGATCCGTAGTAACTAAAAATCGAGGCGAATCCATTTTCAACACCGACAAGGTCGATTGGCGATCCAGGCAGACCGAAGGTATCCTCTTTACCGTTACCGTCCGGATCCTGCTTGATGAATGCGTTGGCGGTCGCAGTAACATCATCCAATGTGGACGGCTGTTTCAGGCCGAGCTTGTCGAGCCAGTCCTGACGTACCCACAAGAATGATGGCGCATCGCCTTGTGGCACAATGTTCGGTATCGCCATCAGTTTCCCGTCGAAGGTGGCCTTTCCAAGCGCTTTCCCGTTCGTCGACGCATAG
>NZ_JBWDNT010000015.1:0-137333 GCF_056269345.1 Paenibacillus sp. J22P15
TCAATAAGCACATATATGTGCTTACAGACAACTAACTAAGGCTACTTTCCAGCTGTAAGATCATATAGGTGCTTACAGCTTCATTCCTACCTCACCCATACCACTTTCCTACTCAATAAGCACATATATGTGCTTACAGACAACTAACTAAGGTTACTTTCCAGCTGTAAGAACATATACGTGCTTACAGCTCTATTCCTACCTCGCCCATACCACTTTCCTGCTCAATAAGCGCATATATGCGCTTACAGACAACTAACAGTGTCACCTTTCCCTCCCTACACCGTTAATGTAAAAATGGCGGTACAGGAATCGTTCCCTGCACCGCCATTCTTAAATATATCTATAATAAGCTTGTCTCTTCCTCTTCCGAGACAACCTCTATGTTTTTTCAATAAATGTTACTTCGCTGTAACGCCGCCATCTACCGGCAATTCAACGCCTGTGATGTAAGAGGACGCATCGGAAGCAAGGAACAACACTGCTTGCGCTACTTCTGAAGCTTGTCCCACTCTTGGCAAAGCAGTCTGTGACAAGAACCACTTCAGCATATTCTCGTTATTGACAAACTCTGAGCTCATCGGTGTTTCAATAAAGCCTGGATGAACCGAGTTAACCCGGATGTTGTCTTTACCGAAATCAACTGCAGCTGCTTTGGATAGCATACGAACCGCGCCTTTAGATGCTGTATACGCGCCAGCTCCGCTGCTGCCTGTCAATCCAGCAATAGACGAAATGTTAACAATCGATCCGCCATTATTAGCTTGCATAGTTGGAATGACATGCTTCATGCCAAGGAAAACACTTTGAAGATTAATCGCCATTACTTTATTCCATTGTTCAATGGTTGTTTCCAACAAACCTAACGCCATAGAGATCCCTGCATTATTAACCAACACATCTATTTTTCCGAACTTCTCAATGGCAGCTGCTACAACTTTAACCCATTCTTCCTCTGATGCAACGTTGTGCTGGAAAGCTGCTGCTTCTCCGCCTGCTGCTTCAATTTCTGCTACAACCTTCAACACGGCTGCTTCATTAATATCAGTCGCAACAACCTTGGCACCTTCTTGCGCACACAAAAGTGCTTCTTCACGTCCCATGCCGCTTCCTGCGCCAGTTACGATTACAACTTTATTGTTTAATAATCCCATTTATTATCCCTCGCTTTCTTGTTTTTATTATCTTTCACTTAAATATTAACGCTATATCCATGAAATATCCACTTTAAACCCATGAAAATACCATAAATAACTCATAATTTTGAATAATTAATTAACAAAAAAGACATTAGACAAATAAATGTTTTTATGTCCCTTTCGCATCCGCCTTTTTAGCATCACTCTTGTAAATTCACTTCTACTTGGCCCTTCCGGGCAACAATTTCATCAATAAAGCATTGCAGTGTGCTCGTTAAATAAGAATCCTTGCGTCGGATAAAAATAGTCGTAATCTCACGATAAGGTTCAGGCACGTTATGGCTGCATACCGTACCGCTTGCAACCAAATCCACGATCGACGATTCCGGAATAATCGATATGCCTACTCCCGCAGCTACACTGCCAATAATAGTCCCAAACGTGCCAAACTCCATAATTTGTTTCGGGATAATTCCCTCCACCTTCATCCAGCTTTCTAGTCTCCCGCGGTATCCGCAGCCTTTATTGTAAAGCAAGAGAGGCGTCGTGGTGATGTCGTCCATAGAGAAGTCGTTGCCTTTGGTCACCAGTACAAGCTTTTCTTGAATGACCTCAACCTGCTCGATTAATGGATGTCTGATGGGTCCCGTCACAAACGCCCCGTCCAGCTTCATATCAATGACCTCTTGCAGCAACTGATCGGTCACTCCGGCTTTTAACGATAATTCAACATTAGGGTACTTGCTATAATATGACGATAAAATATAAGGGAGTGCAACGACCGTCTCTACAATGCCAATTTGGAGAACTCCTGAAGGGTTTGATTTATTTTGAAAAGCACGCTTCATTTCCTCCATCTTCAGCAAAATTTCTCTCGAATGCTCAAGCAAACGTTTGCCTTCTGTATTTAGAATCATTCCCCGTTTATGTCGGTAAAATAAAGGCGTATCCAGCTCCTTCTCAAGCAGCTTAATTCTTGCTGTCACATTCGATTGCACATAATTAAGCTCGAGTGCTGCTTTGCTGATACTGCCGTGTGCCGCTACCGTCTCAAATATTTTCAAATCCTTAAATTCCAACCTGATCCCTCCACAACAATCAACAATCCGTTCCTATGCGACTTTCAATAACTATCATTATAAATGATGATAAACTTTATTTTCAATCATTTTACTAACGCCTTCCAACACCCTATGATTGGCTATAGACAATAAATTCGGAACATAAATTGATTAGGGAGAGACCATTCGTGCTAAACAAACAAGTCATCATCGGATCCATACTATGCCTCATTGCAAGTATGTCGTGGGGAGCTATGTTTCCCGTTGCCCACATTGCATTACAACAAATTGATCCATTTTATTTCTCGTTTATTCGTTACTTCGTCGTTGCGATCATCCTCAGCGTACTGCTGCTACTGAAAGAAGGGAAAGCGTCGTTTCGCCTGGAGGGCAAGGGCAAAGTGTTGATGTTCTACGGAGCAATGGCATTTACCGTTTATAATATGGCCGTTTTCTTAGGACAGCATCTCATGGGTGAGTCAGGCACCGTCGCTGCTTCGATCATGGAAGTGCTTATGCCGATGATATCTATTATGGTAATATGGGTCACTAAAAAAACAGCGCCAAAAAAATATATGCTCACGAGTGTAGCTATTGCGCTTGTTGGGGCTCTACTTGTGATCACGAACGGGAAGTTAGCCTTTTTCATGATGGCCGGACAGCATATTTTCCCGCTCCTGCTCATTTTTACGGGGGTTGTCGGATGGGTCGTTTATTCGATGGGGGGAAGCAAGTTTAAGGCTTGGTCTATACTCCGCTATTCAACATTAACCTGCTTGCTAGGCAGTGCTGTATCTTTCGTAATCGTTGCGCTCGCATCTGCCTTTGGTGTGCTGCCAGTGCCAACTTTGGACACGATCCTATCGATTAAATACGAAATGTCCTTTATGATCTTGCTGCCTGGTCTAGCCGCTTTGTTGTGCTGGAATGCAGGTATCAAACTGTTATCGCCGCTAAACGGCATTTTGTTTATCAACTTTGTTCCGATTACGACTTTCGTCATTATGGCCTTCCAAGGCTATCGGATTAGCATTTATGAAGTTTTCGGAACGCTGCTGGTCATTTTGGCACTCATTCGTAACAATATACACCAGAGAAAAGCACTTCACGAAGTCGATAAGAGCACCGCTCCTGCTCCTGCTCGGCGCCCTCTGAAAGGTCAGACCATAAAAGCGACTTCATAATTGAACATTCAAATCAAGCTATAACGACAAAAACACTCCGAATCGGAGTGTTTTTTTGGATTTCAACGCTATTCACACTACCTATTTCGGTGTTTATTCGCTCGAATTGAAAAAAATGATGGATCAGCGTATCATCTACAGTGTGAAAACTAATTGTACTGGGGCTGAGAATAATGATGAAAAATGAGATTATAACCAGATTTATTACATATGCGCAAGTTGACACACAGTCTGATGAAAGCAGCAGCACCTGCCCTTCCACGCCAGGACAGCTGACTTTAGCCCATATGCTCGTCGAGGAACTGAAAGCCATCGGCATGCAGGAAGTAACGATGGATGATAACGGCTATGTTATGGCTACTCTTCCTTCAAATACAGACAAGGAGATCCCAACAATCGGCTTCCTTGCCCATATCGATACAGCGACCGACTTTACGGGTACAAACGTGAAGCCGCAAGTTTTGGAGCAGTATGACGGTCAAGACATCGTCTTAAACGAAGCGCTGAATATCGTGCTGTCGCCGAGTGACTTTCCAGAGCTAGCTGACTATAAAGGCCATACGCTGATTACAACAGACGGCACTACTCTGCTTGGCGCAGACGATAAAGCCGGCATTACCGAGATCATGACGGCCATGGCTTATCTCATCCAGCATCCAGAGCTGAAGCACGGCAGAATAAGAGTTGCCTTCACGCCAGATGAAGAAATCGGCAGAGGCCCGCATAAGTTTGATGTAGCTGCCTTTGACGCTGCCTATGCCTATACGATGGACGGCGGTCCGCTCGGTGAGCTTCAATACGAAAGCTTTAATGCGGCGGGTGCTGTCATTACGTGCATCGGTAAAAACGTGCACCCGGGTACAGCCAAAGGAAAAATGATCAACGCAGCCAAAATCGCGATGGAAATTCACGGAAAGCTGCCTGCTGAGGAAACGCCAGAGCTCACAGAAGGCCATGAAGGCTTCTATCACCTGTCGTCCATTCAGGGTGACGTGGAGCAAACTCAGCTTCGTTATTTGATACGTGATCATGATCGCAACCGATTTGATGAGAGAAAACGCGAGCTTACTCGCATTGTGGAGGAGCTTAAGGGAAAGTATGGGGAAGAGCGTATTGTGCTTGAAATCAAAGACCAATACTTCAATATGAAAGAGAAAATCGAGCCTGTCAAAGAAGTCGTGGATATTGCCGAGCAAGCGATGATCAATCTAGGTATCCGTCCGATTATTCAACCGATTCGCGGCGGTACAGACGGCTCTCAGCTATCCTACATGGGATTGCCGACACCGAATATATTTACAGGCGGGGAAAATTATCATGGCCGCTATGAGTATGTTTCCGTAGACAATATGGTGCATGCAGTCAATACCATCATCGAAATCGTTAAGCTGTACGAACAAAGAGCTTAACCGCACTCGCAGAGGCATCGTCCTCGCCGTTATGATCCAAACAGGCTGTCGTTCAATTTGAACGGCAGCCTGTTTGTGCTTGGAATGAAGCGATATGTACTCTTATTGGGACGGTTCTTTCACCCGCTCCGTCTCGTTGTTGCTTGTAAAATCATTGAGTCCATTATCGATTAATACCGCTGTCTTATCACCGTACTCTTTAATAATATGGGTTTCGCCCCATGCACAAAGGGAATCTAATATCGATTTCAAGCTCCATCCATATTCACTGAGCTCATATTCTACTTTCGGAGGCACCTGATTGTAGCTAATCCGATTCACGATCCCGTCCTGCTCCAGCTCCCTTAACTGCTGGGTTAACATCTTTTGCGTAATGGCTGGCATAATACGTTTGAGATCGCTCGTTCTTTTTTTGCCATGCGTCAAATGACAGAGAATCACACATTTCCACTTGCCGCCAATAACCTCTAAGGTCGCTTCCACCGAAATATTATATTTTTTCGTGATCATATTATAATCCCCCATACTGGTGTATCGCTCATTTATTACTTTTTAGTGCCTATCCCACTTCAAAGTGCGTACTGTTCATCACTTCTTAAATAATACATAATAGCACTTACCGGCCGGCATCACCAGACAAAAGGGGTTAGACAAATGGCTTTAGATAAAAAAAGAAGTACTTTGGCACTCCTAGCATTAGCTATAAGCGCCTTTGCAATTGGGACAACGGAGTTCATCAGCGTAGGGCTGCTCCCGCTTATAGCAGAGGACTTGAATATATCGGTGACAACATCAGCATTAACCGTTACTTTATATGCTTTGGGGGTAACCTTTGGAGCACCCATCTTAACCTCAATAACCTCTACCGTTCCAAGAAAAACATTATTGTTTTGGATTATGATTGTTTTCATTGTTGGAAATAGTCTTGCCGCGGCAGCGAGCAGCGTAGGCATACTGCTGACAGCTCGCGTCATCTCCGCGCTGGCGCACGGTGTGTTTATGTCCATTGGCTCCACCATCGCTGCCGATCTAGTACCCGAGAACCGCAGGGCAAGTGCGATAGCGATTATGTTCTCTGGACTCACCGTAGCTACCGTTACAGGCGTTCCCTTGGGTACATGGATTGGACAACACTTCGGCTGGCGCGCTGCTTTTGGCGGTATTGTAATCATTGGCATCGTTGCCTTTATCGCTAACATGATTCTGATTCCTTCCAATTTGCGCAAAGGAACCAAAACGCCGCTTCGCGAGCAGCTTAAGGTGGTGACGAATGGCCGCTTGCTGCTTGCATTCGCCATTACGGCTATCGGCTACGGCGGTACGTTTGTTGTCTTTACTTATTTATCCCCGTTGCTTCATGATATAACCGGATTTAAGGAAAGTACGGTAGCGGTCATTCTTCTGGTATACGGAATTGCCATCGCGATCGGCAACATCATTGGAGGAAAGGCAGCGAATCGAAAGCCTGTTTCTGCCTTGTTCTATATGTTTATTTTGCAAGCCATTGTACTTTTCATACTTGCATTCACTGTACCGTTTAAAGCCGCCGGCTTGATTACGATTATATTAATGGGCTTATTTGCTTTCATGAATGTACCGGGACTACAAGTCTATGTAGTGATGCTCGCAGAACGTTATACACCAAAAGCGGTCGATGTCGCTTCTGCTGTCAACATCGCCGCATTTAATGCCGGGATTGCGATTGGCGCCTACTTAGGCGGTGTCGTTACGGACACGATTGGTCTTATTCATACAGCTTGGGTCGGAGCATTGATGGTTCTCGGAGCCGTCATCTTAACCGGCTGGGCAAGATCTTTGGACAAAAAAGACGCATTGAAAAATTAGGAGGAAATAATAATGATCGCAAAACATTTACAAGATACAACTGCTTTACAAAACGGTGTTCAAATGCCTTGGTTTGGTCTCGGCGTATTTAAAGTTGAAGATGGCTCTGAACTGGTTCAGGCCGTCAAGGCAGCCATTAATAATGGCTATCGCAGTATTGATACAGCAGCTATTTACGGCAATGAGACAAGTGTGGGACAGGGCATTCGTGAAGCCATTGCAGAGACTAACGTCGCAAGAGAAGAGCTTTTTGTTACATCAAAGGTTTGGACTGCCGATCTCGGGTACGAAGCTACTCTGGCAGCTTACGAAACAAGCCTAAATAAACTTGGTTTAGAATATCTCGATTTATATCTCATTCATTGGCCTGTGGAAGGCAAATACAAAGAGGCGTGGAGAGCTTTGGAAACCTTATATAAAGAAGGCCGTGTAAAAGCTATCGGCGTAAGTAATTTCCAAATTCATCATTTAGAAGAGCTGATGAAGGATGCATCTGTTAAACCTATGATTAACCAAGTGGAGCTTCATCCACAATTAACTCAAAAAGAATTGAGCTCTTATTGCAAGGAGCAAGGCATTCAAATGGAAGCCTGGTCCCCATTAATGCAAGGCCAACTGCTTGATCACCCTGTCTTAAAGGAAATCGCAGTTAAGCATAACAAGTCGGCAGCCCAAGTCATCCTTCGCTGGGATTTACAAAATGGGATTATTACGATTCCAAAATCGACAAAAGAACAGCGAATGATTGAAAACGCGGACGTATTTGATTTTGAATTATCCAAAGAAGAGCTCGCTCAAATTGATGCTTTGAACCAGAACCTTCGGGTTGGTCCAGATCCGGACAACTTTGATTTTTAATCAAATATTTTTCACTAAACGAGACGCCATTTCTTTCAACGATGAGAGAAATGGCGTCAATTTCATTGCAGGAAAAATATGCTATAACAGCGAACCTATTGTACATAAACCGTCACTGCAGTTTTTTTTCGCATTATAGCAATCAAATAACATAAAGTGGAGGGCATTATGGCTAACTTAAAATTTCGTGAAGATGGTACATTCACCATTGTTCAATTTACCGATTTGCATTGGCAAAATGGGGAGCAAGAGGATCTGCAAACTTATGCTTTAATGAAAAGTGTTCTGGAGGCGGAATCACCGGATTTGGTTGTCTTCACGGGTGATGTTATTTATAGCACTCATTGCACAGATACGATAGAATCCTTTAAAAATGCGGTCAAAGCAGCCGATGAATGTAACATTCCATGGGCAGCTGTATTTGGCAATCACGATACCGAAGCAGGCTCCACGAAGGAAGAGCTGGTCCGCTTGCAGCAGAGCAGTCCTCTTTGTTTGACCGAAGTAGGTGCTAGCTTAGACAACAGAATTGGAAACTTCGTACTCGAAATCCAAGCTCATAAGGATAACAGCCCCGCTGCGGCATTATATCTATTAGACTCCGGCGACTATGCGAGTCAGCCGGTGGAAGGCTATGCATGGGTAACCCACAGCCAAATCGGCTGGTATAAGGAACAATCTAAACGTCTGACTAAGCAAAATAATGATGTCCCTCTTCCCGCGCTCGCTTTTTTCCATATTCCTGTGCCTGAATATAACGAGGTGTGGAAGGAGCATACCTGTTATGGACAGAAATACGAAGGCGTAGCGAGCCCAAAAGTAAATTCCGGGCTATTTACTGCTTTTCTTGAAATGCAGGATGTGCAAGGAACGTTTGTAGGTCATGACCATATCAATGATTTCTGGGGCGAGCTTCACGGTATCCGTCTCTGTTATGGAAGAGCAACGGGCTACAACACCTATGGGAAAGAGGATTTTCCACGCGGTGCAAGAATCATTCGCCTAGTGGAAGGAGAACGCGGCTTTCAGACATGGCTTAGACTAGATGACGGTACTGTCGAATCCAATCAGCCAGAGCATCTGCCTGAACAAGGCTAAACCATGAAGTACAGAAGCGAAAATAAGGGCAGCCGTCTTGGCTGCCCTTATTTCTGTTTTCGTTTTAACAGATTTGCACTAACGCCGCTGCAGGAGGTCCACATGAATTTTCACTACCGCTTTTTTAATTTTTGTAGACGGTTGGCCCATTCCAGGTCTGTGTATATCGTTAGGAAAAAAGACGGCAAACATGCCTGGCTTAAGATGGAGTGAAATCTCATCCTTCGAAGGTTTGTATAGCGCGTAATCCTGTTCACTGTCATAAGGCTTAACAGGTACATCCTCTTCGCTCAGTGATGACCAGCCGATCGTTTCTTCGCCTTCAATTACATATTGCAGGTCGATATAGGACTCATGTTTCTCAGCAAGATGGTCTTCTGAAGCCTTCGCATCAAATTCCATAAATGAAGCATACATATGGTCACCATTAATCTCGACTCGGCCGGCAGCAGGATTTTGTTTAAGCAATTTCTGAAGTTCTTCCATCGCTGTTACAATGATCGTATTTTCGTACTTACTTTGATCTCCCCATGATGACAAAGAACCTAAAATCATAACCTATTCCCCCATTGGCGTATTCAAAAAATGTGTTCCACATATGTTATGCTTCAAAGCAATTTCACTGCAACCGATGCGGCTGTACTTTCTTTGTTTCGTATTGAATCCTCATAGGCTCTCTTGAAATATTCAACATATAATACATCGAGCAAATAGAGCTGTGAGATCTTCGCAGATAATGAACCGCTTTGCAACGGTCCTTCATTCGCACCGCATAGCAGTGTAAGATCGGAAAATGACGTTAATGGCGACTTTACGAATCGGGTAATAGAAATGACGGTCGCACCGGTTTCTTTTGCTTTTTTGGCCACTTCAATGGTATCCTTGGTCGAACCGGAATAGGAAATAACGATGGCGACATCCCGCTTGGTCATTAATGCCGCCGACATCATCTGTAAATGCGAATCAATACTGCATTCCGTTTTGTTTGTGATACGCATAAATTTAATTTTCGCTTCCATTGCGGTCATTAAGGAAGAACCCACGCCAAAAAATATGACTCGCTCTGCTTGAAGCAAATGTTCAATGGCCTGATCCATTTTATCGCTATCGATCAAATTATAAGTCTCGTTCAATGCGCTGATATTGGAGGACAGCACCTTGGAGGACACTTGCTCTATCGTATCGTTCATCAGAACCTTGTCCGTAAGCTGCGGTATTTCATTCTCCACTGTGATGCTGTGTGCAAGTGCAATCTTGAAATCCTGATACCCTTTGTAGCTTAACGATCTGCAAAACCTGAACACACTGGACTCGCCTACTCCGCAGCTATCTGCAAGATCAGTAATCGACATGTATACGACTTTTTCCGAGTGTTCAAGGACGTAGTCAGCTACTTTCTTTTCCGTATTCGTCAGGTTGTTGTATTTCGAATGAATTGTTGTGAAAATATTGACTGTACGCAACCCATCACCTCCCCAAATCCTGTACATTCAGCGTAAAAATAATGATGCCGCACCTAATAAGCCAGCCTTATTGCCAAGAGAAGCCTTTAGAATACCCACACCCAAAAAACTGTCCATAATTAAATCTTTTGTTTGCTTCTCTACTATTCGGACTAGGTCATCCTGCTCCATCACTCCGCCACCAATAATGATTGCAGGTGGATTGAAGATATGAATGAGTGAAGCCAAGCCCGCTGATACTTCAGCAGTCCATGCATGCAAAACTTGATTTAGCGCATCGTTTCCTACTTGTATTTTATCAAAAAAAGCTTTCCCGTCTACAACTGCCGGATCTGCTTCTTGGGCCATTCGAATCAAGGCTGACGTTGAAGCATAGGTTTCGTAGTATGGTTTTCTCATGTTGCCATTCGCCTGAGACAGCGGACGAGTAAACATATGACCAAATTCAGCCGCTGATCCGCTCGCCCCCCGATATATTTGTCGGTTCATAACGATAGCTCCACCAATACCCGTTCCAAACGTTAAGCATAAGAAATCATTAAACGACTTTGCTGCGCCAAAGTACGCCTCGCCCAGCGCAGCCGCATTCACATCATTTTCTACCTTTACAGGCTTATGGAATCGATTCTCCACGATCTCTCTAATCTTCATCCCAGTATAATCGGGGATATTCTCGTTTGCATACAAAATGCAGCCCTCTTCAGCGTTCACTTGACCAGCCGTACTGATTGCGATAGCATCGAATTGATGATAGGACTCCATTTGATCAAGCAATCTTTCCATAAGATGCAAGCCGCCCCTATGAGCCTCGGTAGAATACTCCTTGAACTGAGTAATCGTTCCATGTTCGTCGCAAATGCCGATCTTAGTATTGGTACCGCCTATATCCGCCGCCAAAATGTTCATTCCCATTGGCTACTCAACAGCCTTTACGAATTTTTTAGTTATTTCCATCGGTCTTGTAATGGAGGATCCCACTACTGCCGAATAAATCCCTTGGTCAAATAATCGTTTTAATTCCTCTGGTGTTGAGATGCCGCCCTCCGCAATGACCGGTACGTTAATGGAATGAACCAGCTTCTCTATTAATTGAAAATCTGGTAAAGTGTTATGTTTCGTTGCTTCGGTATAACCGCTCAATGTCGTGCCAATCATGTCGAACCCAAGCTCTGCAGCCTTAATCGCTTCAGCATACGTGGAGCAATCCGCCATAAAGAGCTGGTCTTTATACTTTTCTCTTAGTGAAGGAAATAATTGCGATATCGTTGTACCATCCGGTCTCACGCGATCCGTCGCGTCCATTGCGATGATGTCTACGCCTTCAAGGCACAGCTCATCCACTTCCTTCATCGTCGGGGTAATGAATACAGATGACCCCTTATAAACCTCTTTAATAATTCCGATAATGGGTAAGTCAACGTGCTTCTTGATTTCTTTTATATCCTCTACGCTGTTAGCACGTATACCTGCAGCTCCGCCTAAGAACGCTGCATATGCCATTCTCCCCATAATAAATGGACTATGAAGCGGTTCATCTGGCAAGGCTTGGCAGGAAACGACCAGCTTTCTTCTTATCATATCAAGTACATTTCTATTCCTATTCATTGGACTCCACTCCACTACTGTTAGATTTACTCCTTGACTGCGCCAGCCGTCATTCCCTGGGTAAAGTACCGTTGGAATAATAAGAAGATGATCAGCATCGGGATTGCGGCAACGGTAGCTCCAGCCATTTTATATGCAAAGTTTGGATTCAGATCCTGCATCAACGTTGCGGTACCAACCATCAAGGTTTTCATATTTTTCTCTTGTCCTATTACTAATTGCCACAAGTAATCGTTCCACACTTGAACAAAATTCAAAATAAATAGAGCACCGATACCAGGTTTTATAATTGGAAGCATAATTTGAATAAACGTTCTCCATTCACCCGCCCCATCAATTCTTGATGCTTCTCTTAATGCGTTTGGAGTCGCATCGAAAAACCCTTTTAATAAGAATACACCAAATGCTGTGGCAACGTTCGGCCATATCATACCGTGATAACTATTCACCATGCCGAAGTCTTGTGTGATACGAAATAAAGGGACGATCATAATTTCTTTCGGAATCATAAGGCTCGAAATAAAAATGATGAAAATGATGTTTCTGCCCTTGAATTTCAGTTTGGAGAAGGCATATGCGGCCATCGCCCCTACGATAATGACAAGTACTGTAGACCCTCCAGAAACCAATATACTGTTAAAGGCCCATCTCAACGCGGGTTGGCTTTGAAATACATCCACATAGTTGGCAAATGTAATCGTGGTCGGCCACCAATCCGGCGGCATCTTTACAACGTCTGAACTGTTTTTGAGCGAGCTTGTAAATAACCAATATAAAGGAAACAGATTAAGAATAGCGAAGAGGGTTACGATTACATTCGTTATAACATCAAATCGCTCCATCTTCTTCTTGTTGTGTTTATTTTGCGACATGTTAACTATCCCTCACTTTTCCTTAATCAAGACTCTTAGCTGAGGCACTGACAACAATAATGTAATCAGGAACATAATGACCCCTACTGCAGAAGCTACGCCGAGTTGATTATATTTAAAGGCGTTATTATATAGGTAATACATCAGTGTCACAGAGGCGTTGTTTGGCCCGCCGCCTGTTAAGAGCTGAATGACAACAAATATTTTTAGAACGGCAATGATGTTGATGATTGCGATATACACGGTAGACGATTGTACCGATGGAATGAGTATTTTCAAAATAACCTGCCATCTGCTGGCTCCATCTACTTCCGCCGCCTCAAACAAATCCTTCGGTACACCAATCATTGCAGCGATGTACAAAATAATCGCTTGTCCCACATTTGTTGCGAATGTTACGAATATAATAACCGGCAAAACCGTCGTTGTTTTCCCTAGGAGATTCACCGTACCTAGACCCATTTCCTGAGATAAGTAAGAAACCAGTCCATTAGCAGGGTTGAGTAGAAAGCCCCATACCATACTCATGACGACCATAGAAACCATGACTGGAATATAGTAGCTTCCTCTAATGAATGAAACGTATTTTGCGTTTTTGTCAAAAACAGCAGAGGCTACAAATAGCGCAAAGCCTACCGTAAGGATGACGATAAATACAACGAACACAACCGTGTTAATGAGTGCTTTGAAAAATATAGGATCGCTAAACAGTGTTACATAATTGTCAAGTCCAACAAACTTCTCACTTGTATAACTGATTTGATACAAGCTGAGCCTTATTCCCTCAAAGATCGGATAGACCAAAAAAATGAGAAAAATCAGCATTTGAGGCGAGATAAACAAATATCCAGTTAAATTTTCTTTGAAGGATTGATTACGTAGTCGTCTCATGTTGTATTCCTTTCTAATTAGCGGCCTTGAGATTTCAACAACCCCAAGGCAGCCAATCGTGTAATGATGTGTTACTTATTTATTCTGGTAGATGACCGAGCTTTCTTTATTCGTTTGAATGACCTTGTTGCCTTTAGTTTGGTAGTCCTTCACGGCCTGCTCAGCTGTTTTGGAACCCATATAAAGTGCTTGCAGCTCCGGATAAAGAACTTCCCTTAGCTGGCTGTATCCCGGAACATTTCCAGTGAAGTTAAACAAATATTTTGAATTGGCATCATATGCAGCGAACAGCGGGTTAACACTTTTAAACTCTTCAGAAACAGAAGTTCTTACTGGAATGCTGTTCTTTGATGATTTCACCAATTCTGGATCGGTCGAGAAAAACTTAACGAAATCTTTGGATGCTTCTATTCTTTTCTCGTCCTTCGTTTGGAATACGCTTGCTCCAACTACATAAGTGAAGGATAGCGGATCACCGCTTTCAGACGGAATATTAGCAAGCCTTGCATCAAACTTTGTAGCCTTGCCGCTTTCCATATCGGCTTTTGTATTGTTGAACAAGACTGGATTCGTGAAGCTGATCGCAAGCTGTTGGTTTTGGAACATACCGTTTGCATCATTCGAAGATACCGATTCTGCACCTGGATTCGTATAGCCAGCGTCTTTGATCTTTTTGAGCCAAGCTGCCGCTTTTGCGCCATTAGCATCATCTAGTACGATATTCCCTTGCTCATCAAAGAACTTGTTTCCAAACATTCTCATATAGGCAAGATTCCATGTATCCCCTTGATTATTCATGGCGTATAGAGCCATAGGATACGCATTGGAATATTTATCTTTCGGCAGGTTGTCTTTCAACCCTTTCAGAATTTCTTCATACTCGGCTAAAGTCCATGTTTTGATTTCATTTTCTCCGCCAACGAATTTATCCAAGCCAGCTGCTTTAAACATGTCTGCGTTATACACTAAGGTACCCGGATTATGCTGGAACGGATAGAAATAAACATCTTCACCGAACGTTACAGAGTCCCAATAGCTTTGAGCGATGTCACTTTTTGCTTTGTCATCCACAATGTCGTTCAACGGCACCAACGCACCACGGTGAACATAATCGCCCATTGCAAAAGCGCTTTCAAAAAATACATCTGGCGGGGTATTACTGCTTAAGTTAACGTTGAGAAGCTGATCACGCTGATCTCCTGCAATAACCTCTACATTAATTTTTACATCATACTTCTCGTATTGCTTTGTAAATTTATCAGCCGCGTATTTCATGAAGCTATCATAATCGGCGCCTTGCTCAGTGGCATCCAGCACACCTTTCCATTGCGGTGTTAACCACACTTTAAGTTCTACCTTTTCTTTTCCCCCGCCTGTGCCCTCTTCTGCATTCTTACCCGTATCATTATTGCCAGCGCATCCAGCAATAATGGAAGTCAACATCATCAGAGCGATAACTATACCAAGTAAGCGTTTTCTATTCATACAAATATCTACCCCTCTTTTAATAGACTTATGACTTTGACCCTATGCGTTTGCTATGATTACACGCAGTAACGTTCGATTGCTTGATCGATCATTTTTATAATGTCATCAATCGGTCCCGAATCTGCACTCGTTATACCTTCAAGCGGAGCTCTCACACTGCCTATATTTACGCCTCTTCTATTCAGAACCTCTTTGATCACTGCGTACATAGATCCTTGTCTTGAACAGAGCGCAATTATAATATCATTGATATCACTTTGAAGACTCTTCGCTTCATTGAATTTGCCTTGCTGGATAAATAGATTGGCTTGCAAGAACAGCTCTGGCATTGCCCCGTATGTGCCCCCTATTCCTCCATCAGCGCCCATGATTCTTCCAGCGACAAACTGCTCGTCCGGTCCGTTGAATACAACTACATCGTCTCCGCCAACTCTTTTGAAGCGTTCAATATCCATCGTTGGCATTGAGGAGTTTTTAACACCAATGACCTTTTTGTTTGCCAGAAGTTTCTCAAACAATGATGGCGTTAACGTATATCCCGTTGTTTGCGGAATGTTATAAATAATAAAGTCCAAAGGCGTTGCATCAATAATCGTGCTCCAATATTTATAAACCGCACTATCTGGAAGCTTAAAATAAATAGGCGGAATCGCTGATAGCGCATCATAACCGAGTTCTGCCGCATGCTTAGCAAGTTCAACACTGTCTCTTGTTGAAGGTGCGCCGACATGCGCGATAAGCGTCATTTTACCTTTCAAATGTTCAGCTACATAGCTGAGTACCGCTTTACGCTCGTCCAAGTTTTGATAAATACATTCTCCTGAGCTACCACCGACATAGACCCCTTGTACTTGCTTTTCATACAAATAATCACATAAATCTTTGGTTCGAGCTTCTGAGATATTTCCTTCATCGTCATAGCAAGCATAAAACGCCGGTATGATTCCATGGAACTTTTCTAATCTCAATGAAATCCCCTCCTGATGTAATAGTATTTATTAGGCACAAACAACATATCATAGAATTTGAATGTTGTAAATTATTTTCACCATTATTTAAATTAAGAAAAAAAGTTTCACCACATTTTTTTCCATTGAAAATCGGTTCAAAGCTAGTCGTAGATAAGGCCGGTTCATCCCGTATGAAACATATTATGGATCACTTTTTCTTTTACTATTCAGACCCTAATTTCGTTAGCAATCTACGTTCAAGCAGGGCGTGTGCTATCGTTTATTATTTCGGACCCATTCCACAAAAAAAATAGGCAGACCGCTTAACAATAGCGCTCTGCCTATTTTTTCTTAAAAATTTAAATCTTCTTCACAAACTCGGACTTTAGCTTCATCGCTCCGAAGCTGTCAATTTTGCAATCAATATCATGATCGCCTTCGATCAAACGAATATTTTTCACTTTAGTACCTATTTTTATGACGAGTGAGCTTCCTTTTACTTTAAGATCCTTTATTACAGTGACAGAATCACCATCGTTTAACACATTTCCATTTGCATCTTTGATAATCCGTATATCATCATTGTTCTCGGATTCTGATTGTAAACTCCACTCATGGGCGCATTCTGGGCAAATCAGAAGGCTTCCATCTTCATAGGTGTATTCTGAATTACATGCCGGGCAATTTGGCAAGCTAGACATCTATTTATGTCCTCCATTCGTTATTAATGAATCAAGCTCTCCTTGAAGGAGCATCTACAAGTATATTGGATAATCAGTAATCATTCCACCATATATGACACAAATAACCCCGACTTCTCTATGAAGCTGGGGTCGTTTGCTGCTTACCGTATTCCTTTTATTATTCTTTAATCAATTCTTTGGTACTGCGCACGGTATCAATTGGACGAACTAATTTCTCAATTTCTTCACGCTGCGGCTCTAAAAACGGGGGCAGAGATAATTTCTCCCCAAGCGTTTCATAAGGCTCATCCCCCATAAATCCTGGGCCATCCGTTGCAAATTCGAATAAAATTTGGGGAGCAACTCTCGCATACAAGGATTGAAAGAAATGTCGATCCACATACCCTGACGATGGCAATCTAAAGCTCTCTAGACGATCAATCCATTCGTTTAATACGCTGCGGTCCTCGACACGGAATGCCACGTGGTGAACAGTTCCGAACCCTTGATGAGCTTGAGGAAGCACTGCATTGTATTCAACGACGACTTGAGCCCCGTTTCCACCCTCGCCAACTTCAAATAGATGGAATGAGCCTTCTTTCGCTATTTCTTTAAAGAGCAGCACTTTTTCAAGCATGGCTTTGAAATTTTCGAAATTAGAGATACGAATAAAGATTGGACCTAAACCAGTAATCGCGAATTCTAGCGGAATCGGTCCCTTTTGCCATGGCACTCCTGAAGCTATACCTTTATTGTTTTCATCCGAAATGAGCTGGTACTGTTGGTCATCAAAGTCAACGAAGGATAGCGTTTTTTTGCCGAACATCTCTTGAATGCCTGTATGCTTCACTTCTAGACGATTGAAGCGTTGCTCCCAATATTGCAGAGCTGCATCACTTGGCACTCGGAAAGAAGTTTTTGATATTTCATTCGTACCATGTACGCCTTTCGGAATATGTGGGAAATCGAAAAATGTCATATCTGTACCCGGGTTGCCTTGATCATCCGAGAAAAACAAATGATACGTTTGAATATCATCTTGGTTCACGGTTTTCTTGACTAAACGCATGCCTAGAACATACGTGAAAAATTCATAATTGCGCTCTGCGCTGCTTGTAATAGCTGTTACGTGATGTATTCCTTTTAATTGATTCATTGTAAATCCTCCATTTCGATTTTAGCTTACCCGTGCTGCTTTATTAAATACCGTACGCTATAATCATCTTTAATTTAATTATCTTTAATTTAAGATAAATATATCAGGTTTATTTTCTTCTGTCAACACATGAGTATGATACCCATGGGAAATACAATCCACAGTGTCCGCGTTGCGTTCTTATAACATTTTCCTCCATAATGGTTATATCCAATGAGAACTAAACGAGATAAAGCATAAAGAGGAGACCGAATCCATTATGGTGAAGCAGCCCTTAATACTAATCGTCGAAGACGAGCCCAGAATGAGAGAATTGGTTGCAGATTATTTGGAAGAAGAGGGCTTTAATATTATACAAGCTGCAAATGGTTATGAAGCGCTTGAACATGTGCGCCGCACCCCTCCCGATCTAGTCGTATTGGATGTCATGATGCCCGGCATCGATGGTTTTGAAGTATGCAAACAGCTGCGCAGTCATTCTCAGACCATCATTGTTATGCTAACGGCTAGATCTGAGGAAGAAGATAAATTGTATGGATACGAGCTTGGAGCTGACGATTATGTAACCAAGCCCTTTAGCCCCAAAGTGTTAACCGCCAAAATCAAGGCGCTTCTCAGCCGGTGGTATGCTCAAGAAGGGTCGGCACAGACAAAGAAACATCAGGACTTGGAAATTAACGAACAGGCTCACGAAGTGTATCTTTACGGCAAGCTGCTGGAACTGTCACCGAAGGAATATGAGCTGCTGCTATTTTTCTCCCAACACCCGAATAGCGTCTTATCAAGAGATCTATTACTGGACCGCTTATGGGGAATTGATTATTTCGGCGATGTCCGCACGGTAGATACACAAATTAAACGTCTTCGCAAAAAACTCGGGGACAAAGCAGGCTGCATCCAAACCGTACGGAACAATGGTTACAAATATCAAAATAAGACATGAGGTCATAATGAAAAGAGAGCGGTTATATTTCAAACTATTTTGGCTTACCTTAGTCGCTTTAATGATGTTCATCCTCTTATGGATGGTGCTTCAGACTAAATTTTTTGGGACCTTTTACATCCAGCAGAAGTCTAATGAGCTGTCTAATCAATTGGAACAACTATATGATAAGTACGCGAGCGGCGTCTATAACTTGAACGAAAAGCCTACAGAGGTCGTAAACTTCGAACAGCGCTTTTACGGCTTAACTGCCACATTGTACAAACAAGGAAATAAAATCGAAGTGTACGACGGGGGCTATAATGCTATACCCGCTGTTCCTGTGACACCCTCAATCATACAGCCAAATTACGATATTTCTTTTCATTCTGATTCACCGCCGAACAGCCAGCAGCCGGCGGATGATAAGAGTATAGAAGCTCAGCCCCTCATCCCGGCAACCTATATTAACCCTTACAGTGGACAGCTATCTGCAGCCTTAAGCATTTGGCTGCAAGATGCCGACCGATTCAGCCCCCTATCCAAAACAGGGCAGGTAACTGTTACGAGAATAACTTCCTTTGATCCCGATAACGAGAATATGCTGTTTGCCGCAGTGAAGCTGCCGGACGCGGTCAATCATATCGGCGGAGATGCTTATCTGATTGCACTAGCCACACTCCAGCCTGTCGGCGACGCCGTTCAAGTGATGAGCCGATTTTATATTTACTTTTATGCGCTGGCTGCCATCCCGATTTTACTTTTTGCTTATTTCCTATCACGCACGATTACATCGCCGCTAATTCAACTGAACAAAGTGGCAAAGCGGTTAGCAAAGCTTGATTTCACCGCAGCGGTACATATTAACCGGAAGGACGAAATAGGTCAACTTGCGGGAACGATGAACAGTCTAGCTCGAAATTTACAGCAAACGATGGCCGATTTGCAGGAAGCAAACACCAAGCTGCATGCCGAAATTGAGAAAGAAAAGCAGCTTGAACGACTGCGCAGACAATTCGTAGCCAGCGTGTCGCATGAATTGCAAACGCCGGTCAGTCTAATCCAAGGTTATGCAGAAGCACTTCAAGACAATGTAGCCAATGGATTGAAACGAGATAAATATGCGGGTGTTATTATCGAGGAATCGGATCGAATGGCCCGTCTTGTCACTGATTTACTGGACTTGTCCCAGCTGGAGAGCGGCCGGTTTGCGCTGCAATGGTCCAAGGTCCCGCTTCAAGAAACGATCCGCTCCGTACTCATTAAATTAGCGCCGCTCTTGAATGAGAAATCGCTTCAACCCGAGCTGATTGGGCTGGATGCGGAAGAGCTGTGGGTGCGATCAGATCGACAGCGGTTGGAGCAAGTACTAATCAACCTGCTGAGCAATGCGATTCGCCATGTACCCGTTCATGGACGTCTGGAAATAAGGGTAAAGTCTGAGCACTCGTCTGTACGGTTAGAGCTTAACAACGAAGGCAGGCCGATTCCCGAAGAGGATGTGCCCTATATATGGGACACCTTCTATAGAGCAGATCGCTCGGGCAGCCGCGCACTTGGGGGAACAGGCATCGGCTTGTCCATCGTCAAAGCTATATTGCAACGTCATGAAAGTGAATACGGCGTGATCAATGAGGAGGATGGTGTAACCTTCTATATTACCCTTCCTCTTGAGCATCAAGCTTAGTTACGCAGTAAGCCACATTAAAAAAACAGTCTAAACCCCTTTCGTTCTGGGATTTAGACTGTTTTCGTTTACGAGAACATCATCTTTTAGCATCACCCAATAATACTAAGTAACACTTCACTTCCTAAGCGCCTCCGCCGGCTCGGCAGCGATTAATTTGCGACTTACAATCGTACTTAATAACAAAATAATGATGAATGTAGAAATGACGGTAATTGCAATTTGTACGGGCTGTATGATCATGCTGCCCCCTAACATTAGGCTATAAATATAATTGATGATGAAGAACATACCTATACTTAAAACCGTTGAAGTGCAGGCTAAAAGTATATTTTCGACCGATAAAATCCCTCTAATCCAACCCTTGTTATAGCCGAGTGCAGATAAAATCCCGACTTCGCGGTAACGAGCATTCGTTTGTTTGGCGAGCAATACGATACTGATGAATAATGCGATCGTTAATATCAGAACAGATACAGCAAAAAATAGCTTCTTTAAGCTGTTAAACGTATTTTCGAGTGCAGCGACCTGCTCCACAGCCGTTTTGGCGGCTATGTTCTTACCCTCCAACTCTTCGGTTACAGGTACAATGTCCGAAAAGCTTATCACATCATAAGAAACAGAAAATGGTTTCTCTTCACCGCTGCCATCATACATGGATCGCTCTAAATCAGAGCTAATGAAAAAGTCATCATAACCTGCGTTATAAATTCCACTGATAGTTAAGGTGACACTGCTTCCTTTGTAATCAAGTATTAGCTTCTCACCAATTAACTCATGGATGTTAGCCGAAAATTTCTTACCGACACTCGGTGTAATCGAAATTTCATTTTCCCCATACCGCGGCATGATGCCATAAGACATATTTTCGGTCGCTTTAGGCATCGGTATTTTTTCTTTTAAGCTAACCGTCTCATCTTTAAGCGTAAGAGATAAGTCCTTTAGCACATACTGATAATAAACATTTTCAATTCTCTGATCCTCGCTTAATAATTTGAACGGATCCTGCTTCTCATTTAGCGCAATATAGCCGTTATTAAACGCAGTGTTTTTCTCTTTGAAATCCGTAATGGATTGACTCATAATGTTGCTCGATGAAAGAGATACAATAAATAACGATATTCCGAGAGCAATGACCAAGCTTACAATTATATAGCGAGCTAGATGTACTCTAAAATTTTTAACTGCACGCTTCCAAATAGAAACCTTGGCCGCACCATCATTACGATGCTGTACCTTAGATTGCACTGCTGCGTTCGCCTGTGCTGCTAGTGATGAAACAACTTCGATTTTCCCATTCACAATCGAAATGACCTCATCCGCCCACGCGCATATCTTCTTATCATGGGTAATGACAACGACCAGCCGATCCCGAGCTATCTCTTTTAAAATATCCATAATCTGATTGGACAGCTCGCGATCGAGCGCTCCCGTTGGTTCATCCGCAAATAAAATTTGTGGATCATTGACAAGAGCTCTGGCAATCGCCACACGTTGTTTTTGGCCGCCCGACAGGTTTTCCACTTTTTCTTCTGTTTTCGTCTCAATGCCGAGCTGCTTTATTAGAGTAAAAGCTGTTTCAAGGTTTTGTTGCTCCGATTTCCCATTTAGCTCCGCAGCAAGCATAATATTTTCGAGCACCGTATAACCGCTTATTAAATTATAGCTTTGAAATACGAATCCAATATGCTTTTGCCTAAACTGACAAAGCTCAGCAGCAGACATTACTGTAATTTCCTCATTGCATACCGTAATGGCTCCCTTATAATTCGTATCAAATCCAGCAAGCATGTTTAACAAGGTACTCTTGCCGCTGCCTGATGCTCCAAGGATACAGGTGATCCCCGTCTCCCGAAACGTATAGTCGATATGATTTAGAATCGTTTGGTCACCATACTTTTTTGTAATTCCCTCTACGCTTATCATTATCTGTCACCTGACTTTAAAGATTTAAACAAATTCACAGTTGGAATTACCATCGATGTAACCATCCCGCACAGGGCACCTACTAGGATGATCAGCCCGCCTTCAATTGCGAAGGTTTGAACATTTAAAATAACGAAGCCTGTAAATGATTTCATAGCCATGTTGATAAGCGGTGAAGTGATGATGAATAATACCATCGCTGCTATCGCAACAACCAGATACTCTACAAATGAAATCTTCATCAGGCTGCTATTGCTGTACCCGTTTATTTTATAAATCGCATATTCCTTTTTACGCATAGCTGCCGTCATGAACGAAATGGCAAGCGAAACGACGAGAGCAAGAATACTAATGACAATGACAGCTGATCCCGATTGCTCTTTAGCCTGCTCATTTAGTCGAACCATGTCCTCCACAAGCTCAAATCTGCCGTTAGGAACAATCCCATCTGCGAGCAGCTCGTCCTTCAGTGCAATCATATCCTCTGGGCTATTCGCTCTCATCGAGAAATTAGACGTTTTGGAAGCCATATTTGCTTGTTCTCGCATCTCGATAACCGATGATTTGCTGAAGAAGAAGGAATCATTCACTGGGTATTGCTTGATCTCTCCGTTATACTCGTATATAGCTGTTGTATCTGCCACACCGACTATTTGGGTCTTTGTCCCTACGGGCATTTCAACAGGCTCCCCTGAATCCCAATTGAATAAGGTCCCTCTAAGATCTATCGTTTTGCCGATCAGTTCATCCGCTGTGATACCCAAAACATCTGCCAAGCTGTTTGAGACAACCACTTCATTCGTATCACCCATCGGCATTTTTCCAGCTAAAAGCTTTTTAAACACAGGGACATTATTCGTGCCTTCAATTTTGTGCTCTTTGCCATCAACAACTAACGTGATGTTATTCACCGCTTGGGCGAATACGACATGCTCCACACGTTCATCCTTCAAATATTTATCGTATAGCCCTGCTATATCCTGATCGACATCAACACTCGGCTTTTGCTCTCCATCCGACCCGCTTGCACCGCTTGCACTAATGAACTTTGCAGCAATATCAATGTCTAAGAGCCCCTCGCCCATAGCCGCATACAGCTCATCAAAGCCATCTTGACTCGTGTTTTGTATGCTGCCGGATGTATTCATCAACAAAAAGCTGCTGGATACAAGTATGGCTAAGACTAGTACGACATATCTGCTCATTTTACTTTTTACATTTGTTAAGGATACGGATAACGCTCGCTTTAATGACAGGGCTGGCTTGGTTACACTCTGTGTCGTTTTCATTTTCCCTTGCTCTATACTGTTTGCGGAAACCAGTTCACCCTTATCCATCTCAAAAATACTGCTATGCTCATCAAGCATCGAAGTATCATGCGTAACGATAATTACGGTTCGCGTTTTGGCGATTTGCTTTAAAATGCTAACAATAATGCTGGCAGACTTCGGATCAAGTGCCGCTGTAGGCTCATCTGCAATGATGACTTCAGGATTTTTCATAAGCTCTCTTGCGATAGCGACTCGCTGTTTTTGTCCGCCAGATAACGTTCTCACCTTCTGCTTGGCGAGTTCATTAATTTTTAACTGTTTCATTATTTTAGTTATTTGTTCGTCGGATACGGTTTCGTTCAAATAAAGAGGCATTTTAATGTTATCAAACACAGTTAAGTCCTCGATCAAATTAAACTCTTGCCACACAATCCCAATCTTTTTGTTAAAATACTCACTTTTCTCCTCTGTCGTAAGTGTTTTTAAGCTTTGTTTTTTGTAATAGGCTTCTCCTGTAAAATCTTGATCCAATCCAGAAAGGATCTTGAGAAGTGTCGTCTTCCCGCTCCCTGAGGCGCCAATAATAAAGTTTAGTCCTCCCTTGATCTCAAGAGATATGTTTTTGAGCGCATACTCCTGGCCAAATAATCGGGATACATTTTTCATTTCGAACATATTTATATCTCCTATCTTCCTGTAATATATCTATACTATAAGGGGACAATGTGTCAGTCAGATGGCGGCGTATTTTCTGCTGCATAGGCAAAAAAAAAAACAACAAGCCCAGTCCTCATGACTGTACTCATTGTTTTCCTGATTTCTTACTTCTATTTACTTGAAAAACACTTTTTCCACGTTGTACTTTGCTCTAAAAGTGTTAATCATATACGTTTCGTAAATCTCCCGATCTACAGCATCCTCATTGACATAAACCTCAATTTTGGTCACTTCATTTCGATGATCCTTCATAACAGATACAGTATCCTCGAAATGCTTTTTGATACGAGGTCTTAACTTTCTTGCTTTTCCAACGAACAACAGCTCGTCCTTATCGTTGTAAAATGCGAAAAAACCGCCCTTTTCCCGAGTGATCAGGTGAAAATCAGTAAAGCCGTAAATATTGCTCAGCTCGGGGTTCCTTTGTTTTGAAATCGTCACGTCCGGCGCTGGAATCGTTATATTTATCATAATCGGTCACTTCCTCTTTCCATTTAGGTATAAATATTAACACAAATTTCAACTAGAAACCATTGGTGACGGGAGTTAGAGGGAAATTAATTGTAATGAGAAGTCTTGATATTTAGTATTGCCTCTTTAAACCATTGTAAAAAAAGGTTATTTTTTCATCTTCACGAATATATATGTCCATATGCTTGTGATGCTTATCAGAATCGAAAGGAGAAACTGATTTTGATGAAAAAAGAGTCAGAGCAAGAACAAAAACAACAACAGCTGCAAAAGCCATTACTAAAAAAGGTGCATTGCAATTACTTGCCTGTAACTAATCTGAAGACTGCCTCTGATTGGTATGAGCAAACCTTCGGCCTAATAAGGCATAACCCAGAAGGCTCTATATTGATTTTAGGTGACGGGCAATGGTTGTTTCTACTCGAATCAAAGGGCAATAAGACTGCAAACTTCACCACGGACCAATGGGATGGAGAAAATTTTGAAATGTTCTCACTAACTTTTGAAGTAGATAACATCGTAGAGCTACATAAGCGACTTCGTGAACATGGAGCGGAGGTCGAATCCCTTGTAGACCATGGCGGATGTGGCTTGCAGTTTAAATTTAAAGACATAGACGGAAACAAATTTAATGTCTGGCAGGAAGTAACCGACAAATGAAAAGAGGCAAACTCCCCTTATTTGTTATAAGGAGTGTTTGCCTCTTCTTATTTCATTTTCCAGTTGAACCGGTTGGAACTTACTTAGACTGAGATGCTGCCATCAATTGTTTGAAATCAGCCATACTCGGATTGCCGATATAATGACCGCCTTCTACTTCAATCGTTTGCCCTGTGATAAACTTCGATTCATCAGAAGCTAGGAACAGAACCGTGTTCCCAATATCATCAGCCTCGCCATGATAAGGAAGCGCGTTGTATTTCTCGAAGATATCCAGTACAGGCTGTGTCATATTCCGTTTAGCTGCAGGAGTTAGAATCAGCCCTGGTGCAACGCCATTACAACGAATTTTGTCTTTGCCGTATTGTGAAGCAATGTAACGGGTAAGGTTTACAACTCCAGCTTTGGAAGTTCCGTATGCAGTCCGCATGGAATCCGATGCGAAAGCGGCCATAGATGCTGTATTAATAATGGAGCCGCCGCCTGCTTTGATCATATGTGGAATAGCAAATCTGCTGCCGAGTAAGACGCTCTTCAGGTTCACGTTCATCAGACGATCCCATTCATCTAGATCCATGTTCACAACGTCGAGATCTTTTTGCAAATTAGTTAGACCAACGTTATTAAAAAGAACTGTAATCGTTCCGTACTGACTAACGGTGAACTCAACAGCTTGCTCAATCGACTCTGCTTTGGAAGCATCCAGCATGAAGCCAACCGCTTCTCCGCCTTCCGCTTTGATTTTCTCAGCTTCTGCCTTTGCAGCATCTATATTAAAATCGGCAATAACAACCTTAGCACCTTCTCTAGCCAACAGAGTGGCAGCCGATAATCCGATACCTGAAGCTCCACCTGTTACTAATGCAACCTTACCGCTTACTCTCCCCATTTTGAAATCCTCCTATGTCGAATCATGTTGTATTTTCAAACGTCAGGCTACCGGCCGATAGCAATGAGAAATTCTACATCAAATTTCATTCATTATCAACCATCTTAAATGAATAAGCCTTACACGTTACCACAATTTTCAACATTCCCCTATTTGCTTAATACGCGATTTCAATGGTTCATTTCACTTAAATTGATTTGGGAACTGCTTGATTATGCCCACTGTCAAAAGGTCTGCAAAATCAATCATATGCTGCTCACCTTTATCAAAAGCGATTGTTTCAGCATCCCAATCTTTTTTAAGCCTTGCGGTAACATCGTCTGTAAGCAACTGTAGATGAGTGCGCATCATTTCCTGCATGATCTTCTCAGACCAATTTGGATTAGCATCGCTTAGAAACTTCGCGATATCATCTGCATTTTTATACCATTCTGCATTAAATTTCTCGAACTCAGCTTGTTGTCCGTTTTTCGCTGCATCGACAACTTTACCTGCAATAAGAATGTGATCTCGCAGCAGTTCGGCCAGTTTATTTCCTGCTGCCTCGCCGTAGTACGGTTTTATCGCATTGCCGATATCATCTTGATTTCTTAACAGTCTTTTCAATACTGTTTCTTGATCCTCTAAACCTGCAATAGCACTAACTATGTAATCTCGTGTCCACACAACATGGTCGATCCAGAGCTTTCTTAAATCTTCTTTCAGCTTTACCATGGAAAGATTCACACATTGCTTATGAGCACCCGCTTGCTCCCTGCCTGCGGCTGCAGCCGTTAATGGTGCCAAACTAGAAATGAGGATTGAACACAACAACAATAACTTCGTAAACTGGCTTCTCATTTGCACATTCTCCTTTTAAACATCTGATTTATGTTCATCTTGCTGTATTATTCTGAACTAAATCGCTCTTTTCATTCATCAACAGTCTTTAATACTGGCATGGCCATTTATGTGAAACTCGCATCCCTTCCAAAGCGCACAAAAAAAGCCGCCCCCTGTTGATAGGGGACAGCCTTTTGCCAATAAATCGATCGTAAATGTATCGGGAGTTACCGCCCAAGCATTCACATTAAATAGTGTGTCGTGAACGACAATAAGTCTATTATCTAAACCTATTTTTGAGAAATGAGCTGATATGCTATAAATTAATCTACATTTTAGATCTATTTTTGTTTGCAGCACCTTTAGAGTCGTATTCGGCAGCTTGTACGCAAAATTAAGTCTAGTTTCTAGACTAATTTCTCCAAAACGGCTAGTTTGACGAAGATTAGTCTATAATTTAGACCTATTTCCGATGAAACAGCTCAAAAATATGAATCCCCGTCAGCCCTACATTTCCCCCTACTCCACCAGTAACCTGAAATTTGACCCATTTGACTGACCTCGGCGAAAATTGTACTTGTTTCACAGTCCCGTCATTTGGTATTTCTGATACTTCTATGCTGCTTCCGTCACTAAAACTTAATATTCCCTTATTCACATTATTAGCAGGGCTCGTCAGATCGTAAAGATCAATGTGATCGATCCATTTCTCCTCATCAAGCTCAATCATAATCCACGGGTTTTGTTCACCATTTGATACCCAGCTGTTACGTAGTTGTATCCCTGATATTCCGCTAACTACATAAAAACCATCATAATCAGCAGCTAATGTTGATGATACTGTAACATTGCCCTGAATGGCGACCATAGGGGCGGCGAACACTCGCATTTCAGATAAACCTACGTTATTCCCTGAACCCGCCGTAATTTCTAATTTCACGTTCCTTACTGTCTTAGGACTGAAAGTCAGAACGATGGATGAACCATCCTCAGGTATGTGCGGAACATCTAGCACGCTTCCATCACTGAATACCAATCTTCCTTTGTTGGCACTTACATCTCGATCCGGACGATCAGCAATAATAATCGTATCGATCGTCACGTCTCCATCCCAATGAAACGAAATCCATGGCTCAGTCTCACCTTGTGATGCCCACTCTCCATAGCCTACTAATCCGATCCAGCCATCCACTACTTTACCAGGGCTATTCCATTCCCCTGTATAGGAAGATGCACTAATGGTTGCTTTTTCAGAAATATCATAGGTGAATCCGGGCCCCTCTGGCGTCCGAACTTGTACCGACTGACTCGCAGGAGATAGCTTACCGTTGATATCATACGCTTTGACATAATAGTTGATTTCCTGACCGCCCACGACATACAAATCCAAATGGCTGTTATGAATTGCCGGCAAATCTATAATTTCATAGCCGTTGCGGTATACTTTGTAGCCTGCAAGCTTCGCATTGTCTAGGTTCGCTTCCCACTCCACAGAAACCCTGCCGCTGCTTAATACTCTTGCGGTACATAGGCTTGGCGCAAAGAGCGGCGTTGTATTTTTATCCTCGCGGTATATAGCTTGCACAGTGCTGGACGGCTCTCCTTTGCACCCAGCCTTTACCGCCCGTACTCGGTAATAGTAGATGTTGTTGAGCCCCTGTTTCACTTGTTTATCATAAAACCTATTTTTACTGACTGAAGCTAAGTAATTCCCTTGTCCCGGTTGAAAGTGTTCATTTTTATCCCTAAATATCTCATAATAAGCAAGCCCCTCCTCTGCTAACTCATCCCATTCGATGAGCGTTCCAACCTTACTCATCAAAGCGGAGATTCCTTTAACCTGAGGCGCAGCCATCTTTCCTAGTACACGCAGCGTCTTCCACCCATGAGCTTTGATTTCTACTTTTACGACATTGTTTATAAGTTCAAGCTCCGCGCCATCTTCCTCCACAATGTTCGTTTCCATAACACGAGAAGGAGCGAAAGTTGTAAGATCCACCTCAAAAACAGCATCCTCACCCTTCGTTTCATTAAATCTTAAAATAATGCCTTCTCCGTTGGCCTCGGCAATCTTGGCGGCAGTCATCACTACATGGTCGCTGTTCAACTTCAAGAAGCTGGCCTCTTCAGTATGCAGCCCATGCCCTTCCTGTGATTGCTCAATAACACCAGTCCTTAGTGTATTCGCAGCTTCCCATCCGAATTGGTCCACTCGTCTTTCTTTCCAGTTGCGACCTTGACCCGAAACGATTGAATATTGAAGGGTTACCGGACCAGGCTGCGTTTTCGGAAAATTTGTGAACCACTTATTATTAAATGCGTAACTAAATATCCAAGGCGATGCGGCGCTGTATGTAGGATCTTTCTGATAGGATGTTCGTTTCCCATATTGAACCAACGGCGAATTAATCGGTGACAACGTAATGCCGTAGTCTTTCTTATTCGATACATCGATCCAGCGATTGACTGAATAATGATCGGTACATGATTTATAGAACTGCTCTTGCTCCGCATTGTTCGCATCTACATTGCCATGCGGCCTAAAATCACCTGTAGGCATTTCATGACGAATTTCGAACTCTGACATTTTAAAAGGAAAGATAAAGAAACCTTCTTCGTCCTGCGCATAGAATAAAGGCGCTTCCTTCTTATCTACCTCATTAAAAATATCTATTCTTGCAATGTCCTCATACAAAACCACTTTTCGTTTCATCGATTTTACACCCGCTCCGAAGCTTTCGGAGGTCATAATAGCCATAAGGTTTCCTTTGGACGAAGATAGGCTTGCCATATCCACCGTTTGGGTGGTTCGTATTTCTGCACTGCATCGATTAGTCGTGTGATATACAAATTCGTTGAGCGCGTAAGGACTTTGATCATCCACCATTTCGATATTCCCATGCTGCTTGTCAATAATACTGATAACAGCCCCGGTACCGCCAAACGTCACTTTAAAATAACGATTTTCCAACGTACGATCTGTTGCGATTAGGGAAGTTTCAAACTTTGGTTCATACGCACAAGCTTCTACCCTAAAGCATTTATAACCAAATGCCGGCACTTGATCCGCTGCAAACATTAATTCGCCGTCATCATTTATTTGGTATCTAATAGCCTGACCTGTAGTTGTGTCTATCATATTGAAATACGCAGGCAGACTGCTGCAAGCAACTGAAACGACGTCACTTCTGCTCCATGACAATGTGTTATGTACAACAATTGTATTTTCCTGCGCGGGTATGAGCCTGTTTAAATGCTCCAAAGATTGACTCAATAGTTTGTCAGTCAGCATAGCACTTGAAATCGCTAAGTTTCTTTTCCAATTCCACTGTTGGTTATCCTCCAGCTGAGGATTTGGGGACCATGTATGTTCATCAAATAAGAGCATATGCTCGTACGCTGTCAGTAAATCTTCATAGGGGTATTTCACGTGAGGTGCGAATACATTTGCCAATGTCGCAAAATATTCCGCTTGAGGCAGTTTATCATGGTTCTTCTTATTGATCCCAACTTCATACGCTGCGGAGCTCGGGCCGAATGCCCACCAGCTTTCGATGGTTCCCTGATATGCAGGAATGAGCGCGCTATATTCTTTCTCGATGTATTCAAAAAAATCATTGGTCGTGGACGAAATGACCTTCGGATAGACGTATTTTCTACCTTTGGCATCCCGCTTCTCGTTAAGCGCTCTTATGTTGTCTTTAATCTCGGGCGTAATCCCGTTATTATCCCATGGGGTCGTAAACTGCTGAATGACGGCATCATAAGGGTAATCCTCTGTCTGCAGCTCCAGCATTTTTCCTGAAATATTTTCAAATACCCTATGACTGTCGTTCGACTCTTTAAAACCGAAACCGTACTCCTCCAGCGCATAGCGGGGTCCATCATAAACAAGCAGCTTATTGTCTGGATTTTTACCTTTCATATAAAACAACTTCGGGTAGGCCAAATTTGTCGTCCCAAACCACGTTTCCCAGTCCGGATCATTAAAGCGAAGCATCATATATTTCACACCAGCATCCGCAAGCGCATCAAGCGAACCCCAAGAAATACCGGGATCATCTGTTTTTATCATCACCTTACTCGATTCATGACCCAGCTTATCCTTCAAATGTCGTTCTGAAATATAGTTCGCTCGAGCCGTTTGTTCCGTACCCATTGCCTCCATGACAAAATGTGCATAGTTGGACGGATACGTTAACGTTCCCTCAGCCAAAGCACTTTTGACACGCTCCACCCAATCTGCGTCTCTTACATGCCAAGCAGATCCATATAACAAATAGGAGGCTTCCATCGGGTACCTGAATTTGCTGTCCGTATCCCATGACTTTGTTTCTTCGATATAACTTAGTGCATCGTCCAAAAAAGACGGAAAAATCTTATTCCTTAAATCTTCTTGATGATCGGTATATCCAATATCCATGTGCATATCGTGAGCGATATAGATTTTCCAGTGCCGAAGCTTCTTATGCATCTCGACTTTATGAGCAATCGGTTCTCCTGTTCCGGATGAATGATCATATATATAAAATGCCACGTCTTCATACTCCTGTTCCAATTCAGGAACGGACACCGTGATTTCGTTCATTCCTATCTGCATTAAACCTAGCGATTCCAGCTGGACTGGTTTATCCGCAGCACAAACCTTGCACCATACCTCGATTGGTTCTAAACATTGGATGAAAAGTTTCGTTTCGGAATAGAGCTGTCCGTCCTCTTCAACGATCCAGGGCGTTTGCATAACTTCCTTAATAAAAACGACTTGAAGTTCATTATCAATTTCTGACATAACCTCTTTCACCGCCTAATTAACGTTTAACTGTTAGTATAAGCTTCGCTCCCTTCTTAATCTTTATAGGAATCAGTCAATACTTTGTGAAATTAAGACAAATACCCCGTCATTATCCATGATTTCAGCAACCATAATTTACCGAATAAATAGTTCCCGCAAATACGGACTAATAAATAAATCTTTAGGGTCCATCTGCTTTCTTATTTCTGCGAACCTGTGCCACATCGGGTAACGCTTCATTAAATTAATAGCTTTAAGTGTATGCATTTTGCCCCAATGGGGTCTTCCGTCATAACGAAGAAAGATTTGCTCCATTACTTCAAAATAACGTTTATAAGGCATGCCTTTGTACATATGGACTGCGATATAAGCACAATCACGTCCATAGGCAGGACTCAGCCAAATATTATCAGCAGCGACATAGCGACACTCAATCGGGAAATGAACATGGAACTTCTCACGCTCCATTGCTTCTCGCATTTCACGGATGACAGACGTCATTGCCTCTTTCGGTAAGCTATACTCCATTTCATGAAAACGAACTGTTCTTTCCGTCGCAAATATGCGATGGCTGTAATTAGCTTTCGTCATAACAGGCACACTCGATGCGCTGATCCGGCTAATGGCAGCGCTCGCTGCGGGAACTATTTTGCAAAACTCCGACAATAAGCCAAATAACATGTTTTCAACCAACTTCTCATTCACATATTCAAGCACTTTATTCCTCGAGATCGGATTCTCCGCTTCATTCATCAGCTTTACCTGACAAGTCTCCGCATAAGGAAACCAAAAAAACTCAAAATGTCGATTATTCTCTATCAGTGCCGGCAATTGCTTCAAACAATCCGTTAAACCCATACGTTTACTCTCGTAGGAGAGTACATACGCGTTTCTTAAACGGAGCTTTACCTGAACAATAATACCGAGCGTGCCAAGTGAAACCTGTAACGCTTTAAACAACTCAGGATGTGATTGCAGCGTACATTCCATCACCTCTCCCAAGCCATTTACAACCGTTATTCCAATAACCTGTGTAGCTATACTTCCTAGACGCACACCAGATCCGTGGGTTCCCGTACTAATCGCACCAGCAATCGACTGGACATCAATATCTCCGAGATTCTCTTGAGCAAGTCCCTCCTCATGCAGCAGCTCACCTAACCGCTTTAGCTTCGTTCCTGCCCAAACAACAGCCGTCTTGTCGGCGGCATCCACACTAACAATTCCTTGTAAACCGTCCAACGACACGAGTACCTGATCTGAGGCAGCAACTGCCGTAAAGGAGTGAGCTGACCCTACTACACGCAAATACCGTCCGCCAACGATACACTCGTTGCGAACAATTTCTACTACCTCATTTATCGATTTGGGGTATCTGATGAGCTCAGGAGTTGCAGTGACGGATCCCGACCAATTACTCCAGCTTTTCCGGTTCACGATCATAGGAAGCATTCCCCTTCTCCGCGGTAGGTTAAGTACTCGTCAACAATGACTTCTCCAGATATCGCGTACAACTTGGCAAACCGCTCACATAATTCCCCTGCCTTCGCATGGCGGAAAAATACCGGGTCCCCCAGCTCGAGCGTAATACTGCTCGGACAACGAAGCGGCGTCTGCACCTCTCCTGCGCCTTCTAATGAGAGCAGCTTCAGACCCTCAGGCAAATACGGTTGCGGCATTTTATCCGTGCCAGCAGCTCCCGAGGCCGTGTAACCCCCGCCCAAGCAGGTAACCATATCTGCTTTAGGTTTCCGGACTACTTCCACCGCATAGCCAGCAGCAGGTAAATACCGAAATCCCTCATAATGATCGAACAGTGTTGGCGAATAAAAGCCGGAACCTACTGTTATCTCCGTCACACCCGGTTCCAATTTAGAGCTGCCCATACTTCCTGTACCCCCGGCGTTTACAAAGCGCAATTGTCCTCCTAAAGCGGATATGCCTTGCAGCACTTCCTCACGCCTCATGGCTACTTCTCGAATCGATCTCCGCTTCAACTGACGGACGATTTTATTTTTTATTAACTGCCCCGAAACATCGTCTACCACCCCCGCAATTTGTGCCTCATAGCCCATTACACCATCCAGCTTCACCCATTTCGAACGCATAATCCGTTCAACAATCGGCTTTGCCTGCGGCCATGATGTCACCGGTGATCTCCATATGCCAAAATGCAGTCCGGGATAATTCGCGGACATATCGATATCAAGACAGAGCAATGCCTGTACACCAATGGCAGCTGCAAGCTGCTCAATATGCTCCACATGCTGAATAGAATCCACCATAAATACGATGATTCGGCCGCTAGCCGCAGCATGTAAGAGAATTGAAATCTCATTCTTATCCCAAACGGGATACCCCAGAAGCAAATCATCAAAGCCACGCTTAAGTAAAAATGCTGCCTCTCTCGCCGTATAACACATGACGCCTTGATATACTTCATCCGAATGGATGATCCGGCGAAGAACGTCTACAGACCGTATGGATTTGCTTGCGACACGTATCTTTTTGTCA
This sequence comes from Paenibacillus sp. J22P15, assembly GCF_056269345.1. NCBI lineage: Bacteria > Bacillati > Bacillota > Bacilli > Caryophanales > Paenibacillaceae > Paenibacillus > Paenibacillus sp. J22P15. Next base: position 34,374 of record NZ_JBWDNT010000015.1, read on the forward strand.
CCCGCCGCAGCTGCAATGGCTCTACTATTCGCATCCAATAAATCAAGATTTACATATGCAAAGGGCTTTGCCACCTCCGCGAAAATCCGTTTATATTGCTCATATTGAGGGAGTAGAATAGGCCATTCTCCGTTCTTCGCTTGCTCGTTTTTTTACATTATATTCATCGCTTTTGATTAGAATCCTTTTTATTAATACCTCATAACAACTCATATTGAAAAAAAAGAGCTATCCTTCTCCCACCAATGGTGATTGAAAGATAACTCTTTTTGTATATGGTTTAGAAAACCTTACGCTTTGTTCGAAGAACCGAACTCACGCATTTTACCCTTAACCGTTTGTTTAATTCCTTCGCGACCTGGAGTAAGGAATTTACGTGGGTCGAAAGCTTCGGAATCTGCACTCAAAACTTCGCGAACGATTTTCGTGAACGTAATTTGATTCTCAGTGTTCACGTTAATTTTAGCTGTTCCAAGCGAAATGGATTTTTTGATGTCGTTAGTAGGGATACCTGTACCGCCATGCAATACCAATGGAATTTTAATTGTTTGGCAAATTTCTTCCATTTCTTTGAAGCCTAGGTTTGGTTCGCCTTTGTAAGGACCGTGAACGGAGCCTAGTGCAGGAGCAAGACAGTCAATTCCTGTACGTTGAACAAGCTCGAAGCATTCCTTAGGATCTGCATAAATTACGCCTTCAGCAATAACGTCGTCTTCTTGTCCGCCAACTGTACCTAGCTCAGCCTCAACCGAAACGCCGCGCTCATGAGCGTATGCAACAACCTCTTGAGTTGTTTTTACGTTTTCTTCGAATGGTGAGTGTGAAGCATCGATCATAACGGATGTGAATCCAGCATCGATCGCAGCTTTACATTTCTCGAAGCTTGAACCGTGATCCAAGTGGATCGCAACAGGAACAGTAATTTTCATTTCTTCAATAAGTGATTTCACGATTGCAGTTACAACTGTGAAGCCTCCCATGTAACGTGCAGCACCTTCGGAAACGCCAAGGATAACTGGGGATTGCTCTTCTTGAGCAGCGCCTAGAATAGCTTGCGTCCACTCCAAGTTGTTGATGTTGTATTGACCTACAGCATATCCTTCTTTAAGCGCTTTGTTCAACATTTCTTTCATTGATACTAATGCCATATTAAAATCCTCCTTAGAGTTTAACTAACAATTTTTTATATCATGTAAATGTCTGATCCTATTGTTAGGATTATCGCTAAGTAATAGTCAGAACCATTAACATTCTAAATACCTTGTACCTCTTTATTAATCACCCAACTATTGTACATCTTTCTTCTTTAATAAATCAACTCATTTTGCCCCTTATTAACGAACACTTCCCAGCTGCAATCGCTTACACAAGGGTTTTTCTTCATTTTTTTTACGAAAACATTTATGTACATCACCAAAGCAAATTTTATTCATGAATGAACAATAACTATTCACACCAAAGCATTAAAAAACCGACCCTAGATTTCCTAAAGGAACGGAGGTCGGTCTTCATCATTGTTATGCTATACTGTTATCCTTTTCTATAACCGTTACTTCAAGCCCGCCAAATTTTGTTGCCAGTTTACTATAAATGAAGGCACTTAACCTCTTGTCTCTTATGCAAAGGCTCATCACAGGTATAAAATGAAAGAGCCTGCCCCATTGGAACAGGGCTCTTTCACTTAGCCTTATCCAAACACCTCAAATCATTAGTCGATAAAGGATACTGCTTTTAACAAACGGTATAGATAAAGAGCCGTTTCCTGACGTGTGGCGCTGCTGTCCAAGGACTGAAGGGCTTGATCGCTCGAGCGAACGACACCTATTTCGGCGATCGCAGCCAATGACTGCTCCATCCAAACCGGCACAACTGTTTTCAATTGCAGAGCATCAATAGCCTTTTTCTTTTTGTCCTCACTCATCACATTTTCTTCTTGGATATATTTCAGGGCATTTCCTAACATGGTTATCATTTCCGAATGGGTTATTGTTTTCTGTGGCTGGAATGAGCTGTCCTCATATCCCCGAATCAGATTAGCTTTAGATGCAGCAGAGGCAATGTTATAGAACCAATTCTCCGATTTTACATCCGTAAATATAGATTCTGATCCATTCTGAGGAGTAATACCCAGGGCCCTAACGAGCAGCGCAGCGAACTCAGCTCTGGTCACAGCCTTTTCTGGTCTGAAAGTGCCATCTCCATACCCATTAATAATAAACCTCTTTGCTAACTTTTCGATGCTTTGTTTGGCTTCCACATTTCCTGGCAAGTCAGTGAATTTAGCATCCTTTTGCAAAATCATGTAAGAGGAATTCCCTTTTCTCCATAGGGTGCCGATTATTTTTCCGTTTTCACTCTTAAATGTCGAAGGCACAGGAATCACAGTGCCCGAAGCTTGATCAAACATAGCACCCGCTATACTTCCCATATCAATATTCGCGGGTAATTGATCAAGTTCAATGATGTGAGCCCAATATGCATTCTCCGATTGTACAACCGTTACTTTCTCGCCAATAACCGTTACGACCTCAAATTCAACCGGCGTCCCGATATTGGTTATACCAAGCTCTTTCGTACTTTTCTCAATATTCTTTTTCTGCTCATCAGAGATATAAGAGATTTTTACTTTAAGTATAGATTGATCTGTTATGGAGGAAATAATTTCTTCTGCTCCCATTCGGATTGCTCCAAATTTGCTCTTAAACTCAAAAGTTTTATTGGTTAGTTCACTTGCCACTTTCAGCAGTTCTTTTCCATTTAATTGAATCTCGACAGCCGTATATGTGTCATCCGATTTAACCTCGATTGGAATAACTTCAACACTTTTATTTTTCGCTAGATACTCAGATAGAGCCCCTACCTGAGCAACTACGGTAGTTCGGCCTTCGATGTTCGTTACAGGCGAGACAGTAACGGCAACGCCCTGCGGAATAGTGACCGGTCCACCGCCTATGACACCACCACCTGGTATGCCACCACCACCGCCACCTATGTTGCCTCCGCCGCCGCCAGTACCTCCACCACCAGTGTTGCCACCACCAGTGTTGCCACCGCCGCTGTTGTTTTCTTTTAAATATTCTTTCGATATAGCCAAACTTTCAGCTTTTACTTCATCCTGCAGAGATAGATAAATGTAACCGCCATTCGCATTCAGGTGTTTCGTGAGAATAGTTAACTCTGTCTTGCCATCAGGCAGCTCAGCAGTATGCAGTAAATCATCTTCATCAGAATAAATACGAACCGTTTCTTTTGGCTTCAAATTACTTACAGTAATCGAATCATTGCTTGTACCTGGACTGTTATTAATCTTTATATCTGCTTCGACTGGCGTACGAGTCATTCTGTCCAAAATAGGAGCAACTGGATATAATGGACCAAGATCTCCTCGGGAATCCTTGTAAATGACAGCAAGTGCCAAGGCTTCATCTGGAATAGAGGTGCCCGAGGCTATATTGATTTTATAGGTAGCTTGCTTTGTATTCACTGAGGCAAGTCTATCACCTATTAAACCATCCATTCCTGCAAAATAAACTTCATAGGTATCACCTGAATTTTCCTTGTCCGCAGAACTCCATTGAAACACTCCACCGATTTTGTTAGGACTCGGGTCTGAATCCGTAAACGAAACATCATTTGCCAAATACGTCGGCGTATCCCATAGTCGAGCCAGACTATAGCCGGTAGAAATTCTAGTCGAATTTTCGTTAAGTCTTATTTTACCAAATATAGCTATATATTTTTGATTAGACTGCGGATAAGTACCATAAACCTCATAATAATACTTCCCATCAAGCATATCTTCTTTAGTTACTGTACCCATAGATGATCCAATATTAAGCTGATCATCCATATAATAAATTTCGTATGAATCCACATCATAATCGTAATTCGCAGGTTCAAATACAACTAATCCCGATACCAATCCTGCTTGATAATCATAATCTAGGAAGACAGCTTCTCCCGGTGTGAAATTATCCATATACGACTTCAGTTGATCTAATGAGTCAAACTTATAAATCATTTTTGTACCGGAGTCATCCATATAATAAGGGTCTGTTACCCTGCTTATATAAATTGCACCAGACTCATCCATATCAACAAGACTGGTCGTGAATGGCAAATCAAATAATTTTACAGCAGATGTACTGTCGTAGACAGCTCTTGTAGTAAAGGCATATGAATCCTTAGCGAAGATGACCTGGTCAGGGAAAGTCGCAAGCAGCTGAGCGGGTATATCTTTGCTATATTTTTTGGTTCCTGCATATATATTAGGGCCATCCACCAAAAGAGTCCTTGTACTGTATTGAAAATTATCGACTAAAGTCTGAATCTTATATGGATATTGCAGTTCAATACCGTACAGATTATTTCCGTCAGTAGCATAAAGCACACCCTCCTCTGGTGCAACTTTAATAATCTGAGCATTAATGCCGAAATATCCATTTTTAATTTCATATACAGAATCAGTTACGGATGAATATACATTTAAAGTATTATTACTTCTGGAAAAATCCGAAGAAATGAAAAAGATTTGATCCTCGTATGCAGCAACCATCTTTGGCTTTCTTGAAGACAACTGTGCTGATGCCGAATCGGTAACGTCAACAGAATTAATAATCCCAACTGATGATGAACCATTATTTGCGACATACAGCTGGTTATCAGCCATATTAATATCAACCGGCTTTGAGCCAATATTAATTTCTTTATCAACTGTCATCGTTTCTTTATTTATTTGGAGCATGGTATTATCTGTCGATATTGCAAAAATATTATCGCTGTTCGATACCCAGTCTGTAATCGGAACGCGCAGTTCTACTCGATTATTCATTAAAGAATGACCATCGTACGAGAGCGCTGGCAGAATCACCTTCGTCTTGTAAATCGTTTGGCTCGAAACCGTGTATACATTTTGATTCGAATCCATTAATGCCAAGCTGGACTCCCGTGGCAAACTAGCTAAAACTCGATAGTTTTCTTTATCGTAAATATTCCTATCGGTAATAACCAAGTTGTCTCGAACCTGTAGAACCGTATCATAATGATATTCTGTAAATTTAGTATACATTCCTCGGACCTCAGTTAGATCTACAGCGTTAAACCGATGAGATGCATAAAATACATCGTCACCCTGAGCAATAATAGGTGCCCTGAAGTTATAGCCACCCAGATCCATCTCAGATTTGAGTTGTGTCGTATCTGTTAAATCTACAGCTATAAAGACGTTGCCCGCTAAATAGAGTAGATTCTTCTCCTTATTAACATCCAAATCTTTAATGTAATAGATAGATATTCCTGTAGGTAGCGGAAGTGCGCTAACCTCTCCAGCTGATAAATTATATTTATAAATTGATTGTTTTGAGTTTGACGAGTTGAAGTAAATATAATGGTCATCTTTCGTCAGCTGGCTTACACTAACACCTGTCGCTATTGTCTGTACAATATCTCCAGAAGCAATGTCTACGACTTTAATTTGATAAGCTCCTTCTAATCCAACATAGATTTTACCACCATCAACAACTAGACCAGTCGGAATTGAGCCAATATTAATTGTTTTTTGCACGGTCATATCACTGTAACGAATAAATAATAATTGGTTGGCCATTCGGGAAATTGCATAAATATAGCCTGTTGATTCGTCAAGTTGCCACTCTGTTATTTCTTTGCCTGGTAATGATAAAGTGATAGGCGTTTGTGCGGACTCCTGTGGGGAGGCGGATACAAAGTTATTGTTTAACGGGGAGAGAAATTGGGTCAGCAATAATACTAAAGCGAGCAACCCGTATAAAACCATGCGTTTATTTCCTAGTGTAAAAATGTTGATTCACTCCTCTGGGTATTTTGGTCATATATTGAACACTTGTTATAATTCTCCACTAAATGTATGAATCCTTCTACCTAGTCCGATATATATCCACAAAATATTTAAAAAATGAAACTTTAGATCTATGTAAATTAAAAACGTCGATTTAAATCGTCTCACCAAGCACCTCAGACCGATATTGTGCATCCACCCACTCGATAATCAGCTTTATCGTCAGAGACACATGTAAACATATTCCTTATTTCACTTGAATTTAAAACATAAAGAAAAAGGCTGCCATTTGGCAGCCCTATCTCCATAAGTACATGAATTAAACATTCTTACTAATCGAAGCTATTCCACTGACTCATCACAGTATAACCATTTCAAAAACTTACTATGAAGTTCAATTAATTGTGATCAGCCTATGTGGTTGCGCACAAATAATCACTATACTACAATCGACTAATAATGATATTCATTTTCAAATAAGCAAAAGGAGTAGATAAAGCTTATGCATCAAATTCACGATTTGTTAAACATTTCGGTTATAGAGGAGATGCGGCTTCTGTCGCTTCCCGAAGAATGGAATTCAATAAATAGACAAGACCATCACTTCATATATATCCTCGAAGGCAAGGTCCAAGTAAAATCCTCATTTTTTAATGGAGTATTGAGCAATGGCGAAATATGTGTGCTCCCCTCAGGATCGGAACCCTTTTCAGTGATCCCTGTTACAGAACCTGTATCAGGGTACTACATACGTTTTGGCTCGGCCAGTGTTTCCAGATCTCACGGCAGTTGGAACATCGGCGACACCTCACCACCCATTAGCGGCATGGTGCGGGTTCAACCTACACTTGTCATTCGACATAGGTTTGAACAATTGTATCGATTATGGAATGAGCGTTCTGGATTTACCGTTCCACTTCAGATTGCTTGGCTGGAGCTATGGGAATCTATCCGAACAGGGATGCTCATAGAGGAAACAGACCTCGAATCAAGGTTGGATAACATTGTGAAGCATATGGATCTGCATTACGAAGAGGATTTTCAAGTTGAAGACATGGCTCGTCACTCGGGAGTAACACCGACCGTTTTTTTCAAGCGTTTCAAAGAATCCACTTCATTAAGCCCGTTGCAATACATCACTAGAATTCGAATGGAAAAAGCACGTCAGCTTCTTGTCGAAGGAGATGCTCCCATTCGTGAAGTCGGGAATGCTGTTGGTTATCCAGACGTGTACTATTTCAGCCGTATTTTTAAGAAGGTGATTGGTATTCCCCCTTATCGTTATCGCCAATTGCTGCATCGAAAAATAGCTGTTTTAAGTCCACCACTTTTTGATGATCTTTTGGCACTCGGGGTGCCGAGAGATCAGTTGATTCCTTTCTGGAACCGAGCGGATCAGAAGAAAGCCTATAGAGAGCACGATACATCCGGTATGGAATTACTATGGCTGCGCAGAGAAAAACCTGAATTGATTATCGGTACCGACAGTGCAGTGCCGTTGTATGATCAACTAATCGAAATTGCTCCAACCTATATCATAAAGTACAAGCCTCTCTCGTGGCGTGACCATTTACGCGAGCTGGCGAACATCCTGGGGGTCAGCGAGGTTGCAGAATATTGGCTTTATTACTACGAACAAAAGGCAGCTGCTGTTCGTGAACGCATTCATCGTAAGCTTGGAGAACAAACCGTGCTAGCGGCATTGGTGCACGATACAAATATTCGAGTATGCGGAGCAAATCGCCGTAAGATCGGACGTTTTTTGTATGATGATTTGAAGTTAAACGCACCAACAGGCACCGACCAATTCGCTTTTTCCGATATCGGGAGCTTGACGGAATTAAACCAATTCAAGGCAGATCACATCTTGCTCCTAGGAGACCATACAATCGGCATAGGGACGCCTATGCTGATTTCAGGACAAGTTCATCATGCACGATTATACCCATGGTTACATTACTCGGCGCTTGGCCATGAGAGATCTATGGAGGAGGCCCTTCTCTATTTTTCACCTGAGTAACGGCTTGAGAGGAATGTACATCTAATTAATCAGGTTTTGCTATTCCTTATCACGAGTTGATTTTGTATGCTTTTATCTGATAATAATTATCACTATCAATATCAACGAGTGATTAAAGGGGAATTGAAATGACTGCATCCGCTTCTCAAACAGCCGAAACCATTCGGGAATGTAGAAAAATCAGACAGTTTAAAACAGCCTCGGTCTCCGAGGAACTTATTGGTGAGCTTCTTAATATAGCCGCTTCGGGACCTAGCCCGGGACGCAAAGAACCTTGGCGCTTTCTCTTGTTTGTGGGAGAGGGGAAGAAAATTGTAACCGACGCTATTATTCGTAATGGGGTTAAGAAACGTGATCCCGATAAACTAATGAACGTTCCCGCCTATCTTATGGTTATAATCAACCAAGGTAATACACCGTTAGATTCAGATCAGGACTATGCTACAGCCTGTACACTTATACAAAATTTTCGACTGGCAGCTTGGGAACGCGGCCTTGGCGTTACCTGGGTGATGAAGCCGTATTCTTATCGACAACAATTTCTCGAATCATGTGGCATTTTGCCTGAAGAAAAGCTTGTTGGACTGCTTCAGATTGGTTACCCAGAGGTCGTGCCAGTTGCCCCTCAGATTACATCTGTACTGCAAAAATGGACCGTGATCCGCTCGGCGGTTACTGCGGAGGAAAATGACGACAATGGCGCACGCAGCGAGCAAGCTTGATAAACCGCCTATCCGAACCCGTCCATGGATGGCAACAATTATTATTGTAGTTGGTCTGGTCTCTATTTTGTTCGGCATCTCCTCTTCCATCTTAACCGGCGTTGCCAACATATCTTACGAGACCATCTGGCAGGCTCTCACTCATTACGATATAAACAACGATCAACATACAATCATTCGCGAGCTGCGCCTTCCGCGCGCTTTAGCTGGTGCTTTTGTTGGTGCAGCATTTGCTGTTGCCGGAGCGATTATACAAGGTATGACTCGCAATCCGATTGCTGACACAGGGCTGCTTGGTATTAATTCAGGAGCTGGATTCGCGCTTGTTCTCGTCTTTGCCTTCCTTCCAGCTTTACCGTTCGAATACATTATTTTATTTTCATTTATTGGGGCAGGTCTCGGCGCCCTTCTCGTATACGGCATTGCTTACATGTCAAAAGGCGGCATGACACCGCTAAAGCTGGTACTATCCGGGGTCGTAGTCGGTTCTCTCATTACTGGCCTTAGTCAAGCCATCTCACTTCTGTTTCAAATTAATTATGACCTGGCCTTTTGGTCAGCTGGCGGAATATCGACAGCCGACTGGTTTCAAGTATCCGTCATGATGCCGTGGATTATTGGCGGACTCATTGTGGCAATGCTCTTATCCCGATCTATTACCGTACTCAGTCTGGGCGAAGATATTGCAGCTGGACTGGGACAACGGACCAAGCTGGTGAAAGGATTAGGAACCGTTGTCATTATGGTGCTTGCAGGAGCATCCGTCGCCACTGTAGGCGGCGTTGCATTTATCGGCCTAATGGTACCTCATTTAGTCCGGTTTCTAGTCGGTGTTGACTATCGCTGGATCATTCCTTGCTCCGCTGTGGTTGGAGCCGTTCTCGTCATCTTTGCTGATATTGCTGCTAAGATGATAGCGGCTCCTTATGAAACGCCACTAGGTGCGGTTATTGCCGTCATCGGTGTTCCATTCTTTCTGTACTTGGCACGCAAGGAAAGGAGGGAGCTGTAATGAGCAACGTACTGTTCAGTCCACTCCGTAGAAATCGTAGTATCAAGCTGATTATTCTCTTTTTCGTTTTGCTTATTATCGGCTTTATCATTAGCTTGAATGTTGGCCGCTATAGCATTCCTCCGCTCGAAGTACTTCAAACGTTACTGGGGAATGGCTCCAAAAAACAAAATATCGTTCTATTTGATCTTCGTCTTCCCCGCATGATTATTGCTGTTTTGATGGGTATGGGACTAGCCTTCTCGGGAGCAGTGCTGCAAGGTATCTCGCGTAATGGTCTGTCTGATCCCGGCATACTCGGAATAAGCTCTGGTGCGGGACTCGCTGTACTGCTATTTATCTCCTTTTATCCTAGCAACAGCTTGGCTCCCCCCTTCATGATGCCATTTCTTGCTCTTGTTGGAGCAGGTGCGACCGCTGTTCTTATTTATATTCTTTCTTATAAAAAAGGGCATGGTATTTCACCAACGCGTTTGCTGCTTACGGGTATCGCGGTTGGAGCAGGTTTAAGCGCGGTTAGCATCATTTTGACGCTTCAGCTTAGCCCGCGGAACTTTGAGTTTGTTGTAACGTGGCAAATGGGTTCATTATGGGGATCTAACTGGAAGTTTGTTATTGCCCTGCTTCCTTGGATTGTTATCTTGCTGCCTTTTGTATATTGGAAGTCCAAAATATTAAACATGCTCAGCATGAATGAACAAATAGCGGAAAGCTTGGGTGTGCCGATTCATAGAGAACGCGTTTTGCTGCTCGCAGCTGCAGTCGGCCTAGCCGCGGCAAGTGTGGCTATTGGCGGCGGCATTGGTTTCGTTGGGCTTCTCGGTCCCCATATTGCGCGCCGATTAGTTGGTCCACAGCATCAATATATGCTGCCCATTACGGCAGCTGTCGGAGGACTGCTTGTACTGACAGGCGATACCATTGGGCGTAGTTTTATGGAATATACCGAAATTCCTGCGGGTGTTATCATCTCACTACTCGGAGGGCCGTACTTCATCTATTTGCTTATGCGTATCAAAGCTTAAGCCTACATTTAATAAGGGAGAGATTATAAATGATAAAACACCAACAAAAGGCGATTGTTGTGTTGCTATTAACCGCTTCGATTGCTCTTACAGCTTGTGGCGGTAATGGAGAAAATAGCTCTAATTCGAATAAAAACAATGCCTCAGAACAAAACCAGGCGGTGAACACTGAAAAATCTGTTTTTCCGCGTACTATTGAGCACGTGAAGGGTCAATTAACATTAAATCAAGCACCTACCAGAATTGCCAGCGTAGATATTATGGCAACAGACTATTTGCTTGTCCTTGGTATTGCACCGATTGTCTCTGAAGGCTTCGGTACAAAAGACAAATCCCCCATCTTCAGCAAATATGCTGAAGGTAAAGAGGTTACCGATCTTGGAGGCAAGACAAATCTTGAAACACTACTAGAATTAGAACCCGACCTTATTGTTATGAGCAACACGAGTACAAACAAAATGGATCGTTTTGATGAGTTCAATAAGATGGCGGACAGCGTGGTTATCGACTTCTCTGTCGATGCTCCTACAAGACTTAGAAAATTTGCAGAGCTCGTAGGGAAAGAAGAGAAAGCTGAAGAGGTCATCACTTCATTTAATAAGCTAAAGGAAGAAGCCACAGCAGCCGCGGCTAACCATAAGGACGAAAAGGTACTGTTTCTCGTATCCAACGGTAAAGATTTCACTGTAGTTCACCCAACCAATTTCCCGATCTTCTATGAAGAAGTGGGCCTAACGCCTGTAGCAGGTCTGCCGGAGGAAGGGAAAATCGGCGGTCGAATCGGAATTGAAGCGTTGAGCGAATTTTCACCCGACCATATCTTTATTGCAGAGAACCGTAGAGAAATGAAAGCGGACGATCCGCAAGCACTCATTCACATATGGACAGATAATCCCGTCTGGAAAAACTTAAAAGCAGTCAAAAATAATCAAGTATACTCTGTCGATACACTTGTCGGCGACACCTTTTTCCTAGGGCAAATTGCAGGACTGGAAGCTATTAAAGAGCATCTTAGCAAGTAAACTAGCAACGGCTCGGCGGGGTTGGGCAAAGAGGAAGGTGCCGTCCCCAGCACGGAATGGAGGAATAGCATGATTCGAACAGAGGCACTAACAATCGGCTATGAGGATCGTATCATTGTGGAAGACCTTCACTTACATATCCCTGAGCGAAAAATCACAGCACTTGTCGGAGCCAATGGTTCTGGTAAATCAACCATATTAAAAACAATGGCACGCCTTCATAAACCGAATATAGGCGTTGTATATCTAGATGGTAAATCCATTCACGAGCAAAAAACGAAGGAAGTAGCAAAACAGCTTGCGGTGCTCCCACAAAACCCGACAGCTCCTGATGGCCTAACCGTAACCGAGCTTGTCTCTTATGGACGATTTCCGCATCAGTCGGGTTTCGGGTCATTGACGGTAGAGGATAAGGAGAAAATTTCATGGGCAATTGAAGTCACCAATATGCTGGAATTTTCTAACCGGCCGGTAGATATGCTTTCTGGCGGCCAGCGGCAGCGGGCTTGGATTGCTATGGCGCTGGCTCAGCAAACGCCGGTGCTGTTTCTGGACGAACCAACGACCTTTCTCGATATGGCTCACCAGCTAGAGGTTCTTCATTTGCTGCAAAAGCTAAATGAAGAGGAACAGAGGACCATTGTCATGGTCGTTCATGACCTCAATCACGCAAGTCGCTTTGCACACCATATCGTAGCTATCAAAGCTGGAAATGTCGTTAAAAGCGGCGGTCCTTTGGAAGTAATGACTCCTGAGGTGCTACAGGCTGTATTCGGCATTAAAAGTGATGTTATATTGGATCCACGCAGCGGACAGCCGCTTTGCTTGCCTTACGCGCCGGCTCATTAGTATGACGAAGAAGGAGGTTTTTGACATGAAGACAACTATTTGGCCTGTGGCCAAAGCTATTCAAGAAAGAAGAACAATAAAGCAGTTCAGGCCTGATCCGATTCCGCAAGAACTATTGCTTGAATTGTTAAATACGGCAAGCTGGGCACCTAACCATGGAATGCGCGAGCCTTGGAGGTTTATCTTGTTTGTAGAAGAAGGTAAACAACACCTAATTGATGCAATTACCGCAAGCGCGAGAAAACCGAAGGACCCTGTAAGGCTTATGCAGGTCCCTGCTTATCTAGCTGTCATCATTCAAGAGGATGAACGCCAGCGTGAGTTAGAGGAGGATATGCTCGCAGCCGGCACCTTCGTCCAAAATTTCCAGCTAGCAGCATGGGAGCAAGAGATCGGTGTGAAATGGCTAACAGAGCCGTATACCTTTAGACCTGAGTTCAGGACGGACATCGGGGTTAAACCAGGTGAAAAGCTGATTGGTTTACTTCAAATCGGTTATCCAGATAACATTCCCGATGCTAGACCTAGAACACCAATACAGGAAAAACTCACCGTCATTCGAACGCATTCACAAGCTTAAACAGCATTGCGATTTATCCTATTGTAAGGTGAGTGAGGCGTTGACGCAGCTCCTCACCTTACACCATGAGGAGCTGCGTCCGACAACACATGTACTTATTAAACCTCTGATTCTGCGACTTTTTTTACATTTTCCAAAAACTTAACAACGACCTTTTCGCTCGCAAATATCATAAACAGCTTTATAAACCACTTCAGTGCTTTATTAGTTGCTGTGTATCTCAACTTTGTTTTCTGATCATTTACGCGATGCAATTCATACAAAGCTGTGATCTCAAAGTAATTTGCCAACGTGAAACCAATTTTCACTTTTTTATCGTTTAGATTATTCGAATATTCCAGCGTATGAACATCATACTCTTCGATTCGGTTGCCTTGTTTGTACTTTTGACGGTATACACTGCCGACAAAATCTTTCGTAATGTGAACTGGTGTATTCTCCACCACTTGAGGCATAATCTTCTGCATCTGTTCTAACGAGCCATCCAGATACGACCATACCTGTTCAATTGGCGCATTTATCTCTATTTCTCTTGACCATTGCTTCATTGTATCTACCTCTTCCCGCAAATCCCCTTATTGCAAATCTACGATTTATCGTATCATCTCTATTTGGAAATTTAAAGCCGAGATGTCTACTTTTCTATTCCTGGAGAGTTGTCCCAGCATTAAATCTCATCCAATACCGCCTAGCTTATACTTTAAATTTCTCTATTAACTGCTGCAGTTCCTCTGCCATTTGTCCCAAATAGGCCGCTGAGGTTGATATTTCCTCCATTGAGGCATTTTGTTCCTCTACCGAGGCTGCTACACATTGGGTATTATGAGAAGATTGCTGTGAAATGACAGCCACTTGTTCCATTACACTAACCATATGATTTGAATTTGCATGAACCTGTTGTACAAACGCCGATACCTCATGGGATTGTGATGAAATCTCCTCAATTGTACTTACAAGATCATGGAATACAACTCCCGATTGTTGAACCTGCTGCATTCCTTGTTCGACAACTATAGTTCCTTGGTTCATGAAGCGAACAGCCTTATGGGATTCTGCTTGGACTTGTCCGAGTAGTTCACTAATTTCCTCTGCAGATTTTCCAGATTGGTCGGCTAACTTCCTCACCTCCGCGGCAACAACAGCAAATCCCGTTCCATGCTCCCCTGCTCGTGCAGCTTCAATAGCGGAATTTAGTGCCAAAAGATGCGTTTGATTAGCGATTTGTGTAATAACAGCAACGATCTGATCAATTTCCTGTGATTTTTCACTTAATGATTGAATAACGACCGCTGTTTCTCCGACCGTCTGCTGGATTAGATGCATTTGCTCAATGGTTTCAGATACCGTCTGCGTTCCAAATCGCGCATTCTCCTTAGCGGTTTCAGAATAATCGGACATGTTCTGAATAATAAGCGACGCTTGATCCATTCCCCTCGAAGTTTCCGATACAACACCCTCAGCTTGTGTTAAGCTCGTCATTTGTTTTTCTGAACCTGACGCTACTTCTTGAATGGATAAGCTTATTTGTTCCGTCGCTTTGCTAGTCTGTTCTGTACTTGCAGACAGCTCTTCTGATGATGCTGCTACTTGCAAAGAAGTATCTTTAACCTGTGTTAAAATTGTACGGATATCCTTCGACATCTTATTCACCGATTTTATGAGCACGCCTGTCTCATCGTTGCTCTTTACTTGTAGTTCATTTTGAGTAAGATCGCCACTCGCGATGATTTCTAGCAGCTGAGCTGAAGCTTGAATCCGATTAATAATTGGTCGAGTTAGCAAGTGATACAGGGTGAGTGCGACCGCTAACATAATGAGTGCTTGCGTAGTGATTTGCATAGCAATATCCTGCTTAATTTGTTGTACACGCTCATCTGAATCGGGAGCACCCACATACCAAATGCCGATAATCGTTCCATCAGCATCCTTGATTGGCATATACGCTGACTGATAGGTATGCCCTACAACATTAGCTACCCCTAAGTAAATTTCGCCTTTCTCCAGAACCTTGGTAGAAACCGCATCTGATATCTTTGTACCTACCGCACGCTTCCCATCCGCTATCACGTTCGTTGTGACCCGTGTATCCCCTAGGAAAATAGTAGCCGTATTTCCGCCTGTCATCTTCCCGATGCTATCTACAATCTCATAGTTATCATTAATTAACATGTCGCCTTTGTACAGCTTTCCCGCTTCTGCATGCCATGGTCCCGGGTATTTCAGATCAATGATTGCCATGCCTGTCTGCAAATCCGATTGCGCCTTGACCAGAGCTTCTCCTTCAATAACCGACTCTAGCTTCACGGTTTCTTGATAGCCCATGATGGCATAAGAACATACTAGAATGAATGCAGAAAGTAGAAATAGCTTTGTGCGAATAGAAAACGATGAGGACCTTTTAAGTGAACGATTCAATGTAATCTCTCCTCAAAATAAGAAATTCAATGTGGATATCTTATCCAACGATCATACCATGTTGTATGCGCTGCAAATATGAATTATTTCCGAACTACATAGGCTAAAAAGCATAAAAATGACCCCTTTTGGAGGGGTCTTCGTTATGCTTAGGCTTGGTCTTGATCCTTCCGATATAGCTCGCGGCTCTTATAGCCCGCCTGAAGAATCATCTTCATTTCCTCACGCCGCTTAGCTTTTGTATCCTCTTGTTTAGCACTATAGACATAGCGTGCCCAGTCCTTGCGATATCCTGGCGTAAGTGATTGGTACATGGCAAGCAGCGCCGGAGTATCCTCCAAATCATTTTCTACACTTGGTATCAAAGAAATATAATCCTCCACACGCTGACTTGATTTGGTTGAAGTTTGATCCTTGCCTGCCGCGTCCTCTTTTAGCCCAACAACAGTAAAAACATCATCCAATCCAACCATACGTGCAAATTTAATATTGCTTGTCCCGATATATCCATTCTCATCACTATGTAGACCCGCTAATAAGTCATCACGATGAATAAAGGTGGAGTATACTTTGTTCCCCTTTTTCGGATACGCCGCAAAGAGATAACCATTTGTACGGAGATGATGCTGCTCAATCACATGATCTACCAGCTCCTTTAATGATTCCATATCGAGCACAAAAGCAAATATGAGATCATACGCACTTTCCTTCAGCGTAGTATCATAACCTGTCATCTCCGCAAAATAATCCGTTCCACCCGGTGCGTCTAGTACAGCGACTTTCTCGTACTTGTGCAAATTTAGCTTGTCCACTATCGATTTGGCCATTATGCTCCCACTCCTACGTATTCATTATTGTTAATTATAGCCTATAAAAATCAGCATAATAAAACAACAAAGAAGCCTCATCACACAAGTAATGATTTAACGTATGTTTATACCGTCACTGTTTGATTTTTTCTGTCCTGAGAAGCATGCAGTTTTACCATGGCAAATCGTGCAATGGGTTGTATGACTAAGGTTTCCGCAATGAGAACAATTAAGAAATTTCTTGGCCAATTCGTTAAGAAGCTGCTAAAGATTTCAGAGCTAAAGCCATTTCCAACAATATCACCAATAAGCGTCATAATGAATGACATTCCAAGTACAGTAAATAAAATTCGGAATAAAATTTTGGAATTAAAGCTATCTGTTGGTGCTGTAAATTTCTTAACTAATTTCTCTGCGATACGACCAACAAAAACCGGTTCAATAATCATGACAATAATCCACATAATAGGTAATGTCTTAAGAATCGTTAGCACAACCTCTTGGTTGAACTCCGGGGCAGCTGTAATAATATTAAAAGACGTCATGAATAGAACGGTAAGTGTACAAATAATTGCACCATACAGCGCTCCCTCCTTCCCGTTTCTTGGCAACCTTGTTTCTTGATTCATTTTTTTTCTTCCTCTCAAAATAATTTAATTAGTTCCTAGAAATTATACCGACCGGTCTATTTTTTATAGTAGCAAAATTTTTATTGACGATGTAAGTGTTTTTTACAAGCCCCATTTGTCATCAAAATAAAAACAAGGAACCTACCCCATATACGGAGGTAGATTCCTTTAGAAAGTTTTTCAAATCCATTTCTTAAACTTTTTTGTCCGTGCATTTCAATAGATAGGTGTCTCTCCCCGCTTCAACGGCTCACGCGTTTTCGACGAAATAGCAAATACATGAAAAAGGGTGCGCCAACCCCCGCCGTGAACACGCCTGCAGGTATGTCAAGCGGTTGGAAGAGCATTCTCCCCGCCAAATCCGCGAGCAGCAGGACAATTGCCCCTGTAGCGGCTGATGCCGGCAACAGTATGCGGTAGGAATGGCCGACCAGTCCCCTCGCCATGTGAGGAGCGATTAAGCCGATAAAGGACAGCGCTCCAGCAACGCCTACTGCAGCTCCTGCCAACGCAACACTGATAATCAAAGCAAGCAATCTGCTAAGCTGAAGCCTGCTGCCAAGGCCGAGAGCCGTCTCCTCTCCAAGCGATTGAACGTTGAGTTCCCTCGCGCAAAGGAGCGACAACGGGAGGAACAATGCCGCCCAAGGCCACAGCATCTTGATATACGACCAATTGGTGCCGTAGATGCTTCCGGTCGTCCAATTCAACACCTGAGCAGCCAAGTAAGCGGGACCGCTTATTAATAGAAGCGTCGTCAAAGCCCCTGCAGCCGTCGAGATGCCAATGCCGATCATAACTAGCCTGTAGGGCGATACTCCCTTGCGCCAAGCAAAAGCATAATTAAGAGCCGCAGTGACCATAGCTCCTGCCACTGCAATAAAAGGTATCCAATGAATGCCGACACCCGTTGCCAGCGTCATAAACGCTACAACGCTGACTGAAGCTCCGCCCGTAACACCCAGCACGTCGGGTGA
Organism: Paenibacillus sp. J22P15; assembly: GCF_056269345.1. Lineage (NCBI taxonomy): Bacteria > Bacillati > Bacillota > Bacilli > Caryophanales > Paenibacillaceae > Paenibacillus > Paenibacillus sp. J22P15. The sequence continues at coordinate 52,249 of NZ_JBWDNT010000015.1, forward strand.
GGCAAGCGGATTGCGTATTACCCCTTGCAGCAGCGCTCCCGCAACGGCCAGCGCGGCACCCACCAGAATAGCCGCGATGACCCGCGGCAGTCGGAACTGCATCACGATCATGCCGAATTTTTCGTCTCCGTTGCCTGACAGAGACATCAGAACTTGGGAGAGCGGCACACGAACGGAACCAAGCGACAAGGAAACAAGTGCTGCTGCCAATACGGCAACCGTCAACGCGGAAAGGACAATTCCTTGTCTTCGCTGCATATTACGCATGCTTCCTCCTTCTCGCCACCCTAATGAGGAAAGGTACGCCAATGATAGCCGTCGCGATGCCGACTGGAATTTCCTTGCCTGAAATAATGAATCTGGAAAGCGTATCGGCTGCGACCAGCAACAGCGCTCCGGTTACCGCGCAGTATGGAAGCAGCCACCGATGATCATTGCCCGCAATCGCTCGGCACAGGTGCGGAACGATTAGTCCGACAAACGCGATCGGTCCGGCTGCGGCAACAGCGCTGCCGGCCAGGAGAATGATGGCGACAACGGCAAGCGATTGCGCGTATTTCAGTCTCAGACCAAGCCCCTGAGCGCTTTCGTCGCCAAGCGCCATGACGTTTAGAGCCCCCGGCAGCAATGCACAGCAAAGCATACCGGCCGCGATATAGGGCAACACCAGTTCCAGATGCTCCATGCTTCTGTCCGAGACCGAGCCGATCATCCAGAACAACGCGTCATCCAGTGACTGCTTGTTAATCAAGATCATGCCCGAAGTCATTGACGAAGCGAACGCTGCGATTGATGCGCCGGCTAGCGCGAGCCGTGAAGGCTCCAGACTGCTGCCCCGTCTGCCAAGCAGATAGACCAGACAGGCTGCCGCGGCAGCTCCCGCAAACGCAAACCAGATTAAATTCGTTAACGTCAAGGATGCGCTCCATAACGTAAGCGCGGCAACGACAAATAGCGACGCCCCTGAATTAATCCCGAACAAGGACGGCGAAGCCAGGCCGTTCCTCGTCAGCACCTGCATAACGGCTCCCGCAACGGCCAAGCTTGCACCGACCAAGGCGGCAATAAACGTTCTCGGCACTCTTGTATTTGTAAGGATAAGATGTTCGTTGGACCCGTCGAACCTGTTATATGAAAGCCATAGATCATGAAGTCCAAATGTCTGCAAGCCGTAAAGAATGCTGGCCAGCATACTCGCAAGCAGCAAGGCAATGCCGACTATCAGTCCTGCCGTCAGCTGGATGCTCTTGGCGGTTCGTTCTGCCATTATCGTCTCTCCTCGTCGCCGCTGCCTACGCAAGCAAACAAGCCGACGCCGTCAATCTACGGACGTCAGCTTGTGCTTTACACGGGCGCGCAGCTTTTCTTTTTTGCCGCTGCGGTTTTCTTATTCCGCTTCGAAGTAAGCTACAATTTCATCTAGAAGCAAGTTCGCCGCTTTGTAACCGCCCGCCGTGTTCCAAATGGCCTCGTTTACTGGAATGACCTTGTCGTTTTTGGTAACATTGAGATTTTTGAACAGCGGATCGTTCATCCATTCCTCCACTACCTTCGCCGCGTCCGTCTTACCTACCTCCTCCGAGACGAAGTAGAAGAGCACATCCCCATCCATGCTCGGAATCGTTTCCTTCGACATCTTTTCGATGAAGGAATCCTTGTCCTGCGACTCCGGTCTTGCAAAGCCGAGCTGCTCCAGAAGAACGCCGGAGAAAGTTTGCTTCTGATAGATGCGAACTTGGGACGCCGAGAAGCGCGCAATCGACACCTTCGTATCCAGCTTATCTGTCAGCTTGGCCGAAGCCTCTTGGACTCGCTTGTCGAATTCGGCCATCAGCCATTCTCCCTCTTCTTTCTTTCCAAGTGCTTCCATATACAAAGTGAAATTGATTTTCCAGTCGCCTGCTAGATCCTCCGAATAGATCGTCGGGGCAATCTGCTTCAATTGCTCGTATATTTTCTCCTGCCGTACTTTATTTCCTATGATTAAGTCCGGCTTCAAACTTGCGATCAGCTCAATATTTGGCTGAAGCTCGTCACCGACAACTTCCACACCTTCCATCCCTTCGGCAATATGCTCGTACCACGGGTCTCCCACCCAAGATTGCACGGCGCCTACCGGCTTGACACCTACTGACAGTAACGCCTCCGTACCTTCATTCGTCAAAATAACAATGCGCTCTGGTGTTCCAACGATCGTTTCTTCTCCCATCGCATGCTTGACTACTCGGCTTTCGGCAGCATTCGTTTCGGCGGTCGGCGATGACGTCGCGGCTGTCGTGTTGCTTGAGCTGGCCGATCCTCCGTTTGCCTGGTTTTCATTGTTTGAATTGGCCGTTCCGCCGCCGCATGCTCCCAATAGCATGGTTAAGCAGATTACCAAAATAGCTAAAGAACGTCTGGACTTGCTGTACATAGTAAACTCTCCCTCTTTATTGTATTGATAATGATTATTAATACCATTACCAATATAACGTTGCAAACTTCTTCCGACAATGGACGATCTCGACAGTCGGGATGGATCATATGACAACGCTCTATCCATATCTGCGGTTGACCGGTATTGGACCGGAGACATGCCGATATGCTTTTTGAACAATCGGCTGAAATAATAGTGGTCGGTATAACCGACGCTCACCGCAATATCTTTGACGGGAATCTGCGTATGCAACAGCAGTTCCTTGGCCTTGTCCATTCGGAACTGAATCAGGTAATCGATCGGAGTCGTATTCCACTCCGACTTGAATCTCCTGAGCAGCATGCGTGAATTGCAGGCCAGCAGCTCTTCCAATGTCTCCAGCGTAATGGGCTCGCTGTAATGCTCCTCGAGATATCGAACCGCCTGTGAGACAAGATCCGGGGAAACCGGATGAATCCCCTGTTCTTCCAATTGTTTGAGATGCTCGTGGACGAATTGATAAAAGCTGGAACGAACAAGCAGCTTACCTCGCGCTTCCGGCAGGCGCCATTGCTTGTCCATCTCCATTAGCTTGCCTAACATAAATACAGGCTGACTAGCTATCATGCAGTAACGGTCTTGAAAGGGGTTGTTTGTCTCCATCAGGTGAAGCAGTTCCCGGTGCGCAGGCATAGGCAATGAGGCCTTGTAGAGGATCATATAATAGTGAAAATCGTCTTCGGGCGTTATCTTCACTCTTAGCCCTTTCCCTCCATGCAGCAGTAGATTCGGCTTGGCCTCGATATATTCCTCTTCCCAACGAATAACGGCTTCTCCATGCGACACATATAAGTAGGCGCTCGAAGGCAAGCGATAGTCGTTCAGCGTCTCCCCTTGTCTCATGAAAGCGCTGCGAATATCCATAATGCGTATATGAGATTGGTTCCACAATTTGACCCGGGGATCCAGTTCCATGGCTACATCTCCTTCGCTTCAGTAAATATCTTCCTCTAGTTTAAATGATAATAATTATCATTGTCAACGATTCAATTTAGTGATTTCATGCTTATTTGAAACCATTAATTGTCCCATAAATATTAAAAACCGAGGATAACTTTAAAGAAGTTAACCTCGGTTACGTGAACAATGGTGGTGGACTAACCGTGTTGACTGATCAGCTTCACATATCACAGAACTGCGTTATCCAGCACGCCTACTAAACCATTTCCTCGAAGGATGTATCGCGTTCTTTTCCGGTCGGTTGACTATCACAATGCCTGATACAACCAAGCCCAGCGCTGCAAGCACCATTAGATGCAACACTTCACCTAACATCAACGCTGACAACACCACACCGAAAACCGGCGTCAAGAACAAATACATCGAGACGCTTCCGACCTTGTTGTATTTCATGACATTGTTCCAAAGTACAAAACCTGTGGCAGATACAAGCGACAAATACAGCAACATCAACACCGTACTCCATGTGAACACAAACGGAAAAGGCCCAGCAAAAGACGCACCGACAGCAAACAAAGCTATTCCGCCAAGCAGCATCTGCCAGCCCGTCATATATAGTACATCCAGCTCCTTCGCTTCGTTTTTGGAAAGAACATTACCAAACGCGCCGAGAAACATGCTAAGCAGCAAGCAGATTTCCCCAATGCCCATTTGAAAGACCATCTCTCCTTTTGTCATGTTCGCCACAATCACTCCACCGAAACCTAACGCCACTCCAGTGATTTTTCTCAAATTAAAACGGTCGTTCCTATACATAAAATGGGCAAGCAAAATCTGAAAAAACGAGGTCGTCCCCGCGATAATGGAGCCTTGAATACCTGTGACCATACTCATGCCGTAATAAAAAAAGGCATACTGAAGAAATGTTTGAAAAAGTCCTATTTTGCTTATCTTCGATAAAGTACCTCGCTGATACCCTGCCTTCCTGCGGATTAATTTCATGAACAAAAGGATGAGCAAAGAAGCAAGGACAAAACGGTAACCTGCAAACAAAAGCTGCTCGGACCAATTTTCTTTGCCAATCGCCAGTTCGCCATAGCTAAGTTTAATAAACGGAAAAGCGCTCCCCCACAGCAGTGACGCTAATGTTGCAGTGAACATAATACCCAAAGGATGCTTGAAAAATCTCTCTGAAGTCATTCTAACCGACACCTCGATGATTATTAATCGTATTCATGATTACTTATAGTACGTAAATATAACTCTTTTTCTTAAAAAAATAAACGACCGATCCCCTGTTGAATTCAGGGAAGCGATCGTCGCTGGGACATAAGGACAATTTTCTGCGAACATTTTACTAAGGTGCTTGTACCGCGGCAAAAGGCACAACGGCTCTGCGGTATTTTATAAGACCGATACAAATATCGCGAAGAAGGCATTCTTTATGCTCGCCGTGATCAGGATATCGTATTAAATCGCCACCGTTATGCACGAGGACCTTCCCGCCACTTCCATCTATTGTAGGATGCTGCCATATATAATCGGACGAGTATTTTGCATTTTCTGCCCCTATGGATGTAAGACCTAAAGCATGTTCAGGTAATGGAGTAAATCCTCTTGCATACGTCCCGAGTATCCCTTCCCAGCCATCAAAGTCTTCCGGCATATTCTTGAAAAATTCATAGGGATCATTCTCTACTCTTACCTTGAGATTCGTATAGGGAACAGGCGATACCATTTGGGATGGTTTTAAAAATGGAAGCACACATACAGCAACATCTATATTTAATATGAGTTGTCCGCCATTTTTAACATAATCCATTATTCTATCAGAATATTGTTGCATATATATTTGGTCGCAATGACCAGGAATATAGATGATATCACAGTTCCAAACCTCATCTGGAATAGGACGAATACCATAGTATTCGATTTGTCCGCTTGTACCTTTAAACGTTTTCGATAAATACGAGGGGCTATCCACAGAATCTACCCCTGTTGTTTGTAAATAAGCCACTTTAAACGGTTGTATCTGATTTCGATCAATTCCAAGCTCGTTATTAAGCCATGGATAAAACACTTGAAGCATTTTAGTTGTTGTTGGCATAAACCGTTGACCGTTATGACTATGAGGGTCAAGTGTTGTGATAAAAACTCTACCCCCGCCTTCTAAATCCTTAAAATCAATAACAACCGACTCATGAGTATCTTCTATCGCAAGCAATGTATTCCCGTTATGGTTTCCTTTGTATGCACCATGCCAGTGCCAATGTAAATGCTCAGGCTTCACATATTCAAACAAGGAGTGGTTTCCATGATCGGGAACATATAGTTCTATTTTACGTTCTGGTTTCGTCCACCATAGCCAATCCTTAATGTTACGATCAACCCACTCTATATTTACAACGTCTAATAGCTGATCAGCTTTATCAAGTGCAAAAATGAGTAGAAATCCGCCATTTCTAACATAATCATTAAGCTGTTTTTTATGAAGCAGAATGCGGTCACTGTGACTATGACAAGAAATAATGACTGCGCCAAATTCATCCAAGTTAAAGTTAGGCAGGTCCTCCGCATATATGAATTGATCCATTTGATGAGCAAAATCCCAATAGCTGATTAGCTGGGCACTTGTTCCCGTAGTAATATAAGCGATTTTTTTCATCTTAGCCTCCTAACCATTTCATTCTTTAACTTGTACCCCAGCAAGAGGCACAACTACTTTGCGATATTTCATTAGACCTACACAAATATCACGAACAAGGCATTCTTTATGCTCTCCGTGATCAGGATATCGCACCATATTATCACCGTTATGCACGAATACCTTTCCGCCGCTTCCATCTAATGTAGGATACTGCCATATATAATCCGATGCATATTTTGCATTTTCTGCCCCTATGGATGTGAGACCTATAGCATTTTCAGGTAATTGCGTAAATCCTCTTGAATACTGCCCTATTATGCCGCTCCATCCATCAAAGTCATCTGGCATATTTTTAAAAAATTCAAATGGATCATTTTCTACTCTTACCTTGATATTCGTATAGGGAGTTGGCGGCACCGTTTGGAATGGCTTTAAAAATGGCAGCCAGCATACAGCTACTTCTATATTTAATATGAGTTGTCCGCCATTCTTGACATATTCCATCATTCTATCCGAGTATCGTTGCATATAGATATTGTCACCTAGACCAGGGTAATAGATGATATCACAGTCCCAAACCTCATCCGGAATAGGACGAACGCCATAGTATTCGATATGTCCGCCTGTGCCTTCAAAGGTTTGTGCTAAATATGAAGGCATATTCTCAGAGTCAAACGCTGTCGTTTGCAAATAAGCCACTTTAAAAGGATTGATTTTCATATTTACCTCTTATTATTGATGTAGATCGATTGGTAAGATGGTTGAATAGCATTTCTCCGCTTGCTCAAACGATAGTATTTCAGAATTGATTCCAAAATAATTTCGTAGATTCGTCGTGTTAACGACATTTTCAGTTTTATCGAAAATAAACTTATCTTTTCCTAGGAGCAACGTTGATTGTGCTATACGAAAGGCATGCTGAGGGAAATGAGTGTTAATAATAATCGAATATTCCCCTTGTGCATTTAACTCTTCGACAACATTCAATACCTTTAGTTGATTTTTCAAATCAAGATGCGATTCAGGCTCGTCCATGATAAGTATTTTTGGATTTTTGATCAGAGCTCGTGCAATTAAAACCATTTGCAGCTCGCCGCCGCTCATTTTGTTGCAATTTCGTTCACTTAGATATTCAATACCTAGCTTTCTTAATTGCTCATAGGCTTTCTCGTAATCCTCTTTTTTTGGAAGCCTGCCCATTTTTACATGAGGAGATAAGCCCATAACGGTCATTTCAAGTCCTGTAAATCCAAATGCCATTCTTTTCGATTGTGGAACATAGGCAACTAGTTTCCAATACTTACTAGCAGACATTTGTTTAACCGACTCACCATTGATACATATATCACCTGATTTATACTCTAAAAATCCCAATAAGCATTTGACAAATGTTGTCTTACCAATCCCGTTTGCTCCTAATATGGCTAATGTTTCACCCTTGTTTACGTTAAAGGATAAATCTTTAAAAATCTGCCTGTCTGAGCCAGGGTAGTGAAAATTAAGATTTTCAACACTAATCATCCCACACTCCTCCTGTTCTTTTAAGCAAATAGATAAAGAATGGCACGCCAATAAGCGAGCTTATAATAGATAGAGGAATTTCTGCTGCTGTTATGGATCTTGCAAGTGTATCTGTAATTAGCAAGAAAATACCACCCATAATCATACTAGCTGGCACTAAATGCCTATTATCTGTTCCGACGATCATCCGAGTAAAATGCGGTACAATAAGCCCAACGAAACTAATAATACCAGCAATAGATACAATCGCTGCGACAATGACTGTTGTGAAAAAAATAATAATAATACGTGCTTTTTTCACGTTTATGCCCAGCGAAGTCGCTTCCTCCTCATCTAGAGAAAGAAGATTTAGCTGCCATCTGTATTTATAGAGGACAATTAAAGAAATCAAAATACTAGGCATCGTTCTAATAATGGTTTCCTTCGAAGGTCCGGCAAGTGAGCCCATCAGCCAAAAGGTGATCGCAGGAAGTTCATTTTTGGGATCGGCCATATACTTTAGTATGGAGACGCCAGAGTCGAATAATGCGCTAGTAATAATTCCTGCAAGAACGAGCATAAGCACAGTAAGACGCCCGCGTCTTCTTGCAATGATATAGGTGAGGTACATCCCTGCAAATGCAAAGAGTACAGCAAAAAACTGCGTGCCAAGCGTGGTTCCAATTGTTATTATGCCAAGAGCTGCACCAAAGCTGGCTCCTGATGATACGCCCAAAATATGCTCACTTACGAGCGGATTACCAAAAGTAGCCTGCAAAGCAGCCCCAGAAACAGCAATTCCAGCTCCGATAACGACAGCTAATAGTACACGTGGAAGTCTAACTTCATGAACGACTACTGAAATCTTTGAGTCTGAGAAAGAATCTGGGTTAAAGATCGAATAGAAAACATCTAGCGGGGCGATTGTGTATCTTCCGATACAAATCGCCGCCACCATCAAAATAAACAAGGTAAGAGAGGATAATACATAAAAGTTCCTTAGACGCCTTTGTCTAACTGTTACCATCTAAACCTCTCCTTATTGCATAAACATTTCGAAGTATTTGCTATTTTTGTTCTCTTCAACATTTAGAATTTGGTCAATATCTTCTTCGGTTACATCGATATTGTATAACAGTTTATAATCTTCACGGACCTGTTCGCGCATACTAAAGTCCTTGAACTTCTCCGGAGTCGCTAAGAAAGCATAGAAATACCAGGTAATACCTGGATTATCAAGTTGAGATGCTGCCGGGGCTTTGTACACTCTTTTTTCTTTTACAGCTGTCAGGTTTTTAAGGACAGGATGGTTAAAGAAATATTCGGGAGTTATATCTTTTTGGAAATCGCCAATAACGATCATATCAGGATCCCATTGCAGCAAGGTTTCTGCATTAATCTCAGCATCTGGCGTATCAAATTTACCCACTGTATAGGTAAGGTTTTCTACCTTATGTACAGCAGTGTGAGGGAGTTCTGTTCCCCATACTGTGATTTTATTTTCAGCCACATTGCCTATAAAAACATGATTTTGTCGCTCATCTTCTGTTAGGCTTTCGGTTACTTTAAGAACGGCTTGTTTAGATTTCTCGTGGTGTGCAAAAACCTCATCTACTCGATCTTGCTTTCCTAGAGCTTTACCGTACAATGTATATCTTTCAATATCGTCAGCATATTTACCCCAGTTTACAGCTATAACATCAATGCCGGCATCTTCTAGCGGTTTAATTCCTTCTTCTCCAAAATTCCATTGATAAACAACATCAGGAGCCAGCTTTAAAATACTTTCAACATTTGGCTTTGACCAATCACCTTGCATGATGTCAGAATTGACATTAAGAATGTCTGGATATTTTTTTGCGACGACACCGCCTGCAATATTATTATCTTGATCAGCTTTTACCATGCCTAAGTATGGTTCAGCGGATTGTGTAATAGAAAGCATTTCAGATCCCTCGGCTGGAAACAGTACGAATGATTTGGCATATCCATTCTCAAGAACAACCTCTTTGCCTCTGCCGTCAACAATTGTTACTGCTGCACTGTCCTCACTTGCACTTCCCTTATCCTTTTGGTTATCGTCCGTGCTTTGGCAACCTACAGCAGTTAATACCACACTGCCTATTAAACTAGTCAATAATAATTTTTTCATTTCTTTCATCCCCTTTGTTTGTTGTACCTCTGATACCTGGTGTAGTAATGCTCTTTAACGCAGATGGACGGGAACTGTTTATCAAAACCTCTTCGGCTATTCTTCCAGAGGACCGTTCAAATGAACATCGGGATCAGGGGCTTATACTTATAACATTCTCGTTCTTTTTTAACCTAGGAAGCATCTTAGCACCTATTGATAATGATTGTCAATATCATTTGCTACTTCTTTTTCTAAAGAAGATTTATACATCCAGCAATTAGTAAATCAGGCAGATTAAACAGGGAAGAGCCCATGTTTATTGGGCTCTTCCCTGTTTTTAACAAAAATTTGCGTCACTTATGATAGGGTTCTCCTTATCACTCAATCGGCCATTCATTTATTAAATATACATTCTATTTCTAAACTAAGTTTAATGGGGACTGTCTTTTTACTTTTATTCGTGCTTCGTTCAACTGGTGGAACCTTTCACAAACAATATCCTCAATGTCCCACTCTTCTGCAAGATTGTTGCATATGGTTTTGTTCTGTTAAAAATTCATGAAAGCGAAACCCCTGCCTCCCCTCAGTGGGGAGGCAGGGGCGGGACCTTGATCCTCAGTTGCTTCGTTCGCCTTCCTCGTACATGGACCAGTTGAATTACATTGCTTTTTCTATAAAGCGTTGGAGCATAGCGGCGACCTCCGCACGGGAGGCGCTGCCGGTCGGGTCGAGCACGTTGCCGCCCTTACCAGTCAGGATGCCGGTCTCCACAGCCCAGTTTATGGCGCTCTCGGCCCAGCCGGAAACCTTGCCGGCATCGGAGAACCCGTTCAGGGACACGCCGCCCGTCTTGGGGGAGCCCGCGTAGCGGTACAGCATCGCGGCAAGCTGCTCGCGGGTAATGCCTACTTCGGGTGCGGTGCCATCGGAGATGCCGGTTTCCACAGCCCAGGTCAGACCCTTCTCGTACCAGATCGCTCCGCCCGCGGTGTCCTGCCCGTCCAGGCGAGCCAGAACGGTGAACAGCATGGCACGGGTCATGTTGCCGCCCGGTGTGAAGGCATCCCGGCCAGTGCCGCCCATGAGCTCGCGGCTGGCCGCGAACTGCACTGCGCCATAGGCCCAGTTGTTTGCCGCAACGTCAGAGAAGTTCTTGCTGTTGTCGATGATTCTGATGTTCACGGACTCTGTCACATTCAGAGCCACGCCATCCTTAGTGACAACGGACTTTGATACGACAGTCTCCGTGCCGTCGGCGTTCACGAGGACCGCCACGGTGCCAGAGGTGGCATTCGTCACGGGGATGGTGACCGTAGCGCTCTCCTTGTCCCCAGGTAAGGTCACCTTGGCGGTGGTCTCACCAGAGGGTTTGGTCACGGTCTCGGTCTTTACATCATCCCTGGTCTCGGTAATGGTTACCGTGCCGTCCTTCTTAGTCTCCACCACTGCTTTGTCCCCGTTGGGCCAAGTAGTAGTTTCGGTCACGGTGCCCGTGGTATTGTCGGTGACGGTATTGGTGGTGCTGCCATCCTCATTCTTCGTTGTCGTGACGGTAGAGTCGGAAGGAGGCGTATAAGACGGCACGGGTGAGTTAACCACCACGGCGGCGATGTTGCTTGTGGTTGCCGCTATCTTGTTGGCTCCAGTGGCGCCGGAATTCGTGTTGGTTACCACACTGTAGTAATACGTCGTGCCCGTCGCATCCGTCGTCGGTGTATAGCTTGCGCTCGTCGCGCCGCTGATCGCCGTGCCGCCACTTCCGTCACTGTTGCTCGTTTTGTACCACTGGTAGCTCAGCGTGCCGCCATCGCTCACGCTCGCCGTGACCGTCAGCGCCGCTGCGCTATCTCCCTGGGTATAAGCGCCGGCTGCCGGCTGGCCGCTGATCACAGGCGTTTCCGCGTCCACTAGCGGCGTGCCTTCCACTTTCAGCGCCAGATTCTGGTACACATCGCCGTTCAGCTGGGCGCGGACCATAATCTGTTTGCCCAGCGTGGCGTTCGACGCGGCGGTCAGGTTACTGCCTGCCAGGGTTAAGCCGCTGCCACTCAGATCCACAGTCGCACGGAGCGTGACGTCCTTGGTGAGGACATACTGCAGGGTTTGGTCGGGCATCGGGTTATTGTACTGGTCATACACCATCGCCTTCACGCTGAGGGTCTCGCCCGGCGCAATGGCCATCACCGGGTTGTCAAAGAAGATCCGGTGCGGTTTGGGCGCTTCGCTGGAAACTTTAATATGCTTGGTCTCCTGGAACTTGGCCCGGTCGCGGTGCCCTTCATTGTCGGCACCTTCGCCGATGACCGTAAATTTGCCGCTGTAGTAGCCGCTGGAGTTGCCAGAATCAGCTAGGTAGGCGGTCAGGAAGATGTCCTGATTCGTGGCGGCGTCGGCCGTGACGGTCAGCGCGCCGGTGTCCGCATTCAGGGTAAGACCGTTTATTGTGGTCGCACTGGAACCCGCGGGGTAGGTCACGCTGGCCCCGCCGACCAGAGCTACGCTTCCGCTCGACAGCGCCTTCGAGCCACCGATGTCGTTGGAGAAGCGCCACTTAATGGACAGGTTAGGGTTTCCAGAGATGTCATAGGGCTTCCCGAACTGGTCCAGCACCGTCGCGGACAGATTAACGGTCGATCCCTGCTGGAAGTAGTCCCACGAAGTGTTGTGGCGGCCTTCCACAGGGTTGCCTTCCGCGTCTTGCAGGCCGTTGATCACAATGGCAGTGGGAACCGGAGCCGTCTTTTTGTAAATGCGGAAGTAGTCGAACATGGCTTCCTTAGGCCAGTAGCCGTGGTCGTGCCCATAGCCGTCACCTTCACCGTTGCGCCCCAGATAGATGCTGAGAATCGTAAGCATTCGGTAGTCGGCGGTGCGAGTGGAGGCATAGACCTGATGGCCGTCGATGTACATTCTCGTGCCGGTTTCGTCCCACTCAAAGCCGTATACATGGAACTCCTGATACGCGTCGCGACCCTCAGTGTAGCCGTCCTCGGTGTGAGTGGTGTAATTATAACGTCCGTAAGGGCTTGTCGTCGGGTCGGGCATCGTGCTTACGTTACTGCCAGCCCACCAGCGCCCGGCGGTGGGGTTGGACGGTGACGAACGGGAACCGTTTTTGTGGATGACCGGCAGCCAGCGGTTGTATTCGCCGTTGGGACTGTTCTTGTCGGCCGTAATCTCCAAAATGTCATACTCCACGCCCTGGTCGGTGGTGTAGAATACATAGTTGCCCCAGCCGCCGGGACCGAAGTCGTACATCGCGGACGCGGTTCCGGCCCCGTGCCTGGTGCCGCTCGGTTCCGGCCCGGACAAAGCCTGGGTCGGGTGCGAGTCGTCCTGCGCACCGATCATCCACCAAGCGAAGTGTGCACCGTCGCCGGTGCTGGGCAGACGCAGGCGAGTCTCAAAGTAGCCGTACTTGGTGGTCACGAGGCCATCAAAATCGGGCAGGTCCGGGTCCAGGGCGTTGCCGCGTCCGTCCTCTAGCAGGTGCTGGTGGTGGCGGTCGCGGGAATAGAGCGCGACGATGGGCTGGTCGCCGCCGTCGTTGGTGCCGTTGAAGCCCTCGCTGAAGTCAGGTCGTTGCTCCTTGGCCCCCAGCGCCAGATAGCCGTTTCCGGTCTCGTCCTTCACTATTTCATATTTGGCTTCGCTGTTGTCCTTGTTAATCGCCCAGCTTTGCAGGTACTGAGGAATCCAAGCGGTGGTATCCAGCTCGGGCCCGCCGAAATCATCGTTGAAGAACAGCTTCCAGTCGGTAGCATTCTTGCCTTCGGGGCCATCCTCTGCGTTGCGGGTCGGCCAATCCTTAATTTTAGCGTCCTTGATGATCCGCACATTGCGCGTCACGGACACAGGCGTCCCGTTCACCGTCACAGAGGCGGTGACGGCAATCGTCATCGTCGCAGCGGTATCCGGGCGGACGTACAGCATCCCATCGCTTTCAATGGTGACGCCGGGGATGTTGGTCTGCCCGTCCACATTGGAGGACGCGCCCCTGTAGGAATAAGTGACCGCCGGGTCGCTCACCAGCGCGCCGGTCGTGTCAACTACCTTGACGGGGAGATAGCGCCGCTGGAACAGCGAGTCGGGCACGGTGATCGCATACTTGTTATTATTTAGGTCGGGCACGGTCATGTAGATCTGCGGTGTAGGCGTCCCCTCGGTGAGCCGAACGCCGTTGATGCCCATGTTCCCACTGGTGTTGTTCAGGGAGAATTTGACGGTCAGCGGCGCTCCGCCCGCATCACCCGCGTAGGTGAACGAGAACTTGACGGCGTACCGCCCGCTAATTTTGTCGGAGGCGTTCTGGGAAGCCAGGCTCTCGGATTTGGTGTAGGTGTACTCCCCACCTCCCTGCTTGGGCATGGTGGCGCTGATGGTAAGCGTCCGGGCGGCTGAGGCCTGGAACGTGAGATAGACATCCAGTGTGCGTTCGATGCCCTCTGCGGACGGAGCTGTAAACTGAGCGGTTGTCGTCCCGGTGCGCACCACGCTCCAGCTGCTGCTGTCTTCCGCCGGGCTTGTGCCGTCAAAATAGGCCAGGCGGATATTTTTGCGCTCCTCGTTCTGCCCGTGGACGCGGGTGTTGCTCACGGTGCCCGCGAAGGTCGCTGTCAGCAAGTTGGCGCTGTCCTTGCGGTTGGTCTTTACGCCGGTGCCGTCGTTGGTAAAGCGCATCCAGTCGAGGACGTTGGGGGCGCTCAGGTTGTCGTCGATCTGCGGTACGCCCGGAACCGCGGTGTTGTTGGACACGCTGGAGAACGCGGTCGTCCCAGCCCACGGATGCCTTGTTTCGCCCGCAGACCATTTTGAGAATAGATAGTCGTTGTACTTCTTCGTGCCCGTCTGGAGATCATCGTTGTCCTTGATCCCCGGCTCAGCCGTGCCCAGCACATGGTAATCGACTCCGATCTCCACGTCCACATTAGGCATCACGAAGGTCGTTGTGCCGGCGATGGGATTGGCAAAGGAAACGCCGGAGGCGCCGTTGGTCAGTTTCCAATTTTTGAAACGAAAGCCCTCGGGCGGCGCATCGGCCGTGAGTGTGACCGTGCTGCCCACATGGGCGTTGATGGTCACGTCCGAGCCGGACCCGCCAACCTCCGCCGCCGTACCGCCGGTCACCTTGACGGTTTTCGTCGTAACATTCTTATATGTAGCGGTGAGATCCACGGTATGGTTGGGCATAGTGAAAGTGGCCGTGGCGCTGTTTACGTTGTCAAACAACGACGCGTCCGCGCCCGTCCACGCGTCAAACACTTGGCCGAAAGGCGCGGCGGCGGCGGTAAGCGTAAGGACTTGGCCCGACAGGAACTGGCCCGCAGGGACGGTGCCCGGCCTGCTGAGCGGTTTATTGTAAGCCGCCGTGCCGCCGGTCATGCTGAGGGAATTTGTAGTCCCATCAAGGATGCTCGCGGCCACAGGGCGTATGCCGCTCCAGTTCCCGTTATCGGCGCCAACCAAAGTAAAAGTAACCACCAGCGGATACTCATTCTCGTCGCCCGTGTAGGTGAACACATATTTTATCCCGGTAAGGCTGTTGGTTGTGGCGGTGGTATCTTCTACTCTTCTGTCAAAGGAGGGGACGGTCGCCACCGAAACGCCATTCATGGTAGCGGATGCGGTTACGTTTTGTCCGCCGTTCACGGCCAGATAGATCTCCAGCGTGCGGGACCGGCCGGCCGCGGATGGAGCAGTAAAAGTGGCGGTGGCGCCGGTCGAGGCAAAGGCGGCGTTCGCCCTGCGCATGTTCACGCTCGTGGTGGAGTTCATGGCGTCACCGCTGGACAATACGATCCCATCCGTGTATTTAGGACCGAATAGCCCTAAATCGGCATAGTTGCCACCGTTTTTCACCGAGCCGTCGTTCCCGCTGATGTCCAAACGGTCGCCTGTCACTCCGCTCTTGACATGCTTAACAAGGCTCGTGGCGCCGGTCACGTTTTCTCCGTTCGCGACGTTGGTGCTACCTCTGCTGACATAGTGAATCCAGTCAAGGATGTTCGGTCTTGTGAAGTCCGCTAAACCGGGCGACCCGTCCAAGGCTGCTTGGCGCTCCGGTGTATCGACCACGCTGTGCCCCTCTCCTATTAAAGCTTTTAGTCCTGTTACCGTATCAGTAGTGTAAATATCCCTACCGACATACAGAGCCGAGCCGGGACCGGGCGCCGCCGACGCGGGAGGTAAGGCGAAGGAAAACGAGGTGACCGCCATTATCATGGCGAGGGTAAGGGACAGTCCTCTGCGTGCGAGTTTCCGATTCATAGCATACTCCTCCTTGATCTAATGTTGTTCAATAACCGTTCTTCAACGTAGGCTCGAACTGCTGCTGATCCTGGGTACAGATCATGACAGCGTCGGCCAGAGTCGGCTCGGCAAATAGCTTGTCCCAATACGCGAAGACTCGATGCTCCGGCAGCCCATGGCGCTCCCAAAACGCTTCTCTTCGCGCGGCCATCGGCTCCGCCACCGCCGTAAGGGGATATGAACGGGGACGAAGACGCTCCTTTTTTGTTTCCGTCTTTGCTCGAGCATGTCGCTGTCACGGAAAGCATAAGGGACAACGAGACGATTACACTCCAAGATTTATACCTTTTCATTTGCAAGCTTCCTCTAGATGATCGTTTGCCTGTCTTAAGGGATCCTTGAATTCATTATAGGTCTCGCTAGAAAGCGCTTGCAATTTCAATTTGTTTACAATTGTTTCAATTTTTTTACCTATACGAATTTCGGTACTGCATCGGAGACATCCCCGTCATCTTCTTGAAAGGGTCGTGAAGTAGGAGTTGGAATCGAAGCCCGCGTGGACGGCAATGTCGTTTAATTTCAACAAAGTATTGAGCATCAGATCGATGTCATCGCCCTCTTCTATTACAAAACAAAAACCGCGTGTATAGCGGCTTGGGCTGTTGAGAAACCCCTATTTTTCCGATTGAGGCCGGTTAGAAGGGATCTCGACAATTCTGACTGACCTCAAAAGGTCAGTTTTTTGTTGTTACATCCACAGTCCTCAAAACAGCATTTTCGCCCTACTTGTGATACGGTTCAGCGCATCATAAGTAGGGCGGTTTTCCCAGTTACCTGATGGAATTCTTAACTCTTATCCCCCTTGCAGAGCTTACTTATCTCCTCCCAGGTTATGGCTATACGTACGATATCTTCTTCAAGCAGATCGGTCCCTATCTGGACTTCAATATATTCGATCGGCGTAATCGCCTTAATGGCGTGCTTGGCTCCAGCAGGAATTTGCAGAACGTCACCAGTTTGAATCTGGACATTCACCGCTTCCATAATGAACTCTCCGGTCCCGGAAATGATGATCCAGATTTCTTTTCTCTTCTGATGAAAATGATAGCTTGTATTTTTCCCCGGCAACAATTCTACTTTCTTCGTTAAAGTTTCCGGTTGTATTTCCGCCTTCGAATAATCAAATATTCGATAAGTTCCCCATCTTTTTTCCCCCTGCATGGGTACTTGATGGCTGTTTCGTATACTTTTGATTTGATTGGATTTGTCTTTATTAGCAACAAGAATACCATCTGCGCTAGCAGCTACGATAAGATTCGAAACCCCAATAACGTGAATCGGGCAAACAAGCTCGTTGACTAAATGCGTATGAATGGAATCACTTGAAATCTCTCCTAGACCGATGACGCTATTTTCAAAAAAGTCCGGAAGCACACTCCAGTCGCCTAGATCCTTCCAAGCATTGTCGTATGGAATGACCACCGAAGGCCTTGTTTTCTCCACAACCTCTACATCAAAACTAGCTTCTGGAAGATGCTCGTAGCAGTCAATTAGATCATCGTATGCTGAGGGTAGACCTTTACTTTTCAAACTAGAAAGCATAAAAGATAACGGAAAAGCAAACACACCGCAGTTCCACATGGCACTATTGCCCATCAATAGGAGTGCTTTCTCTACATCAGGTTTTTCAACGAATTGAGCAACCGAAAAATAATCCTTCGATAAATTATCGCTCGAATGCTGCGGTACAATATAGCCAAATTGGCTGGAGGCATGCTTGGGAGTCGTTCCAAGAAGGGCCAGCTCAGAACCCGATTGAGCAAGGACATCGGGAAATTTACGAAGCAAATTGAAAAAATCGGGCTCAACGAAGAGATCGGCAGGAATCACGCATACCGTTTCATTTGGAGCCGCCAGCAGCTTGGTATGCAAATAACTTGAAGCTATAGCAACTGCTGTATAGGTTCCTCTTCTATGAGGCTCAGCAATAAATGAAATTTTGTCTCCCACATGATTTTGTACAATTTCCACTTGGCTTTTATGTGCAACAATAGAGGTGCATGGAAGCAATCCTGCTTCATCCAATTGTCTGCATATCCTCTGAATCATGGATTCCTTGCCGCCATCATCCGTAGGCAGGAGCTTTAGAAATATTTTCGATCGGATCTCGTTCGATAAGGGCCATAGTCTTTTTCCGGAACCACCACCCAATATTATAATTCGCAATTACATTCCCCCTTTCTAAAGAATGGATTAAGTGATTATCTTTTAGTCTGAATTACCTTTTCTATCACGCTTTTCATTGTACGACCCGCACGGTTCCAAGACAGGTTAAGCGCATCACGTCTTCCTCGCTCCCCTTTCTCCTTGCATAGTTGAGGGTTTTCATACGCTGTTCTCATCTGTCTCTTTAAATTTCCAATATCCGCTTCTGCCCAACGTTGTCCTTTTTCAACAAACAAATTGCGAAATTGACGTGATATCGAGGATTTTCGATTCATACTGGTGACTGGGGCTCGTAATTTATAGTTAATTAAGAATGAGTTTTCACTTGTTAAGAAGTCCATGTGTCCGCCCCACCCGGTTGCGATTACGGGAATGCCGCTGGCCATTGATTCTAAGAACGGTAAGCCTACTCCTTCACCTCTAGTAGGTAGAACAAATGCATGACCGCGGGAATAAATTCCTCTCAACTTCTTGGCACTTAGACGCCTTGCCATAATGATGACCGGTGCTGGTTTCTTACGAATTCCGAGTCTTTTTTTGTAGGTTTGGATTTGGCTACGAATCCATTTTTCGTTTTCAAACTTTGCATATCCGTTCGTTTTGATAATCAGAAGCACGTTGTCTGAGGAAGAAAACTCTTCCCAATAAGCCTTTAATAAAGCTTCGGGGTTTTTACGGTGCTGAAAGCCGAATACAGAAATAAAAGTAAACTTACCATCTGCATTTTTTATGGGCAGTTTCTTATTGTTTGGGGTAAAAGATTGGACGTTGACTCCATGAGGAACAATAAAAATTGGAACCTTCACTCCACTGTCTCTCATAGCCTGCTTGTTTTGATACGAAGGGACGCATACAGCATCAGCTTGATTGAGAGGGCTCCGCCATCGCTTAGGGATTCGTGTCGTCTCCCAGACGGTATTCATGATAATAACGTTAAAATGCTTTCTTTCCTTCTTCATATTAATCGTATCAGGGGAGTAGTGATAAATTAAAACTCTTGGTCTTTTTGAATTTTTGGGTGACCGTGTCCTCGCAGCTTCAACTTTGACATTAACTCCTTGCCCTTTTAACGCTCGAACATATTCTCTGCTCGCGATTCCAAGACCGGAAGCTCTGCCCACAGGCCCTCTCCATACGATTTGATTTGGAGTCATTATCGCATCTTGGCCTTTCTTACATAATCTCTACGCATATGAAAAGAGAGTGATCGATATCGTCGTGAGTGCTTCTTAATTTGTTTTTGTGTGATTTGCTCAATGTTCATACCTAAGCTCTTGTTTAGCGCATTCCTGAGAACTAGTCCGCTTGGTTTTTTAGAATAGAGGAAGTTTCCGTAGGTTTCAAATTCTGAGAATGCAAATTTCTTCGACTTGTTCATCTTCCTTATTATCGCCGAATACCATTTCATGTGATGTTTTGATTCAATTTTCCTCTTCAATTGCTGCAGCTTCGACCTCTTAAACAACATATAGTGGGTAACAAAAGACAAGGGTGCCGCAGCTTTTTTCCCTAATAGCTTTCTATAGGTTTTAAAATATTCAGGCTGGCTCCATTTTCTGCAATAAAATAATGTCTTATTGCCTGTTCTGAAAACATGCGGTCGAATTAACACCGTGTCTGCGTCAATAACTAAAAAATATTTCGATGTACATAAGGTATCGCCGCTCATTTTCAACAATTGCTGGAAAAGCCACCCTGACCGTTCCCATTTCTTAGAACGATAGTGAATGTTCTTCTTCGTAATGGGAAGAACTGTGTTTTCATCGATAAATGTGCATCCTTTTCGTATGCACATTTCCTGTATCTTATTCTGCATCGGAGCCACGATTAGGATGCTGCCAATAGGATGCTTAACCTGTTTTCTAACGGCATCAATCACATAAGGCAGAGTCTTTAAATCCTTTGCGATTGCAGGGATCAAGACATCTATTTTTTCCTGGCTGCTTATACTCTTGATTGGATCTAACATATCTTCATCTCCCTTCAACAAGTTACTTGATCATGATATGCTGACGTTGAGCAAAGGCAATAGGCATTCCTTTAGTGTACAGAACTTAGGGCGATTGTAAGATACGGCATAGACTCGATTTTTTGATTGATGTATCCCGTGGCCTCAGTAGGGGCCACTACTTTGACTTCATACCCAAATTGCCAGATCAAGTCCACGTAGAAACTCATGTTCTCTGCCGCTATCTTCATAGTTAGGGCTCCGCTTCGGTCAATTTGTTCTCTTATAATATAATGATGAAATACCATACGAAGGAAGAGAGAAATATGTACACGATCAGCAGATTTTCTCAGCTTTGCAAAATGAGTGCACGCATGTTACGACACTATGATAAGGAAGAACTTTTAAAACCAGTATATGTAGATACAACGAACGGGTATAGATATTATGAGAAGAATCAATTAGAAACGGCATTATGGATCAAGAAACTGAAAGAATATAGATTCTCCCTGCCGGAAATTAAAACGATCCTTCAGACATCAGACAGAGAATCGTTGACCGGATTGATTCGCTCGAAAATCCATGAATTATCAAATGAGATGAATAAATTTAAACAGGTTATTGTAGAAATGCAAAAGATGATTGAAGACAATGTGGATTTTGTTCCAGGAGAAAAAAAATCTTATGATATACTGCTTGGCATGAGAAACGAGATACGTGTCCTAAGTCAAAGAGTGAAGATGAATATTGACAACATGGACAAGTATATTGATTCCTTGTACGAAACAGCAGAAGAGAGTAATATTCAGTTGCTTGGTGTTCCGTCTGCTATTTTTTTTGATGAAGAATATACCCCAGACCACAGCGATATTGAATTGATGATCCCGATTGTACATCGTAATGACGAAGATGCATCAAGTGATTGGAAAATAAAAACACTCCCCGTAAAGTTTATTGCTACTACCTTGCATATCGGAAGTTATGACTATATTGGATACGCGCATATGGCTCTTGAAGAATGGATAAAAAGTAATGGCTACTTCTTGAATGGGGCGCCTTATGAAACCTACTTGAAGGGTTCAGAATGTGATTGTCCTGCGGAGGAGTATGTGACACAAGTCTGTTTTCCCGTCATCAACAAAGCCAGACAATAATTGCTTGACCTTGACACAATGTCAAAGCTTATTCTACTACAAGAGAAAGCAACTAGAACTTAAGGAGTTTTGGACATGAATAAGATGGTTGTATTGTGCACTGGGACTTTATTAATGGCTGGGATCTTATTAGGGTGTACGCAAAGTAAAGCGGATGAGGGACAAAACATGAAAAAACAAAATATAGGCTACACCATGCCTGATGAGAGCAGCAAGCATGAAGGTACTTGGTTGCAATGGCCCCATAACTTTACCTATGGTAACGGTCATAAAGAAAAGCTTGAATCCATTTGGATCGAGATGGCAAGCGCTTTAAGCGAAGGGGAAAATGTTCATATTATCGCATATGATAAATATGAAAAAGAATATATTTATGATCTTCTATATGATGAGGGTATAAGTATGGACAAAATCGACTTCTATATTATTCCTACGGACGATGTATGGGCAAGAGATACAGCTCCGATTTTTGTATACGACAAAGATAAAAATCTTAAACTTATGGACTGGGGCTTTAATGGATGGGGCAAGAAAACTCCGTATACAAAAGATGCCGCCATTGCGACCAAACTAAGCAAACAGTTGGGTATGGAAAGAATTAATCTAAATGATGTAGTACTTGAAGGTGGCGCATTTGAATTAGATGGTAATGGTACATTTTTATTCACACGTAGTGCGGTTACAAATAAGAATAGAAATCCTAAATTATCAGAAGCAGAAATTGAAGAAGTAATAGAAGGAAATCTGGGTGCTACGAATTTTATTTGGTTAGACGGTATGCCAGGTCTGGATATTACAGATTTCCATATTGATGGTTTTGCTAAGTTTTATAATAAGTCTACACTAATTACAATGAAAGAAGAGGATTTAGAAGAATGGGGCGTCTCAAATAAGGATATAAACACATTAATGAACGCTAAGAATGCCTTTGACAAGCCTTATCAGTTTGTGTATTTACCCATTACCAAAAACAATGTCGTGTTAGATAACGGAAAGAACTTGGGGTACAGAGGTTCATATATCAATTATTACATTGGAAATACCGTTGTATTAGTTCCAAATTATAGTGATCCTAATGACAAAATAGCAAACGATGCAATTCAGAAACTATACCCTGACCGTGAGGTTATTGGAATTGACGTGAGAGAACTTTATAAAGATGGCGGTATGATTCATTGTGTTACACAACAACAACCCGTCAATTTAAAATGATCGCGATTAGCTGCATCCCATGACCCGACATTCTTCCTATTCAAAATATGGAATCAAAATTTAATTGGAAATAACTAATCGATATCCATATCAGTACTATGGTTACCGAATTCACCTTTCCTCCTAAACCGAATCCCCATCCATATTGCCATCATATCGACGTCGGCAGCATGCTAGGCGGGCTTCGTAAGAACATATATGTTCTTACAGACGTTCTGCTATGTTACTTTTGGGGCTGTAAGAACACATGCGTGCTTAAAAGCCATCATATGGACTGCGGCCTAAAACCCCACTTGTGAAAAGGGGTAAGTTATCGTCATTAAAACTACAGGATGTTATTTCAAGTCAGTGCTCAGCGATATTCATCCACAATCTCAGAAAGCTTCAGGATTACTCCCTGTTCGCTATTTGTTCCTGGGCGAGACGGATCAATTCCTTAACCATGGAACCGCCAATTTTGCCGCCGACATGGCCTGCTGATTCCGTAGTCAGTTGACCATTGTTTCCAGGGTACAGAGGTACACCAAGCTCCTTCGCCACTTCGTATTTTACATCGTCCGGTCGATTTGGATTCACGGCATATCCTTCGCGTTTCATTACATCTGCTTTGAAAGCTTGCATTCCCTGTTCGACCCCTGGCACCGCATATTTTCTCCTTCTTCTTGCCATCATGCAGCACTCCCCTCGATGTTTTTCCCTAACATGCCCGGAAGCACAAAATTTCATCCCTATTCAGCTTCAGTGCGAGTTAATTCAGGACAAGGATGCTGGCTACACTCCTCAAATAATTTACATCAGGGAGGAGATAAACTATCTTCCAATCTTCACATCGTTCTATACAGCAAGTAATGCAGGAGCATAATGATTCATTCATTTTCAAACGATCATTGAAATACCAACACTCTTTTTCCAACATAATGTTACAACACATTACTACATTAAGATCTCGATTTTTGTTTAAATGCTTCAAACCATTCCAAACTATTTGGCTACCAGCGCGTCATCGTTTATCGTTAGTGAAACATGATAAAGTCAACACTATCAAGCCTTTTCCTCATATTATTTGTCACCTTTTGAAATGAATCAACCTTGCTCCAGGGTTGACATTTGGGCAAAGATTTTTGTCTAAATATTTTTATGTATTTGGTTTACAACTCGACAGAAGTTCTATTGCAAGCTTGATATAATCTAGTTAACTCTTAATACTAGGTTGGGGGGAATGGAAGAGTGGAAGCTATTTTATTATTCATCTGGAATCTAATGATGGTATTCAAATGGGAAAATGCAAATCAGACCGATAAAGGTAAACCAGCCTGTCTTGGCATAATCTATTCGTTTGAAGCGTACTTGATTGAGAAGCAATCCATATCCATATTGCCAGATAGTCAAAAGAATAATGAGCCATTTCAACCGTTCATCCCCATACAGAAAAGCCCGCAACGCAACCCGCGTACCGAATGGCAGATTTGGTGCGACAATAATAAAATGTTGTTCCAGAGCACCGCTTAGCGTTAACGTAAAGTTAGATCGCTCTAATTGTTGCATTATAAGACATAGACTGTGAATTACTAATGGTGTGACTTGGTTAACCAATTTACAATTGAGAGGAATGAAAAACATGAAAACAATTTTCTTCTTTTTCTGGAATCTTATAATGGGAATCAAACGAGTCCATATCAAACAGCTTCTTAAGGAAACAACATGTCCCGTTTTAATCAATTCGTTTGAAGTGCATATGATAAGGAAGCAAACGGCAGCCGTCTTGCCAAGTAGGTTGAATCAGCATTGCATTAAGCTGCAGCAACCGCTCCCTATGCAGAAAGACCCTCAAAACAACCCCCTGGCCGAAACGCAGATTTGGTACGAGAACAATAAGATGTTGTTCCAAAGTTCCGCTTGAGAAGCTATACTCAGATTGGAATTAACAATTTATTGAGTGAGTTATTCTTCTCGTTATCGGCCTGATCTAACTCATTTTACAATCCACTCTTCATCTCTTTTACAGTCCCAACGCTATACCAAAATATATTTAGCTGTCATTTGTGATAAGGTTCCCCCCGATTTATCTTCACTCCGCGATAAATCTGCTCAATCAGCACCAGACGCATCAGCTGGTGCGGCAAGGTCATGCGCCCAAAGCTCAGCTTCTGCTGGGCGCGCTTAAGCACAGCGGGAGCAAGACCCGTGCTCCCGCCAATAACAAAAGCCACGTGGCTGCGCCCATACGTGGCTAATTTATCGAGCTGGCCCGCGAGATCCTCGCTTGACCAGAGCTCGCCATCTAACGCGAGCGCGACTACGTGCGCATCAGGCTTCAGCTGCGCTAGAAGCCTCTCGCCCTCTCGCTCGCGTACAATTGCTTCCTCCGCCGGACTCATCGTCTCCGGCGCCTTCTCATCGGCCACTTCCGTGAGCGTAAGCTTCACGTAAGGCCCTAATCGCTTGGCATATTCCGCTATGCCGAGCACTAAGTACTTTTCTTTCAGCTTACCAACAGCAGCTATCTGTATATGCATGACTTACACTTCCCTTTATAATCTCGGATCTTTCCTTCAGTCCGACAAGGTATTCGGACATGAAGTCCTTCAGATGCCTCTATATCTCGAATCTTCACTTCAGTCCATCAAATTATTCGGACATGAAGTCCTTCAGATGCCTCTATATCTCGGATCTTCTCCTCAGTCCATCAAGCTATTCGGACATGAAGTCCTTCAGATCCCTCTATATCTCAGATCTTCTCCTCAGTCCGACAAGCTATTCGGACATGAAGTCCTTCAGTTGCCTCTATATCTCAGATCTTCTTCTCAATCCGACAAGCTATTCGGACATCAATTCCTTCAGATCCCTCTATATCTCAGATCTTCTTTTCAATCCGACAAGCTATTCGGACATCACTCATACGATCCTTTTCTCCGATTCGCTAAACCACCAAAAAAGTAGCTGGCTCTTCACAAAAATCACATTTGCGCGGTGGATCCCAATCCGCAAATTGTGTTTCTTTCAAATCCACTACATCTGGTGCATCTTCATATTCATCTACAAAACGGTCCAATGCCTTCTCAATATGTTCTTTACATACACAATACATCGTATACACGCTTCCTATCCCTAGTTGATGGTCGTCCAAATTATCTATACACAGCATATCAGAAAACGCCTCTCCGTGTGAAGACGACAAATTTCGCACACGTTAAGAAAATCAGCTTACACGTTTCTCTTTTTTTCAGTATTTCCGCCCTCCCCTTTACACAGTCCCCTCACAATATTGCTCCCCGCCTCTACTCATACAAAAAAACCGCAGCGCACAAATGGGTTCCCATTTGCACACCACGGTTCATTTCAAGCTATGCCTCATTCTCTCTCAGCAAGCCTGAATTGTTCAACCTATTCCTCATCCGCCTTCTCAGCCAGCTTAAACTTCGTAACCTTCAATTTCCCGTCACGGTAAAAGCTAATTTCGATCTCGTCACCGATCTTTTTCTTATGGTACAAATATTTACGAAGCTCCATCGTACTGCCAATCGACTGACCATCCAGCTTAATGATCACATCATTGAACAGCAGGCCTGCATCCTTAGCGGGGCCAACCGCTTCGAGCACGATTACGCCATCAAAGATTTCATCTGGCAAGACAAGTTTCTGTCCACCCTCAAAAAGCTCTTCATCACTGGCATCAGCATCTTCATCCTCATGCGGAACATCACCTTCCGGCAAAATCCCTTCTTCGCCTGCGTTTCCGTACGCGTCCTCAAAGTCCTGCTGCTCCCAATACTGCTCCAGGTCCATTGTGTATACGCCAAGATATGGACGAGGCACATGTCCGAGTTTGATTAAGCTTTCAACGATTGGCATAGCCAGGTTAATTGGAATTGCAAAGCCAATGCCCTCTACGCCGAGATCAGCTATTTTCATACTGTTGATTCCAACTACGCGACCATTCAAATCAATAAGCGGTCCGCCGCTGTTTCCTTGGTTTATGGAGGCATCAATCTGAATAACCTCTTGCTCCCAGTCATACACACCATCTTGATTGAGCGATACCGGCACGATTTGTTTCGTCTTGCTCACACTGCCCGTTGTGACAGACTCCCCGAGTCCTAACGGATTTCCAATCGCGATAATATATTCAGCAGGGCGAAGCGTTGATGAATCGCCAATTTCTGCAACAACATCAATACCTTTAGCATCAATTTCAAGCACAGCAAGATCCGTAATTTGATCCTTGCCTACAACGCGTGCCTCACGCGCCTCTCCGTTCATCAATACAACTTTTACTTCCTGTGCCTGATCAATGACATGGTAATTCGTAATAATGATAGCTTTGCCATCCTTCTTGCTAATAATGACACCAGAGCCAACACCTGCTTCACGCAGCGTACCCTTTTCTTCCTCAAGCTCCGGGTCCGCTTTGCCATTCCCAATTCCGAGAGAAAACATCTGCTGATTAATGACGCTTACGACGGCCGGTCTTACTTTCGCTGAAGCCTGTATAGGACGCTCAAGCGGATCAACTAATTGAATACCTCCAGTAGCCGAAGCAGCTCCGCGGCCGTTGCTCGTGCCCCCATCACCGCCGCCAAATACGACACCAAACAACAGTGTTGCTGCGACCGCGCTTGTGATCGAGGATACAAATGCAATACGGACGTTGGACCACTTGCCATCTCGGCTTTTATATGGAAAAGCAAAGTCTCCCTTCTTACTCTCGCGAGCAGCACGCTTGGATACTTTGGTCGAATAAAAATCGTCGTCGAATAAGCTCATTACTATCGCTCCTCTCAATGACTTAGCCATCAAGACTATTTTTTCAATCTAGGAATGTTTTCGGAACAATTGACTAAAATAATAATAGATTCAAACAAAGCTATAAAAAAAGATTTTATTTATATTAAAAACTCTTTCCACCAAAGGAGAAATGCTAATATGAAAGCCAAAACCCCTGTCGCTTGGGAGCATGTTCAGCTTGCAGCAAAGCTAGCAGATTTAAAGGATGATCATTACCGTACCGTTCTCACCTTAAGTGCCATGCTAGAGTTATTCATAGATAAGGGCATTATTACAAGAGAAGAACTAAGTGCCAAGGCTGATGCGCTCGACGCGCAGCTGGAATCACTTATTTCTGCTTCACTACATCCCATGACGTAGGTCTGTCGTAATAGGTTGCGCGCAGCGGATGCTCTTCTTTCTTATAAAATATTCCATGATCCTCTAATATAGTATTCACGGTCAACATTGCCAAATCCATCTGGTTATGATCAAGGCTCAAATGAGCCAAATAGACACGTTTTGTTCGATCCGTCATAAGCTCAAGCAAAGCTTCGCCTGCAGCCACATTGGATAAATGGCCAACATCGCTCAATATGCGGCGCTTCGTATTCCATGGGTACCTGCCCATTCGAAGCATTTCCGTATCATGATTAGACTCCAGCACAAGTACATCGGAATCAATAATATGACGTTTAACCTTTTCACTTACATACCCAAGATCCGTTGCAAGACTCAGCTTCTCACCATTTTCAACAAAACAATAGCCTACAGGTTCTGCCGCATCATGCGAGATCGGATACGACTGTACCGCCATAGAACCGAAAGTCATCTCTTCACCTGTCTCCATAAACACGCGCTTCTCTGGAGCAATCGTTCCGACATGTCTTTCCATAGCAGCCCATGTTGCCTCGTTAGCATAAATCGGTAAATCATACTTGCGGGCAAAAGCACCCAAACCTTTAATATGATCGGAATGCTCATGCGTGACGAACAGTCCGTCCAATTGATGACCCGTCACTCCGCGCTCACGCATGAGCTCATCCAGCTTCTTCGCACTCATACCTGCATCTACAATCATCATCTTATCATTTCCCTGCACAATGGTCGCATTGCCGGTCGAGCCGCTTCCTAGTACTGTAAATCGAAGTCCCATAATTACTTATTCCTGTCCCTTCTCCTGCTCCCGTTAACGTAAACCGTTCGCTGCCGCTTCCTCTTGCTCGTCATCCGTTGCAACCTCGCCGCTGATGGCATGTACATAAAACATATGGCCATCCTCCAGCATAACCCGCCAAGATGGTACCGACACTTGCCTCTCCGAATCAAAGATTTGACCTTTATAGCCAAGCTGAATATCGGTGATAACTGCGCCATCTGGCAAATAAGTTTCAATCAAGCTCGCTACCACCTTCGCCGCTGGCAGCACCTGCTTCGCTTCGCCCGATCCGAGCAGCTCTACACGGTCCTGCAGAAATGATGTTATTTTCTGGTCCTTAATAAACAGCTTCAGCTTCACATCAAACATAGGACGTCCTTCGACTACTCGGTAAAAAACAAACTCGCCTACGCTGCTGTTTAGCAAATCGAACACATATTGGTCAAGCTCAGGAATACGGCCTCCGAGCGTCTTTAACAACTCTTTACTGGAATAAACAATCGTACTATCCACTGGCTCGTCCAATATGACCGGCTCCGCATTTTTACGGCTGTCGGAGTGAAGCAAATACGTTAAATCCTTTAGCTCAGGCGTTTCCAGCGACAGATTGGCCTCTAACGAAATGCGCTTTTGCTGCATAAGCAGCACCTTATCCTGCGGCAGCTCAGCCGTATTCACATTTATGTTCAGCTGTTCCCTGATATCCAGCCAAAGCTGATAGCCAAGTAACACATTGAGCAGCAAAAACGAAATAATAAGCACATTTTTCGCTCGTCCCCAATCCAATCGCCTTCACCCCCTAACCCTGTATCCTATTTTAAGGCTTGTTTAGAGAACCTTTTATGCCCGCGCCACCTACTGATAAGGCTACAGCTCCTGCATGGCTAGCAGTTGTTGCTTCATCCGGAGTGTCTGTTTTACCATTGGCCGCTCCGCCTTGTATAGCAGTCTCATCCTTCTGCACAGGAGGCGTATATCCAATTGGAAAAGCCTCAACCAACATTTCTTCTGTACCATCTGTCAGGCGGACAGCCCAGATCGGTCTGAACCGCATTCGTTTGTCATCGATCGGAGCCGCTTGCAGTGCTGGGAACAAAGCCACAATCTCACTGCGTCTAGCGTAACTGCTTAGTTCTCTCATCAGCTCTTCTCCTCCAGGCAACCACCGAACACTCCGCGATTCTGACTGTGGACTAAGCGTAATAAGCGATCTTGAATATTCCGTTACCACACCTTGTTGAAGACTAAGCTCCATATATCCGAAGCGGAACGGCTTTGCCTCCATAATGGGATACTGCTCGATATATTGTTTAAAACGAATCTCTTTGCCTTCGGCACCTGGCAGAGCGTTCACAAAACGATGGGTACCATCCCAGCCTCCATGCTGATTTACAAAGTCTACAGAGGCATATACGTTATCACTAAGCAGGTTTTCCGTAATTTGCGGCGCGCTTGGGTCCGTGTAGCTAATCCACTTTCCATTCTGCTCTACCTGCAATCCACGTTTGCCATCGGTATAAATTTGTGAGCCGCCTCGGTCTTCAATCGCTCTTGTCGTGCTGGGATCGAAGAACAAGCTTCGTTTCATCAAATCTGGCGAATAGGTCTCATAAGGAAACACCATATCCGTCGCCTGAATCGGTGCAAGAGGAATGTATAGACCGTCCGCTGTCATAGAGTATTTAGGCTGGAACTGTCCAAATTCAACATAATCCTGTACATCACGAACCGTTAGATCGGCCCGAACTGACTCATAGACCATTTCACCATCTGCACTAAAGAAGAAGGTGCGGATTTCCTCCGTACCTGTCGTCTTAAATATCCAAATCCGATCTATTGTCTCGTTCAGAAACAACAGATCCCCCTCCAGCTTCAGCAGCTTTTGTAGAAGCTCCACTGGAATACCATGATCGAACCGCAGTTCAATTCCAATATCGTTTTTCCGAATCTCTTCCCAGTTCAGCACATCCGAGGGACTCCGTTGAAATCCTTTAAATTCCCTGCCCTGTATACGCTGATTAAGAATCATCTCATAGAACTGTGTACCCGGATAAATAATGGTATGCTTATTGCCTCCCAAATGGATAACAAGCGCTTCTGGAAAAATAACACTCTCCACACTCGCAGCCTTCCCCATTGGTTCAGCATTAACATAATCTTGATCGCTCCTTACCGTAGCACCAAGTCCAGGCATGCTATACGCAAGCAAGTAGCTTTGCAGAAGGCTAAGCACGACAAGCGCAATAAGCGTAGTCGTCTTTATTTTCTCTTTCATGCCAGCTCGCCCCCTTCCTGCAGCAGCGGGAGAGTGAATGTAACCGTAGTACCTTCATTAAGCTCAGAATGCAGAGAAATCGTACCGCTATGCGCCTTTACAATTTCCCGGGCAATCGAAAGTCCTAAGCCGGTACCGCCCATATTGCGTGAACGAGCCTTATCTACCCGATAGAACCGGTCAAAAATACGATTCAAATCCTTCTTCGGAATACCAATACCAGTATCCTTCACACTAATGGCGAGCGACGTTGAATCGCCCTGCTTCTTAGCCGTCAATTCAATCGTTCCGCCATCGAGCGTATATTTGATCGCATTAGAAAATAAATTATCCAGCACTTGATCGATTTGATCGCGATCAAGCCAGGCGGAATCTAGTCCTTGATCAACACTCACTGCAGCTCTAATCGATTTCTGTCTCAGCTGGAATGAGAAGCGATCAGCTACTTCATCAAGCATGTCATGAATGTTGGTTTGTCTGCGTCGCAACGGGGCTTGATTGGAATCTAGCCGCGACAAGTGCAGCAGGTCGGTGACGAGCCTGATCATCCGCTCCGTTTCATTTCGAATAACACCAACAAACCGCTCCGACAATTCCCGTTCCTCAAGCGCACCATCATTAAGTGCTTCTGCGTAACTCTTAATCGTCGTAAGTGGTGTCCGCAGCTCATGTGAGACATTCGCAACGAACTGTCTCCGTGATTGCTCCAGCTTTTCTTGCTCCGTTACATCTTGAAGGAGTGCAATGGTTCCTGTTATCCCCTTATCACGACGATGAATAGGTGTGAAGGTCACTCTCAGTAGACCTTCATCATTATCGTCCATCCCCCGCTCATCAGCAACACGTTCAATGAGCAGCGTTTGTCCGCGTCCTTGCTGCAGCTCGTTCAGCTTCTGCTCCGACAATTCGAACAGCTCAGATAATTCGAGTCCTTCGCAGGAATGTACATCAAGCAGCTCCAACGCTCGACGATTCCATACGATTACTTTTCCGTTCTCATCTGCCGCGACGACACCATCGCTCATGTTGGAGAGCACCGAAGCAAGCTTCTCATTCTCCTCTTCATTAACCGATAGGGCTTCCTTGAGCCGAATCGTCATATCATTAAAGGCGATGCTCAAGCTGCCGATCTCATCATCGCCGAGCACCGGCACCTGAAGATCAAATTTTCCTTGCGAAATGGCTTCTGCTTGTCTTGTCAGACCTTTAATCGGGCTTGTAATCGTGTGTGCAAGCAATATGCCAAGCACGCCGGTCAATCCCAGCGCGATGAGTGTCCCCGAGAAAAAGATTTGATTAACCCTATTCACAGTCTCATACAGCTCATTCATAGACGCTACAACATATACGACCCCTACGACTTTGTTGTCGTTAATCGTTACTGGCTGAGCGATCATCTTCTTGCGTGTATTATCATCATCTATAATTTCTTGCTCATTATCGGTAATGTTTTGAAGCGCCCTGCTTACGGCGAGTGATTTGTTCTTTTGGCCAATATAGGCCTCATTGCTTTGAACAGACGTCGCCACCATTCTTCCATTTGAATCAAGCACCTGCACCTCTGCTCCGCTAATACTGAACAGATTACGAACGACTAAGCTGAGGTCCTCCGTCGTGCTTTCCGCGGAATTCCCCTCCGTATCAGGCTTAGCTGCTAGGCTCGGAGCAGCAAACTTAGATAAAATATCCGCTTGCTCCTTCAAATTTTTCGTGAAACTGTCGATTAAAGAGTTTTTGACCGTACTAATAAAATAAACACCGATTAACTGCATCGCCACTAATATAAGCAGCAAATAAATAATAACCAGCTTTACTTGAATTGTGCGAAAAAAACTTTTGCCCTTCATCCTGAGCCGATGCCCCCGGATTTGGAATTGCGCATCATATAGCCAAGACCGCGTCTAGTCATAATATACTCTGGGCGGCTTGGGTCATCCTCAATTTTCTCGCGCAGTCTTCTAATTGTAACATCAACGGTTCGCACGTCCCCGAAATACTCAAATCCCCATACGGCCTGAAGCAAATGCTCACGCGTCATAACCTTACCGCTGTTGCGGGCCATATAATATACCAACTCGTACTCGCGATGAGTAAGATCAAGCGGTACACCATCTTTATAAACTACGTACATATCCGTATCTACAAATAGATTGAACAGCTTAAAGCCCTGCTGTTCTTGCTCTACCGAACTATCCGAAGCGCCGCCTGAAGTATCGCTGCCCAGCGCACCGCCAGGCTTCTGCTGTCTACGCAAATGCGCCTTCACCCTTGCCAGCAGTTCCCTTGTGCTGAACGGCTTCGTCACATAATCATCGGCGCCTAGCTCAAGGCCTAGCACCTTATCAATCTCCGTATCCTTAGCTGTCAGCATAATAATTGGCATTTGCAGCTTAGTACGAACCTCGCGGCATACATCCATTCCGTCCTTTACAGGCAGCATCAAATCCAGCAAAATCAGGTCAGGCAGCTCCTCGAAAGCAAGCCGTACCGCCTCACCGCCGTCGAAAGCGCAAATTACCTGATGCCCTTCCTTCTCCAAATTAAACTTTATTATATCTGCAATCGGCTGTTCGTCATCGACCACTAATATTTTTCCGTGCATCGTTACACCCGCCCGTCGCTTGTCCTTTGTTATATCTTCTATTTTAGCACACGTTATCCCTTCCTTCACAATGAAACTTCCCTCATGTTGCACGGTTTTTCCTATGTTTGTCTCCAATGCGTCAAACCAGCAGAAAAGGCTCGTTTCTCCCCGCTATTTCTTAACGCCAAACAAAAAAAAGAAACACTTCGCAAATGCGAAAGCGTTTCTTATCGATTTAATTGGGGTATAAATTATAAGTACTTTAATGGGTTCTGCAAAGAACCATTCTTGTACACTTCAAAATGTAAATGAACACCGGTAGAATTGCCTGTGCTGCCCATAATAGCGATTGTGTCACCCTTCTCAACAATATCTCCTACACTAGTCTTGTA
The DNA here is from genome assembly GCF_056269345.1 of Paenibacillus sp. J22P15. Lineage (NCBI taxonomy): Bacteria > Bacillati > Bacillota > Bacilli > Caryophanales > Paenibacillaceae > Paenibacillus > Paenibacillus sp. J22P15. The sequence goes on from NZ_JBWDNT010000015.1 coordinate 85,848, forward strand.
AGAACTGAGGTGACCATATACGGTTTTGTATCCGTTTTTGTGATTAATAATAACCGTCTTGCCTAGACCTGGCTTGGTGCCTACAAACTCAACTTTTCCTGTATCAGAAGCATGAATGTTCTTGTTTCCTGTGAGGTCAATGCCGTTATGCATACGTCCCCAGCGCTGTCCATACTTACTTGTCAATCTTGAGCCTGTAACAGGCATTGCAAAATGCCCTGATCCTTCACCCAAAACGACCTTCGTTCCACGCTCAACGATTTTTGGAGTTGCTTTTTTAATAATTTCCTTTGAAAGAAGCTCTTCGGTAACGACATAACCATTTTGCTTCACGATACGATAAGTCATACGCTTAGAACCCGGTGTACCATTAGACAATGTCTTCGACTCGCCGACACGCATGCTTTCATTTTTCTTTATTTCAACTGGCGGATCTATCGTTTCAACTTCAATTAAGTTTTCTGTTGTTTTTACTGTTAGCTCTGGCTGCAGCACCGTCAGGTCGAGCACATCGCCAACCGTAAGCTTATCATCTTCAATCCACGCGTTGTTCTTATAAATAACCTCAGGGGAAATATCAAATTTCTGTGCGATACAGCCTACACAATCGCCTGCTTGTACCGTATATTTAGTTGGTTGAATGCTGCCCTGAACGAGCATTTTGTAAATTGCTTCTGCTTCCATAATTTGCTGCGGATCCGTATCCACCGATTCCATCATAACAGCTTCAATGAATTCAACTTCTGTAACCTCGCGTCCTGGCACTTTCTCTGCTGCCTTAGATGCAATCGCAGGTTCATTCGCATCTCTATTATTAAACGATAGAGACTTTACTTCTTTTTCCTTCTTCTTAGCTGCGGCAAGCTTAGGGGCAAACTTGCTTTGTACGCGCAGCAAAATATCATCCGCAGTCTGTTGGTCTTTCGCGATACCCACTACTTTTCCGTCAACCTTGACTTCGACGCCAACCGCATGAGAAGTAAACAAACCTTCGAGCTTGTCCAGCGTTACATCGGTTTCAGGAACTGCTTTGAATGCTTGATCAAGCTCATAGGTAATCGTTCCTGTATCAAGCACCATATTAATACCTGGGTTAGCTTGCTGAACCTGTTCGGTTTCTAACAAAACTAGCTGCTCTACTTCTTCTGGATCACTTACGGTTCCAACTGCTGTTCCATTCATATATACGTTATAAAATTCGACTGTGTTTGCTTGGAGGTATTGGATTCCGCTAAATCCGGCTATTGTGAGGAGTACGAGCGCCCCGCCCGCTAACTGAACCGGCTTTTTTCGCCAAAAAGGCGTTTTTACCAAATCATTTGCGGATTGTTGCTGTGTCTTGCCATTCGTTGGTTGCGATCGGTCATGCCGAAAGTAATGAATCGCTTGATTCCATACTTTCTGAATCCGACCCTTGTCCCTGAAAACGGTCATGATTGTCTCCTTTTCGCGCTAATGCAACTATTTTTGTGAAATCCGACATAAAAAAAGACGAGTAATCCTGTCGGATCGTTCGCCTAATACTTTATCATACGCCCAACAATTGGAGCAACCTTTACACGCCATTCACAATATTAATATTTTTTCAGAATCTCCATCATTTGACCGTATTCGGTCTTGTCGAGATGTTGTGCCATTATTTGTTGAATCGCTGTCAGTTCTTGTTCCGTCAGTCCATTTTCGATATATTGAGAGATGGTTTGCAACGATTCTTGCGGTAATTTACTCATCAGAAGTTCAAACAATTTTTCCTTATCCTCATCGCTTATTTGATCCTTTACCTCGGTTAAATCCTCTGTCGTCATGGCTGTCTCCGTATTATCGACACCTGATGTTCCTTCTTCAACACTCCCAGCCTCAGTCGCAGCACTGCTGCCTGCCTCACTGCCGCCTCCTATACCTATATCTGTAAGCGGAGGGTCCGTTGCCTGACCAAACGCATCTATTGCCGCCGGAGGCTCAGCCTCATCGCTATTACCCGTATTCGCTTCTGCTTCTGGAGTATCCTCAGCTGGCGCCTTATTCTCTTCTTTTTCTACTAAATCCGTTTTCACTAGCGGATCTGCTCCCCATAACTTCCCCCATACCCCTGACATCGCCATAGGCGGTACTTCAAGCGGCAAATTGAATTGTTTTAATATCGTTTCAACATAACTTGTCACAATATACCCGGTCGTCCAAATAGATAGGAAGCTTACGATTAAACCTGCTGCGACAATCTTCGCCAGCCATTCTATTTTTTTCAACATACTCACACCAACCCCTTCGTTCCGCAGCTGACAAAATTCTCTTTAACAGCTAGACTCTCCATAATCTGTTATATATCATTATGGTCAACATTAAGGGCTGTCATTCTCCCAAACCTATTAAATTCCCAATCTACGTACGTTTTTATCCATTTAATGCACTAATTTTTGTTTCAAAAATTCAAAACGAAAGCACAACAAAAAAAGGATGACCCGAAGGCCACCCATTTTTCTTTTATATATTCTATTCGTAAATCGGACGAACTGGATTTGTTTGCTCACGGTTACGGCCAACTGAGAAGATCGCAATTGGAATACCTGTAAGCTCGGATACACGGTTCAAGTAGTTACGCGTGTTTTCTGGAAGATCATCAAGCGTTTTTGCACCAGTGATATCCTCTGACCAACCCGGATACTCTTCGTAAATCGCTTCGCACTCTGAAACCATTTTGAGGCTAGCTGGGTAAGTATCGATAACCTCGCCGCGCAATTTGTAGCCTGTGCAAATTTTAACCGTTTCAAGACCTGTAAGAACATCCAGCGAGTTGAGCGATAGACCAGTAATACCGCTAACACGGCGTGCATGACGTACAACCACCGTATCGAACCAGCCTACACGACGCGGACGGCCTGTTACTGTACCGTATTCATGACCTTTGTCACGAATCATTTGACCGATTTCGTTATCTTGCTCGGTTGGGAAAGGACCATCGCCTACACGAGTCGTGTACGCTTTAGCAACACCGATTACTTGTTGAATTTTGGATGGACCAACGCCAGATCCGATGCACACGCCGCCAGCTGATGGGTTGGAGGACGTTACGTACGGGTATGTTCCTTGGTCGATATCAAGCATAACGCCTTGAGCGCCTTCGAACAATACTTTCTGACCTGCATCAATAGCATCGTTTAGGATAACAGAAGTATCGGTTACATATTTGCGAAGCACCTCTGCATAACCAAGATAGTCGCTAACGATGGAATCAGCATCAAGATGCGCTCCGCCGTATACTTGCTCAATCAGTTGGTTTTTCTCGATAATAATGCTGCGAACTCTTGTTTCAAACTCTTCAGCATCCATCAGATCAGCGATACGAATACCGTTACGAGCCGCTTTGTCCATGTAGCAAGGGCCGATACCTTTACGTGTTGTGCCGATTTTGTTATCGCCCTTACGATCTTCTTCAAGACCATCAAGTACAAGGTGATAAGGCATAATGACATGAGCACGATCACTAATTTTCAAGTTATCCGTTGAGAAACCATTGTCGTGAATATAGTTAATTTCGTCGATCAGCGCTTCCGGATTAATAACCATTCCGTTACCGATGACGCAAGTTTTATCATGATTGAAAATACCCGATGGAATCATCGTCAATTTATATTTTTTGTTATCAATAAGGATGGTGTGTCCGGCATTGTTTCCTCCTTGGTAACGAGCGACGACGTCGGCTCCCTCTGCCAAGTAATCAGTGATTTTGCCTTTACCTTCGTCTCCCCACTGTGTACCAACTACAACAACCGTAGACATAATTATACCCCCGTCCGGTGTTTATAAGCACCGAAAATTACCATCGCAATGTTATGTATACACAAGCTTTCGTTTATACAAAGGCACTGTGTTACAAGTCAAAAGACAGCATTAATAGTGTAGCAGTCCGACTTCTAGAAGTCAAACGAAAAACGAACAATTGCATACCTACCTATGCAATTGTTCGGATATTCAAGATGCTTGCATCGGATCTTGATGCGCGCGATCAATACTTACGAATTTATTGTACTTTTTGAGGAAGACAAGCTCCACTGTACCTACCGGTCCATTCCGCTGCTTCGCGATAATGATCTCAATAATATCCTTCTTCTCAGACTCTTTATCGTAATAATCATCACGGTACAAGAAAGATACGATATCAGCATCTTGCTCAATTGACCCTGATTCCCGAAGGTCAGACATCATTGGACGCTTGTCCTGCCGCTGCTCAACACCCCGGCTGAGCTGTGAAAGAGCGATTACGGGAACTTCGAGCTCACGTGCGATTTGTTTCAAGGTCCGCGAGATTTCGGATACCTCTTGCTGCCTATTCTCGCCTGCTTTTCCGCGGCCGGAAATGAGCTGCAAGTAGTCAATAAGAATCATGCCGAGTCCCTTTTCTTTTTTCAAACGACGACATTTGGCACGAATTTCTGCGACGGTAATACCTGGCGTATCATCAATAAAAATTTGTGCTTCCGAGAGTGATCCAATCGCCATCGTCAGCTTCTCCCAGTCATCGCCTTCGAGATGGCCTGTCCGCATGCGCTGTGCATCAACGTTAGCCTCCGCACAAATCATACGCTGTACAAGCTGTGCCGCTGACATCTCCAGACTGAAGATAGCGACTGTCTCACGAGCACGAACACCGACATTTTGAGCGATATTAAGCGCAAAAGCCGTTTTACCTACGGATGGACGAGCAGCTACGATAATAAGGTCACTTCGCTGGAAACCAGCCGTCATGCGATCCAAATCCGTAAAGCCGGATGGAATGCCTGTCGTTCCACCTTTATCTTGATACAACTGCTCGACCTTCTCGAATACCTCCATCAATACATCTCTTATGGAGATAAAACCGCTGCCTGAGCGTCGATTCGATATTTCTAGAATTTTTTTCTCTGCATCGCCGAGAAGTACGCCTACATCCTCCGAATTGGCATAACCATCGGATACGATGTTAGTTGCTGTACGGATAAGCCGTCTCAGCATCGATTTCTCTTCTACGATTTGTGCATAATAGTCAACGTTTGCTGCTGTAGGCACTGAATTAGCAAGCTTCGCCAGATAGCTGACTCCGCCTATTTCTTCAAGCAAATGCTGATCCTGCAAATGCGCGGTCAAGGTCACGAGGTCAACCGGCTGGTTGTTCTCTGCAATCTCGACCATCGCTTCATAAATTTGTCGATGAGGACCGCTATAGAAGTCTTCGCTGCGCACCCGCTCCATTGCTGTGATAAGGGCCTCCGCATGCAGCAATATGGCTCCAATGACGGCTTGCTCGGCTTCTAAGTTTTGCGGTGGAACACGATCAAACATCAATTCATTGCTCATGGGTACCTCCTAAAGGTTTTCTTCGAAAGCCCACTTCGTAAGCATAGGCCTACAGGTTTTCGAAGAAAACCACATCGTAAGCATAAGCTAAGGTTTGCGTAGCAAACCTACTTCGTAAGCATAGGCCAAAGGTTTTCTTCGAAAACCTACTTCGTAAGCCTGCCTTCTATTCTTCAGACGCCTGCACGTTCAGCTTCGCTTTCACTTCAGGATGAAGCTTCACAAGCACCTGTGTAACGCCTAGCGTACGGATCGGATCTTCAAGCTCGATTTTACGTTTATCAACCTTAATGCCTTGCGCTGCCAGCGCTTCACCGATTTGCTTGCTCGTGATGGCACCAAACAATCTGCCGCCTTCGCCCGCTTTGGTCTTAATCACGACAGTCATATCTTCCATCTTCTTGGCAAGTGTCTGCGCGTCTTCTTTTTCTTTCTCCTTGCGCTTCTGCTCGGATGCATGCTGCACCTCAAGCGTCTTCAGGTTGCCGTCCGAAGCCAACTTCGCGAGTCCCTGCGGCAATAGAAAATTACGTACATATCCTTCGGAAAGATCTTTCACTTGCCCTTTCTTTCCTTGTCCTTTAACATCCTGCAAAAAGATTACTTTCATTCAAATAACCCCTCTTCTGTTTCAATTTCGTCTAAAACCTGTTTCAGACGTTCGGCTACTTCGACTACTGATCCTTCGAGCTGAGCAGCAGCATTCGTTAAATGCCCGCCTCCGCCCATTCTCTCCATGACGACCTGTACATTCATATGGCCAAGCGAACGTGCGCTAATGCCAATCAGACCATCGGAACGCTCCCCGATTACGAAGGAAGCGAGTATATCCGTCATATTCAGCAGCGTATCCGCTGATTGCGCGATGAGCAGCTGTGAATATTTACGACCGCTTTCGGTAACTGCAATGGCCACGTGCTCATATAGCACCTCGGCATGCTTAATGATTTCCGCCTTGCGCACGTATTCCTCAAGATCCTCTTTCAGCATCCGCTGAATCATCATCGAGTCTGCGCCATTACGGCGCAGGAAGGATGCTGCTTCGAACGTTCTCGCACCCGTGCGAAGCGAGAAGCTCTTCGTATCTACTGTGATGCCGGCAAGCAGCGCCGTTGATTCCCGTACATCAAGTACGACACGGTCATGAATATACTGCAGAAGCTCTGTTACGAGTTCACAAGTTGATGAAGCGTAAGGCTCCATATAAATTAATATCGCATTCGCGATAAATTCCTCACTGCGGCGATGATGATCGACAACGACGATACGGTCGGTTTGAGTAAGCAGCTTAGGCTCCTTCACCATGGACACTTTATGCGTATCAACTACGACAGCCAGCGTCTGAGGCGTTATTAATGCCGAAGCCTGCTCCGGTGAGACAAACCGCTTAGAGAGCTTCTCGTCTTCACGGATGAGCTCCATCATTTTCTGAATCGCCGGGTTAACACCCTCCAGCACGATATATGCCTCTTTACCGAACAGCTGCGCTGCCTTCATGACGCCGATGGCAGCCCCTATTGCATCCATATCGGGCATCTTGTGCCCCATAATGACTACATTGTGGCTCTCGCGTATCAAATCACGAAGTGCATGTGCGACTACCCGTGCGCGTACGCGTGTCCGCTTCTCCACTGCATTCGATTTTCCGCCGTAGAAGGACTGGCGGCTGCCAACCTTCACTGCGGCCTGATCTCCGCCTCGTCCAAGCGCAATGTCGAGACTCATATGCGCCCATTGACCAAGCTCAATAATATGCTCAGCCCCTGCTGCAAAACCGATGCTTAGAGTAACTGGGATTTTGTGATCACCAGTAATGTCTCTAACCTCATCGAGCACGACAAACCGAGATTGTTCAAGCTGCTTCAACGTTTTCTGATCTGTCACCAGTAGAAAACGGTCTGAGGTAAGCCTTTTTAAAAAAATATGATATTTTTGAGCCCATTCCGTAATTTCTGTCGTAACCTTGGCCAGCATGGAGCTGCGTTGATGATCATCGAGGCCCTGCGTAACTTCCTCTAGATTATCAATCATCACAACACCGAGTACGAGCTTCTCATCATCGTATTTGCGGCCAAGCTGCCAGAGATCGGTTATGTTTTTCACATAGAGAATACGTTCCTTCGGCTTAAAGATCAGCTGGTAAACCTGTGAGCCCACAGCCGCTTCAATCGTGCCTTCACGTTCCTTAACTTGCTGTAAGGTTGGGAAAATCTCCGCAAGCGGAATACCAATAACGGATTCCTTATCTACCACACTGGAAATATAAGGGTTATGCCACTCTACAACTCGATCTTCGTTATATAAAATAATTCCGAAAGGAAGCTCGCTGACGACATCATTGCCAACCTTCTTAACTCGGTATGACAACGTGCCTAAATACGATTTCAAATCTTTGCGGAAAGCGCGTTCTGCCAATATGGTATAGAACAAAACGCCTCCTGTGAGCAGTAATCCGAGCAGACCAAGCAGCCACTCGAACCAAGCAAGCCCTACAGTCATAAGCACCATCAATGCAAATGCCCATATTTGATGCATTCCGTGCCAGCGTGTAACCAAAAACTTCGGCATTTCCTATCCGCTCCTGTGCTATGGTTTCGTAAACGACTTACGGATTGGGAAAGCAGTATCCAGCACGCCAATTAAGCTGAGCGGCGGGATCAAAAGCACCGGAATCGCAATAATAATCGGCACCGCTTTATTCCATCCTCGTTGATGAGCAAGGAAGAAGAAAAATCCGACAGCCTGAAACGCAAAAACATAACTAAGCAAAGGAACCAAGTTCATTAAAGCCACTGAAAAAAAAGAATCGTTCGTCGTCGACGAGAACAGCTCCATCACATAAGTAATTAAATACAAAAAAACGAGTATGCGAGGCAAACGCCATTCTCTAGCACGCGTAAATCTAGGTAAGTCCGGTCCGCCGCTCCACTTTACAGCTCTGCGAGCTGCAAATTGCGAGACAGCAGTGACAACAAACGCAATCATAATGAAGGTTACAGGAATAGAATTGACCATCGTGGTAATAACAGCTTCCGTTAGGTCCGAATTCCATTCTGTAGGCAGGTATTGCTTCGTCATTAGTTCCTCAACAGTTAACCGGATAAATGCTCGTAATTCTTTGATGAGTGATATATTCAAGAGCACCTCGAATATAACAAGCTCAAGCATTAATTGAGCAAGAATCACGACGCTGACCGTCCGAACGACTTTAGAGGCGGGTGCTTGTTTCTTGAACAAGTGACCCATCACAATAGACGGTATGAGGAAAAACAATCCAATAATAAGCGTAGCTGGTCCGCCGATAATGAAGGATAGCGCCCATACTGGAAGCAAATGCAGCACAAATGACTTTGGCGACAGCGTCGTATAAAGCACGACATACGGCACCATGAGCAGCAACATTGAAATAATGTTAAATAGCGGTACTAGAAGGGACAATAATAAAAGGAGTGCCGTAAAGCTCCACAGCACTGGTTTCAAGCCGGTTCTCAAACCGTTCACCTCTTGCTTATTTAATCTGGTTTCTTACGAAACTTTTACAACTCATTATAACATAAAAGCTGTACATATCACGCACATTCCCATAGGCACACTCTTTTGCCGAACGTGCTGCTTTGGAGCTCCCTATATAAGAAAAAGGCGGAACGCCTAGCTTATTCCGCCTTACATCTTATTATATTGCCCTGCTGAGTTTGAAAATAGTACCTAAATAAGGACGCATTAGCTGCCGCTTTTTATTGATCATGCAGCACTTTATGCTGCTCCATAATAATTTTCTGACAGTAATCAATGATTTCGCTCCTGCGAACAATTCCGATAAATCGGTTCATATCATCAACAACGGGAACAAAGTTTTGCACCTTCGCCAGCGAGATCAGATCATCCATATTGGCGTCGATCCGCACGGTCTTATTATTCAATCGAAGCGGTACATCGATAAGCTTCACCTTATTGGTTTGCTCCAGCGACATATCCGAATGATTCTTAAAATACCACAATAGATCGCCTTCCGTAACCGTACCTGCATATCCCCCGTCATTAGTAATGATAGGAACTGCCGTGTAGCGATGGTATTCCATACGCTCAAGCGTTTGTCGTAATGTTACATCCTGGGTTACACATACGACCTCTTGCTTCGGCAACAAAAAAAACGCAATATTCATATTTTCCAACCACTCCGTTCCGTTTGCTGTTTCCATTCCAATTGGTCGAAGGCAACAGCGCGGTTCAGAGCAATCAGCATTATTTCTGCTTCGTTGTAGATTCGCTGCTCGACAGCATATCTACCTCTTCTACCTTATCCACTGTGTACTTATCCGGCAATATAAGGCTGGATGCAGGTGTATCTGCGTCTAACCAGTTCTTAATCATCGTCTGTACCTTCGCCAAGTCATCATCATCGGCAAAATAATACCATGCCCCTCCGCTGTGCAAACGACGCCCTTCACCAGTCAACGAATGACTGTAGATCTGACGCTCCTTCGCTTGCAGCATGCTCTGACCTAAGTCTACTAGCTGCTGAGGACGCATATCCGTACTGAAATTATCGCCCATAATATCGAAGAGCTCTGGCACCTTGGACCATTGATTCATTTGCTTCGCTTTATCCATTAGCTGATTCAAAAAAATCTGATGCCGCTCTGTACGATTTATGTCACCGCCAGCATCCTCACGGTATCGTACATAATTAAGCGCATCCTGGCCATTATAAGTGTCCTGGCCTGCTTTAATGACAAACTTCTCATGATCAGCATCATCATTAACCATATCTTCTTCAATAGGGAGTGCGATTCCTCCAAGCGTGTCTATCACATCACGGAAACCTTCAAAGTTAATAGAAGCGTAATGCTGAATCGGCGAGTCAAGAAACTTTTCGACCGTATCCATCGCCATTCCTGCTCCGCCAAATGCGTAAGCATGCGTGATTTTATCCTCTTTGTTCCTTCCGACAATCTCCACGTAAGTATCGCGAGGAATCGAGACCATAAGCATCTCGCCGTCATTCGGACGTACGACCGTATAGATCATGGTGTCGGATCGTCCCGTTTCCTTGCCGCGTTGATCGACACCAAGCAGCAGGATAGAGAATGGATCTTGCTTCTTTTTTATTGTACTAACCGGAACGGGCTCCCGTCCATCGATTGGTTTATACGTTTGTTCTAATTGCTTCTTAACACTGCCCTCAAAGAACCAGTCAAACCCTAGCATAGCCAATGTCCCGCGATTAAAAAAACCAACTACGCCAAGAATGAGCACGGCAATGGATGCCGTGTATAACCATTTACGTCTATTCATAATATGATGGCCTCTCCTATCTTATCAATTCTTTTATAAATACGCATACTAAGTTTAGACGATAATATGTCGAAACAAGTTACAAATCTTTTACAAAGTATTGATTCCATTTCTGGATATTTTTTAATAAAACAAAGAGGTCTATCGGATTCGTATGACGAATACAATCATTGCAAGAGTAGGTAAAATAGAAAGGGTGAACCTCTTGAATCAACCCCCAATCATACATCCAGACCACTCATCAACGGGACTTGACCCGAAAGTTGCTGGCTTGCTTTGCTATCTATTAGGCTTTATTACCGGCATTTTATTCCTTGTGCTGGAGAAGAAAAGCCGCTTCGTCAGACTGCATGCCGTACAATCGATCGTCGTGTCCGTCGTTTTCATCGTTGCTAATCTAATATTAGGCGTTATTCCAATTATCGGCTGGCTGCTAGGCATACTGCTTATTCCGATCGGTTTCGTCTTGTGGATCGGTCTCATGCTTCTTACGCTGCAAGGAAAGCTAAATAAACTGCCTGTAATCGGAGATTGGTCAGAACAGCAAGCGAGCAAGTTCTAATTATCAACCTCAAAAAATGGACGGCCTTTGCCGTTCTTTTTTATTTATAACTAAAAGTTCATAAGAACTACTCAATAAACCATGCCAATTAACTCGCAAATGCTAGAGAACGGCTAATATCAATTAGCCAGCTACTCTAAATCGGTAAAATTGAGCTTTTGCAGCCTTTTACCACTTATTCAGCGGTTTGATGAATAGGCAGAAAGTTCGTACTATTAAGTGACAACAAAAAAATATGAAGATGAAGGATTGTGAAAACTAATTATGGGTATAGGACTTAATCTGTTTTTGTTTGCTTTACTAATTGTGTTAACTGCTTTTTTCGTAGCTACTGAATTTGCAATCATTAAGCTTCGTTCGAGCCGTGTCGACCAATTAGTCGTTGAAGGTAAGAGAAACGCCATTGCCGTTCAACGGGTTACAAGCAATTTGGATGGATACCTATCTGCCTGTCAGCTTGGCATTACGATTACAGCGCTTGGACTTGGTTGGCTCGGAGAGCCTACCGTTGAAAAACTTCTTCTTCCCTTATTCGAGCATTGGAATTTCAACGATGATGTCAGTCACATTTTGTCGTTTCTAATCGCCTTTCTAGTCATTACCTTTATTCATGTTGTTGTAGGTGAGCTTGCTCCAAAGTCTGTCGCCATTCAGAAGGCAGAGCTTGTCAGTTTCGTTGTCGTAAAGCCAATTATTCTCTTCTATAAAATCATGTACCCTTTCATCTGGGTATTGAACGGCTCCGCTAATGCTTTGGTTCGTTTGTTCGGCTTAAAACCAGCCAAGGAGCATGAAAATGCTCATACAGAAGAAGAAATTCAAATCATTCTGACAGACAGCCTAGAAAGCGGAAAAATTAACAATACGGAATATGGCTACGTAAATCGGATCTTTGCTTTTGACGAAATTTTAGCCAGAGAAATTATGGTTCCGCGTACCGATATGACCGTCCTATATAAGAACAATACACTTCAACAAAATATGGATATTATTCGTAAGGAGCAGTACACCCGCTTCCCTGTTGCTGGTGACAGCAAAGACCAGATTGTCGGGATGATCAATACGAAACAATTATTTCTTCAATATCAAGTAAACAAAGAAATCGATTTGCAAACACTTATTCAGCCGGTAATGTCTGTATCCGAAGTTCTGCCTGTAAAAACATTGTTGAAACGGATGCAGCAGGAACGTGTACACTTTGCCATCGTCGTTGATGAATATGGCGGTACATCCGGCCTTGTAACCATTGAAGATATTTTAGAAGAAATTGTCGGTGATATTCGTGATGAATTTGATGCTGATGAGCGAAAAGATATCGAAATACTGTCAGATACCTCGTATCTTTTGGACGGTAAAGTTTCACTTGTAGAGCTTGGCGACCTCATCGGTGCGGAGCTTGAGCGTGAAGAAGTCGATACCGTCGGCGGCTGGCTCTATAGTGAAATGGACGATGCTAAACCGGGCAAACAATTCGGATTTCATAATCTAACCTTTACCATTCGAGAAGTAAGCAAGCATCGTATCAACAAAGTAGAGCTAACGATTGGCCCCGCCCTTCGTCGACTCGAACCTAAAGCAGGCTAATAACAAAAAAAGGAAGGCACTCCACTCCGGTGCCCTCCTTTTTTAGTTCCTATCCTATTTACTCGCTTTCGGCATCGTATTTATCTATTTCAAACTGCTAATGAAATATCGCTTAATCTAAGGACCGTTCTCTTTTTTTCTCCTCATGATACAGGGAGGATCGGTTTTTGAACCAATCAAACAAGTGAATCACGATAACCTTGATTACCGCATATCCAGGAACCGCAAGAACGATACCTGCGAGACCAAATAAATTACCTGCCGTCAAAATAACGAAAATAATGGTGATTGGGTGAATCTGCAAGCTTTTGCCCATAATTTGCGGTGAAATGAATTTACCCTCAATAAACTGAACGATAGTCCAGATGACCACCATTTTTAGAAGCATGACAGGTGAAGTAACCATTGCCACAATTAAGGCCGGTGTGATGGCGATTGCAGGTCCTAGGTATGGGATAACGCTTGTACAGGCAGCAACTAAGGCAAGTACAAGTGAATACTCCAGTCCAATAACCAGGTATCCGATATATAGCAGCAGCCCAATACAGAAGCTTACGATGATTTGCCCCCTTATATAGCTGCTAATTTGACCGTTCATCTCTGCCATGATTCGTTTCGTTTGCTCCTGCAGCTTGCTTGGCAGGACACTGACGATAGTTTGCGGCAGTTTTTTGCCATCCTTCAGCAGGTAAAATAATATAAACGGAAGCATCAATATTGCGAGAATAACCTCCTTGAGCGCCCCTACAAATGAGCCTACGCTCGCTAATGTTCCGTTGAGCAGAGCAGTCGCTTGCTCCGTAATATTGGACGTTAACTTCTCAGGATTTAAATTAAACCATTCTTGCATCTGAATAAATCCCGCACTGTCCATAAAGTCCTCAAATTTATGCCGTAATTGTTCCCCGTACTTAGGAAAGCTGTTCACGAAACCTACTGCTTGCCCATTAAGAAATGGAATAACTGCGACCAATAATATGGTGATTAGTCCTGCGCCAAGCAAGAAGAGCATAACAATAGAGAATATCCGCTTTACACCCTTACGCTCCAAAAAATCAACTACTGGATTGAGCAAATAATAAGCAATCCCTGCCAATATGACAGGCAGCAGCAACGTTTTTAGCAGCACCGTTACGGGTGTGAAAATGTATGAAATTTTAGTCAGCACCATAATATTAAGTCCAATGAGTAACAAAACAAGCAGGAATAATACGAATTTGTTATTTAAAATAAATCGTTTAAACCGCTCGGTTCCTGTTCTGTTATTTTCCATCGTTATGCTCCCTCTCTCTGTTCTTCTCATACAAGTGATTATTTTGACTAATTGTAGCATTACTTTAAATAAAAACGCGAATGACAGGCTTACAACATTTTATATGCAACTTCCCGCTTCTCCATCGCGTATCATATCTTATGTTAACAACGATTCTAGGAGGGATTTCATTGTCTATATTTAAACGACTTCGTGACCTTACTTTATCGAATGTATATACCTTAATTGAGAAAGCAGAAGATCCTGTTAAGCTAACCGATCAATATATTCGCGATATGCAAGAGGATCTTGCAGATGCGGAGAAAGCAGTCGCGGCGCAGATTGCTATTGAGAAGAAATTCAAGCAGCTATATGAAGAGCAAGCTCAGCTTGTAGAGAAGCGCGGCGAGCAAGCACACCTTGCAGCACAATCCCAAAACATTGATCTCGCACGGCGCGCCCTTGAGGAGAAGAAATCAGCTGAGCAGAAGTCTACCGAATACAAAGCAAGCTTTGATCAGAATAAATTGCTAGCGGATAATCTGCGCGGCAAGCTTGATGAGATGCGTAAGCAGCTTACCGACCTTAAGAATAAGCGTGAAACGCTCGTCGCTCGTTACAACGCGGCCAAAGCACAAACAGAGATCAATAAAGCCATGTCAGGCTTCGGTACCGATTCAGCTGCTGCAGGCATGAAGCGCATGGAAGAAAAAATGCTGCAAATGGAAGCACAAGCCGAAGCGAGCAATGAAATGAGCTCCAGAGGGAAATCACTTGATGATGAGTTCGAGAAGCTCGGTAAGGACAAAGCCGTCGAGGATGAGCTCGCGGCTCTCATGAAGCAATACGAGAAGCAATAGCTACTACTTTTGATTACAAACATCGTATAGTGTGACCGCTGGTGTTAGGAATCGGATTGCCGGTTTTAACTGACAGCGGTTATTTTTATAAATTAGAAACGTTGGAGGTACTCACGATGTCTTGGATTGATCTTATTCGAATTCCGGTTTGGACAGGTGCTGGAGCCATTTTACTCGTCATCATCATGTTCTTGGATTCACGCTTCACGAAGTACAATGATTTGCAGGAAATAAAAAAAGGGAATACCGCAGTAACGACTCGTTTTGCACTCAAGTTATTTGCCCAAGCGTATATTTTGTCCCAATCCATCAGTAAATCAAGTGAAATGTGGGAAGCCCTCGCCATCTCGCTCATTTCCTTCGTTCTATTGCTCCTGCTGGAGTGGATCGTCGAGAAAGTCGTCATCGCTATAAGCGGTATGAAGCTGGAGCAAGGTATTCATGAAGGCAAAGTCAGTTATGCCCTCTTTGCAGGTTCCCTTCATGTCGCCGGTGCATTGATTATCGGGTCTATTTAACTTTGAAGAAGGAGCCTATAAGATGAGTTTGTTCAAAAGAATTAAGAACCTGATCACCCCCGTGGAACCGCCCATTGCTGAGAAGAGCATCATGACCCTATCCCCTGGCGACGCTTGCGAGGTTTCCTTAATCACCTATAACGTAACAGGCCGAACACATAACCGTGCACGCAACGCTATTGTCCTTACGCTGCAGGATGGCATAACGATCCGCTATTTGACGATAGAGGAACGTGAGAAGACGGTGTTTGCACTATATGACTCCATTGACGGACGTTTAGAATCGATTGATGAAGTCCCTACCATCTTAGAACTGGATGAACGCACTTATCATATGGAGGAGCAATTCTCCGGTTTAATTACAGCGGTCGGCAAAACGCCTTACATGCAGGGAGGCGAACAACACGTCTGGCAATACCAATCGGATGATATGAAGCTGCTTCGTATCGAATGGCAAAACGGGCGCTTCATGCTCTATGAAGGAGAAAGTGTTCTGCCTGCCGATGTACGCGTGCTGCGCGGCGGATAGGAGGATAACGATGAACAAATGGTGGCATCAATCTTTGAAATATTTGCTTCTTCTAAGCTTTATCGTTCCTCTTCTCACAGCTTGCGCCGTAACGGATACGGTTAAGGAGCAATATCCATTAGAATCAGTCAACGGCTCTGGCAATGAGACTTCTTACGTGTATCGTGCCGATAATCGATCTGTTCCTGATGTTGCTTCAGATTTTGTCGAGCAGCGTAAACCGAAGCAGCAGAGCGAAGCAAGTACAGAGCGGATGTTTCTTGTCTACTCCGATGAAGTCATCGATTTGCAGCAGGCTCCTGATGCATCGGAGGATACGTTAATTGAAATTAATTCTACGGAATATGTACGTCAAAATTATAGCTCCAGCTTTCTCCAAGCCTATCTAATAGCTAGTGTTCTCGATGATCTGTTTGATAAGGGCAAATACGGCAACGGCAAGTACCGCGGCTACTCTTCTAAGGATACATACAAGCCTAAGACAACTTACCGTGTGCCTACCGTCGATGATAAGAAGGTTGCGCCTCCCGCTACTGTTAATCGCACAGGCTCGGTAATGAGACGCTCCAAGGATGCCAATGTCACCGCCCCATCCCCATCCGCCAAGGAAAGCAAGAACAGTATTACGACCAAACCCGCTACTAAAGGCAAGATCGTGAAAGACAATAACAAAAAGAGCAGCTCGAGCAAAGTATTCACCAAGCCTCGAACATCCAAACCATCCGTCAAGGTTGGCAAAAGCAGAATCTCACGACGACGGTAAAGAAATCTTTGCAGCTCCTTTTAAATTAGTAAAAGCAGTATCCTCAACATCAAGGATACTGCTTTTTTATTTTTGTTCCTTCTGATACTTACTCTTCAAATCATCCTGAACGCTTTGGTCCCATAAAGGTACACCGGATCGGTATGCTGCTCTTCCATTCAAATGTCCCGCTACCGGTCCCGTTATGAATACGAATAAGATACCGAGCAGCAGCTTCGCACTCGTATGCTCCAAGTAAATCATAAAATATAGGAAGGCGCCTGCGAGTATGAATAATACCCCTAAAGTAGCGCTTTTGGTTGCAGCATGCGATCTTAAATAAACGTCGGGAAGTCGAATAAGACCAAATGCGCTTAACGCGGCAACTAGAGCACCGAACAATACCATCAGTCCAATAATCAGCTCACCCAGCTTACTTATCATCTCCATGTTCAAAGACAGCTCCTCTTTCAATATATCTTGCAAAAGCGGTTGTACCAATAAAGGTCAATATCCCAATCAACAATATAATATCGAAATAAGTTTTGGTTTGAAGCAGCATGCAAATGACCGCAATCATCGATAATAAAATAACACCGATCGTATCTAAAGCAGCAATTCTATCCGTTATCGAAGGTCCTTTTAGCAGTCGGTACATACATCCTAAGATCGCCAGTGATAAAATGATTAACGATACAAGAAGCAGCGTATTTAGCATTACCGAGTCACCTCCATAATCGCTTTTTCAAAAGAGTCCTTAATTTGCTGAGAGATCACTTCCGCATCTTCTATATCCATCGCATGAATATACAATGTCCGTCCATCTCTTGATACGTCCAGTGTCAGTGTCCCTGGTGTTAAACAAATGAGGCAGGATAGTATCGTTATTTCCCAATCTGATTTAAGTTCAGTTTGCAGCGCAAAGATTCCCGGGCGTATCGCCAGCTTAGGACGAATAATTAATCCAATTACAACAAAGCTTGAAACAAATAATTCTTTAATGAACAATACAAGCAGCTTGATGATTGCCCATACTCTCTTCATATAGAAGTCATGCGGCCAGAACCGGCTGAGCAATCCGATAAATAAAATACCGATTAAGTAGCCGACAATAAACCTTGGAGCCGACCAATCGTTATGAAGAAACATCCATACCAAAGAAATGATTAAGTTTAATAAGATTTGCAAAGCCATCTCAACTACTCCTTTAATACGGCATCAATATATTGCGCCGGATTGACAAGCGTATGCCCTGCCTCAGAAACAAATTGGTATACCCATTCTGAGCCAAAACCCATAACGATCACAATGATGCACAATCCTGCAGCCGAGACGATGAACCCCTTATTAATCGCAGGCAGTGAAGCCGCATTTTTCATCTCTGTACCCCAGAAGGCAGCCATAAATATTTTGATCAAGGAATAAAGAACGATAAAGCTCGATGCAAGTGAAATAGCAGTTAACCAGTAGTATCCTTCTTGAAAGCCGCCCATTAACATAAGCAATTTACCTGTAAACCCGCTAAGCGGAGGAATACCTGCAATCGCTAATGCGGCTATAAAAAACATCCACCCTATCAATGGATAGCGTTTAATTAAGCCTCCCATTTCCTTTAATTGACCCGTTCCTGCCACATACATGAGCATTCCTCCCACAATAAACAGGAGTGCCTTCGCAACCATATCATGCAGCATATAAAATACGACCCCGTCTAATGCATCCTTCGAGCTGACCGCTAAGCCAAATGCAAGAAAGCCTACACTGATGATGACATTGTAATTCAGAATACGACCAATATCGGAATAGGCAGCTGCGCCAAACGCTCCTAATATCATCGTGGCAGCCGCCATCCAAGCAATCCAACCATGCGTAATAGCTGGTTCATTGTAGAAAATGAGTGTAAATGTGCGTATGAGTGCATACAAACCTACTTTAGTGAGCAAGGCTCCGAACAAAGCAGATACTGCTGCTGGGGGCGCACTATAAGAGCCTGGCAGCCAGAAAAATAAGAACAAGCCGGCTTTTAGTGAGAATACGATCAGGAACAATATCGCAATCACGTTCAATACACCCGTCTGTCCCGCTTCAGCAATTCGCTGAGATAGGTGCGCCATATTCAATGTGCCAACTACACCGTATAAATACGCTACAGCTGCTACAAATAACGTTGATGATAAAATATTAATTAATATATACTTCAAGGTTTCCCGAAGCTGGCGCTTCGTCCCTCCGAGTACAATTAGAGCATAGGATGAAATGAGCATTACCTCGAAGCAAACGAACAAATTAAACAAATCCCCTGTAAGAAAAGATCCGCTTACCCCTACTAACAAAAATTGAAAAAACGGATAAAAGTAATATTTTTCTCTTTCCTTGCCAATCGTACCAAAAGCAAAGAACAAGCAGCACGATCCAATAACAGAGGTTGCTAGTACAAGCAATGCTGCAAGCATATCAGCTACGAATACGATGCCATAAGGAGGAAGCCATCCCCCCATGTGCAGCGTTTGAATGCCAGCCGTTTTCACTTGATACACGATAAGGGTTGCCGCTGCCACATTAAGCAGCATACCAATCGAGCTAATCCAACGCTGTACAATGACATTATTTTTAATAAACAAAAGGATTACCGCCGTACATAAAGGGATGAGAAGCGGAAATACGAGCAGATTATTCATCTTCATTCCCCCTTAACTGTTCCATATCGTCAGTACCAAGCTTCAGGTACGCCTTATAAGCAAGTACAAGAAAAAAAGAAGTGATGCCGAAGCTGATTACGATAGAGGTTAGAATGAGCGCTTGAGGCAGCGGATCAACATACGACTCCGCTTTCTGCCCCAGAACCGGCGCAGCACCTGTTTTTAGCTTAGACATCGTCAGCAGCAGCAAATGAACACCATGTGTAAGAATAGAGGTTCCCAAAATGATACGCAATAGGCTCTTTGATAGGATGAGATAGACCCCTACTGTAAAAATGACACCGATTGCCAGCGACATATATAATTCCATAGCTACTTATCCCTCCCTATTGTTAGAATGATGGTCATTGCCACACCTATGACGGTCAAATACACACCTAAATCGAATAGCATCGCCGTAGCAAGCTCCGTGTCTCCAAGCAATGGCAGCTGGAAGTGACCAAAAGCATGACTGAGAAACGGTACATCAAAGATGAAAGATCCAATTCCCGTCAGAAGAGCAATCACAAGTCCAATCGCGGTCAATTTTCGGAAATCGATAGGGATAACTTCACGAATGGTCTGCAATCCGAAAGCCATAGCCAGCAATATAAATGCAGCCGACGCCATCAGTGCTCCAATAAATCCTCCGCCTGGCTCGTTATGCCCTGCAAAGAACAGGTACAACGAAAACGTTAGGATGATGAAAATAACGACTTTTGATATCGTCTTCAGAATAACGTCATTACTCTTTATGACTGGAAATGCCAACTTGCCTCTATGGCTATGTTTTGGCAGCAATACACCGTTGCCTTCTGATTCCACATTCAACTTGATCATTGCATAAATACCAAACGAAGCGATAGCAAGCACCACGATTTCAAGCATCGTATCGAATCCGCGGAAATCTACGAGAATAACGTTTACGACATTTTTACCGCCAGCTAAGAGGTAACTTTCCTTCAAAAAATACTCCGATATAGAATCGAATGAACGGCTTCCGCTTGCTCCAAGAGCTACTAACGTCATTATGACCCCAACACCAAGCGCGATCACAAAGTTAGATAGTCGAAAACGCAATGCGGCTATTTCCTTACTTAGCTTCGGCAAATGATAAAAGCAAAGTAGAAACAGTGTTACCGATACTGTTTCCACGATCATCTGTGTCAAAGCAAGATCCGGCGCTTGAAAGATGACAAAAAACAAAGTGACCATATACCCTGCAGCACCCGTTAAAATAATCGCCATCATTCTCGACTTCGTGAATGGAATAGCAATAACCGATATTACCAAGACGATGATAATAACAGCTTCATATATAGACATAGGTGCAAAATCTGAGAAATCAAATAAGTTCACGTTGGATTGAATCATCGTTATGCCAAGCGAAACGATGAGAAACATAAAGATGTATATTAAATAATGCCGAATGGAGCCGGTCATATAACGATTGGTCAACCGATTGGAACCTCTGTCCAACATACGAAGTCCTCCATCATACATCTGGTTCACCGATATGTTATGGAGCAGCGGCTCATTGATCCATTTCATCCGATGATGAAGTTTAAACAATAGAGCACCTGCTGCAACGACCCCGATGGTCATATAGATCTCAGTTGTCCAGCCATGCCAGAATTCAATCGACACCACAAAATTCTCTCCCGGAAGCAGCAAAGCTGGATGAATAGCTGCCATCGCCGGTTCAATTAAAGAGTACGCAACCAGATTTGGGAATAAACCAATGACAATCGCTAAGGAAGCAAGTATTACCGGGGAAATAAGCATCCCGATTGGCGCTTCATGCGGTTTTCTCGGCAGCTTCTCCAATTGTGCTGGTCCCGTAAATGTTTTAAATAATAAAATCATGCTGTACACAAATGTAAATATGCTTGCGACCCATGCAATGACAGGGATGATAACTAGCAAAGAGGATACATTGAAAATATCCAGCTCCCTAATATTCAGTACCGCTGTAAAGAACATTTCCTTACTCAAAAAACCATTAAACGGTGGCAAGCCTGCCATTGAGAAGGTTCCAATGAGTGCAATAGAGAAGGTCACCGGCATGAGTGACATAAGTCCGCCTAGCTTGCGAATATCCCTCGTTCCTGTTTCGTGGTCTACAATGCCGACAACCATAAACAAAGCGCCTTTAAACACGGCATGATTGATCAAGTGGAATATCGCTGCCATTGTTGCTTTGGCATAAAAGAGAGAGTCTGTGCTCCCCGTGAAAAATGCTGCCGCTGAACCAAGCCCAAGTAAGCTCATAATCAGGCCGAGCTGGCTAATCGTTGAGAACGCCAGCAATGACTTTAAATCCTTTTGCTTCATCGCTCGGAAAGAGCCATAAATCATCGTTAATAATCCAATGCAGGATATAAGCCAGAACCAGGCTGCTTCTCCGGAGAAGATCGGACTAAACCTTGCCACTAAGTATAGACCTGCTTTAACCATCGTTGCCGAATGGAGATAAGCACTAACTGGAGTTGGTGCCTCCATCGCATCTGGCAGCCAGATGTGGAATGGAAACTGTGCTGATTTCGTAAATGCACCTACTAGAACCAACAGCATAGCCGGCAAAAATAACGTATGACTCGTTAGCATATCAACACTGCCGATAATCTCACGAATGCTAAACGTTCCTGACATGACATACAACAGAACAAATCCGGCTAGCATAGATAGACCGCCAAATACGGTAATAAGCATAGATTTAAGTGCACCATACTTAGATTTCTCTCTCTGATTCCAGAAAGCAATGAGCAAGAAAGAGGAAATGCTTGTTAGCTCCCAAAACCCATACAAGACGATGAGGTTATCCGACAGCACAACCCCCAGCATTGCCCCCATAAATAAAAGCAAATAAACATAAAACGAAGTAATTGCCTCTTTGTTCTTATCCAAATAGTAAATCGAATAAAGAACAACTAGCGAGCCGATACCTGTAATTAATAGTGAAAACAATAACCCTAACCCATCCAAATAAACGGTAAAGTCGACTCCAAGCGAAGGAATCCATGGAATTGACTCGGTTAAGCTCTCTCCGTTCTGGACTGCAGCAATTTGCCATAGAAAATATCCAAACAGCAGTACGGGCAAGGGAAGGATCACCCATCCCGTATGAACCTCATGCAGCAGTCTTCGCAGCATTGGACTAATAGCGGCCATTAAAAATGGTAAAATGATGACAATAGACAGCAAAGACAATCTCCCCTTCCAAAACAAATAACCTCTTAAGCTTTTCCATTTTTCCATAAAAGTACTTACATCGCGGCTGGTACCTTAAAAAACGCAAAAAGAGCCCGCTGTTGGCAGGCTCCTCCGATAAAAAAGTTCATTTAGTTGTGTTTTGACTACACTTTAGTATAGCTTTCGAGTTTAATATTGTCAAAAACAAATTAGGAAATGTCCTAGCTAAAAGAATGAAAACCAATGGAATGGGGATTACTCTTACTAAAGGAGTGATCATCATGCTGAAATTAAAAATAGCGGTAAGTTCGCTGCTCTTTATATTAATCTTCGTTAGTTCATGGCAGCTCGATAAACAATTAGATAAACGACGGAGTAAACCGCTCGTTACATCACCCATAACAAACTATAAAATATTTTCAACATCTAACTCCACATATTATCTGGATCCCTCTTTATTCCTTATCTTCCTCGTGAATATATGCGTATTATTCGTATAAATACAGACGATTAGAAACAAAAAAAAGAACCTACTGAGCATGCTCAGTAGGCTCTTCCGTTCCAACAACGACCTATTCAGTCGTGTAAGGAAGCAATGCGATTTGACGTGAACGTTTAATTGCAACAGTAAGCAAGCGTTGGTATTTCGCGCTTGTTCCAGTTACACGACGTGGCAAGATTTTGCCGCGCTCGCTGATAAACTTTTTCAACAAATCAACATCTTTATAGTCAATTTTAGAAATTTTGTTTACAGTGAAGAAACATACTTTACGGCGTTTGTTACGTCCGCCTTTACGTCCGCTGAACTTACGCTCTGGACGCTCGTCTCCACCATTATCTCTTTGTTTGAAAGCCATGATAGGTATCCTCCTTATCGTTGAAAATATTACAATTACACAACAGCTCTATATTCCAATAAAGGCTGTGCAACTGCTCCATTGATACGTGCAGCCTAGGCTACACTAATATCAAAATGGCAAATCATCTTCTGATATATCAATCGGGCGTCCGTCATCCTGGAACGGATCACGGCTGTCGTTACGTGAGTTATTATTACCAGATGGACGGTTACCGCCGCTTTGGGAAGCATTACCGCCGAAAGATCCTCCACCGGTGCTTGTACCGCCGCTGTAGCTGCTTCCGCCTTCTTCTCGTGAACCTCCGCCATCTTTGTTGGATTCCAAGAACCGAACGTTATCAGCGATAACTTCCGTCACGTAGACACGTTTGCCTTCGTTGTTCTCGTAATTCCGAACTTGAATGCGACCTTCAACCGCTGTTAAGCGGCCTTTACGCAAATAGTTTGCGCAAGTCTCGGCCAGTTGACGCCATGTTACAACCGGAATGAAATCCGCTTCACGCTCACCTTGACCACCGCTCGTAAACGGACGATCTACCGCTAACGTAAATTGTGTAACTGCGACACCAGCAGGCGTATAGCGAAGCTCTGGGTCTCTCGTCAATCTACCAATTAGTATAACACGATTCAACATCGTTTCTGACCTCCCAATCGAACAATCCAGCCTAGATTAAGCGGCGTCTCTAACGATCAACGAACGGATAACTTCATCCGTAATCTTCATGATGCGGTCAAGTTCATTCACAACTTCAGTAGTTGCGTTGAAATGTACCAGTACAAAGTACCCATCACGTAGCTTGTTGATTTCATACGCAAGACGACGTTTACCGCTCACATCTTGCTTAATGACTTCTCCGCCATTGGAGATAATGCCATGGAATTTGTCAACGATAGCTTGAAGGTTTTCTTGCTCAACGTCTGGACGAATAATGTACATTACTTCATATTTGCGCATATTGTTTCACCTCCTCTTGGACTAACGGCCCCATAAATGGAGCAAGGAACGAGCTTCTGCTCGCATCTCTATACTATACCAAATCGAATCGCCTATTACAAGCGGAAATCACGGCAGATTCCGCAGGGGTAACATATGGAAGCAGCTAATGCATTTTTTAGCCGTTATCTGCTACTCATGCAATGACTGTTCGCTGTAGATACTACATAACGGGATAGATCAATCGATTCTTTCTGTCCGCTCTACATTATACACTGGAGGGTGATCATGATGGGTGAAGGTACAATGTTTTCGCCGGGCGACAAAGCTCCGAATGATGGCACATACATCGAGGACGGTGTAAATTCATTTCATATGGGGATTAATAATCCGAAGAAGGTCAAGTTGAGCAAAGGGCAGCGTTTCCCTGACACAACTAATCACGAGCGCAAATGGAAACGAATGGGCCATTAACTTTTTTTTATTTCATGAATAATAAAGTTTCGTTTTGGCCATTCTAATTATCGACGGTGCAAGAGAGGTGTGGTTCCATTGAACCATTCAGGCAAGCGCCGAGACTATAACTGTCTTATGACATAGTAGCACTCGCTGCGCAGGAGGATTTCGTCCACTCAGTAGAGAAGCGGAGGGTTGTGCCAAAGACACTTGTCTGTAACACACGCGCATTCGAGCATTGATACGCCATACCATTAACCCGGTCGCGTATGATTGTGCTCAAAAGGATTTAATGATGCTATTGCTGATTTGTTCCGATTGACGAATGGAGTTTCATAAGCTTGTAGTGAGAATTGATCGACTCAGCCATTATTCACCGTCAGAAGGAGAGCTCGCGAGAGCTCTCCTTTCTATATTGTCTAACCCTTTTTAATTCACACACGATTATTTAAACACAAAAAAACGGTTCCTCTTAAGGAACCGTTACATATTTAATATAATGGCGGAGAAGGTGGGATTCGAACCCACGCACGGTTTGACCCGCCTAGCTGATTTCGAGTCAGCCCCCTTGGGCCTCTTGGGTACCTCTCCGCATGTAAAAATTATTGTATCATAGAGCTTATCAAGGCGCAAGTATTTCCTAAAAATTGTTTATTGGTTCGTATGCTTTCACTTAATTTAAACCTTCTTCAGACGCTTTGGAACGAAGCACCTTTTTCATATTTTTCTCGAATTTCGCTCTTGGTATTAGAACGCTATGTTTACAGCCAACGCATTTAATACGGATGTCCATCCCCATTCGAATGACTTCCATTTCATTAGAGCCGCATGGATGCTGTTTTTTCATTTGAACAACATCACCTAGCTCAAACTGCTTACGCTCCATCCTTTTCGCCTCCCTTTTCATTGCGATGATACGTAACCATTCGAGGATATGGAATTTCAATTCCACTCGCATCTAATGCTCGCTTAAGCTCCATGTTTAATTTACGCGACACAATGGGATGCGTATTCGGACGACATTCAGCAATTACCCGAAGCGTTACCCCTGTCGGAGCAATGGCCTGAATACCTAATACTTCTGGTGCGTTAATTAAATTCTCGTCTTGCATCGTTATCATAGTATGGCGAATAACTTCAAGAGCTCGATCAACCTCTTCCTCAAATGCGATA
Organism: Paenibacillus sp. J22P15; assembly: GCF_056269345.1. NCBI lineage: Bacteria > Bacillati > Bacillota > Bacilli > Caryophanales > Paenibacillaceae > Paenibacillus > Paenibacillus sp. J22P15. Next base: position 111,813 of record NZ_JBWDNT010000015.1, read on the forward strand.
GAAATATCAACTACCGCAATGGTGTTGTTGACCGAGAAATTTGTTACCTCATTAATCATACCATTAGGAACGATATGAACTTCCCCAGTCCAGCTTTGAATGCGGGTCGTACGCAGACCGATGACTTCCACTGTTCCTTTAAATTGACCCGTCTGGATCACATCGCCAACCGCGAATTGATCCTCCAATACAATGAAGAATCCGGTAATAATATCCTTCACCAAGCTTTGAGCGCCAAAGCCGATAGCTAATCCTAGCACGCCAGCACCAGCAAGCAATGGACCTAAGTTAATTCCGAATTCCGCTAAAATAAGCATACCCGAAATAAAATAAACGACGTAGGAGGTTACATTTTTCAAAAGCTTGCCCACTGTTGTCATTCGCCTTGCATGGATGATCAACCTTTTGTTCTCACGCTCTAAAATAATTCGGTCAATGGTTTTATGTATCACCCATACGACGAAGCGCCCAATGAATAAAAACATGGCTACACGCAGCGCTGAGCTTCCGAATGCCTGCCATATTTCATTATTTGTCAACCAATCAACAATTTTATTATATCGTTCCGTGATTGACATCGCTATTCCTCCTCATCAACCTTGAATCTAAATCTAAGCTACATATCGACTTGATCATAGCCCTTATCAACTTCTTTAAATATACCTCTAACTTCTACGTTCTCCTGCACAATAACTTCTTTCACCATCAATAAATCTTCTTCTGGAAAATGTATCGATAACGCACAGCCTGCCGTTATTTCCTTCGGCGTAGGACATATATCAATTTCAATTTCTGCGTATTCGAGCAGCATTTCTGCACGCAATGCTTGCTGAGTTGAATCGAAAGCAATTAACACAAGCACGACCCCCATTAGATTATCATGACTAACTTACTCAGCAATCAAAATATGAAAACTATCTGAAGTATAAAATGGTTGTCCTATCCATATACTAGTAGCATATCGGTATAATCGGAGGGATTCTATGAAGCTTTCATTTATTAAAGAGACGCCTTTGAAGGTACCCTACACCACCGCAAACGTTACTGGTATGCTGGTTAACCGCCTTACAGTAATGCTCGAAGAGATGGCTGCTAACCGCCCTATCGTAGTCGTCTGTGTTGGAACCGACCGCTCCACGGGTGATGCTTTGGGACCTCTTATTGGTACCTCATTATCGAAGTATCGCAGCACTCATTTTTCACTATTTGGTACATTAGAAAATCCGGTTCATGCTATGAATTTAGATGATACTCTCATCGAGATCAATCGTCGTTTCCATAAACCATTTGTTATCGGAATTGATGCCTGCCTCGGCCAAGTATCCAGCGTTGGAAGCATTCAAGTTGGTGTCGGCCCTGTTCGACCAGGTGCTGGCGTAAATAAGGATCTTCCGCCTGTCGGCGACATTCATATTACAGGTGTCGTTAATGTAGGCGGGTTTATGGAATATTTCGTGTTGCAAAATACTCGTCTTCATCTTGTCATGAAAATGTCCGACATCATCTCACTCAGCCTATTTACTGCTATTGCCAACAATGCTCATCTTACAACCGACGTTCGTGATCAGACCGCAGCTTCCGATAACCTATAAATTATAGCGATACCTATTTTGCTTCTAAAATAGCTTTATAATCTTCTGGGGATAATGGGTAGTTTGATTCACCTTTTTCAAGCGGCTTCGCATAGATGTAAGTATTTTCTCTGCTATGGATACCAGAAAAGACAACCCCATCTTTTTGTTCATTGATAATGGCGATTGAGAAGCTAAGATTATTCCCATGTTCGGCAAAAGCATTGTAACGGATGATTCCTACTTTTCCTTTTTGCTGTACCAAAGCGGCTTGCATATCCATAAGCTGCGCCTTTAACTGCTTATTTGCATCCTGCTGTTCAGTTAAACCTTCCTTTAGATCAACAATGACGTCCTCTATATTCGTTACTCCCGTGTTCCCCATGACCGCTGTATATTGCTTTCTCAGCTTTTTCAGCCGCCCGCCTATGACTGTTATCCAAATAAATAATACGATGACAAATAAAGCTAAGCCCACCGTAACAGCATTCATTGGATTCGATGTCCAATCTTCCATCTTAGCTATTCCGCCCCCAGTTCATAACTAAACCCCATATTGCAATGCGATTTCTTTAATCGCATCTGTTAACGCATCAATTTCATCATTCGTTGTAAATATGCCTACACTTGCACGTATAGCACCTGTTTCTGATGTTCCAGCACAAGCATGTGCGAGTGGTGTGCAATGAAAACCAGCTCGCACAGCAATTCGATAATGTTGATCTAGAATAAAAGATAATTCCGATGGATCAACACTTTCCATATTGAAGGCTACAATTCCTGTTCGCTGTTCACCAAGTTTTGGTCCCAGTATTTTAATCCCCTTAACTGGTTCGAGTGCTTGAATAAGCCTCTGAGTAAGCATCCATTCCTTAGTATGGATATTGTGCACCGTCTCATTCAGTACATACTGAACACCGGCTTTGAGTCCCGCCAAGCCTGGTGTATTTTGCGTGCCTGCCTCATATCGATCCGGTCTCACTTGAGGCTGTTCAAGGGCCTCTGATTGACTCCCTGTTCCTCCATGCAATAAAGGCACTAGATTGAGCTCAGGATCGATGTACAAGCCTCCTGTGCCTTGAGGGCCAAGCAAACCTTTATGCCCTGGAAAGGCCAGCATATGAATACCCATCGACCTTACATCGATAGGCAAAATCCCTGCACTTTGCGCAGCGTCAACAAGGAGCTTAATCCCGTGTTTCCTTGTCAGTTCAGCTATTTCCGCTACAGGCATAATTGTGCCTAATAGGTTTGAACTGTGATTGACAATGGCTAACGTTGTATTGGGTCGTATCGCTAATGCAACATCATCAATATTTATATTGCCCCGTTCATCCGACTCTACATAAGTCACTTCAATACCTACCGTTTGTTCCAGAAAATACAATGGTCTTCTAACTGAGTTATGCTCTACTGAAGTAGCGATGACATGATCGCCCGGTTTCAACCAACCTTTTATCGCCATATTTAATGACATTGTCGTATTTGAGGTAAATGCAATATCATTGGGGTTTTTTATATTAAACAGCTTAGCCAACTGTTTACGCGTCTCAAACAGGATACGACTAGCACGAACAGCCATAGCATGACTGCCTCTGCCTGGGTTAGCAGCGTCATTTAACATTGCATTTATAACAGCTTCCGTTACCGAAGGAGGTTTAGGCCAAGAAGTTGCTGCATGGTCCAAATATATGATTGATTGGTCGTTCTCACTCACAAATTCCACACCTTTCTAAGTGATCTAATCAGAACAATGGCATACCTTAGTTTAATCTTTCAAAAGCAAGATTACAACTTAGGTATGCCATTGTTTGGTTAAGTCTATGCCATGTATTGAAGCAACTCTAACAAACGTTCCAAATCCTGTTTACTATAGTATTGAAGCTCAATTTTACCTTTATCTTTTTGTTGTTTAATCTTCACTGTCGTTTTGAATCTTTCACGCAGCGACTCTTCTAAATGATCGATATACGGATCACGTTTTCTTTGGCTCGGTTTCGATGTATCTTCCGGTTGCTTCGAGTCCAGCTTCTGAATAGCCTCTTCAAGCTCACGTACACTCCACTCTTGTGAAACGGTCAGATCTGCTAATTCCTTCTGCACCTTATCATCTTTAATACCGACTAATGCTCTCGCATGACCCATTGAAATTGTTCCACGTGAAACATTATCTTTAATTTCTGTAGGTAGTGAAAGTAACCGAACAAAGTTTGCAATATGAGAACGAGACTTTCCGACCTTCATAGATAGCTCTTCTTGAGTAAGTTTGAACTTATCGATGAGCGCCTGATAGGCTACTGCAACTTCAATTGCATTCAGGTCCTCACGTTGTAAGTTTTCAATAAGTGCAATTTCCATGACCTGTTGATCAGTGAAAGATCTAACTACAGCTGGTATTGTTGCATTGCCACAATATTGCGAAGCACGGAAACGTCTTTCACCTGCTATGATTTCGTAACCCTTCAACACCGTACGGACAATAATAGGTTGTATAATACCATGCTGCTTAATTGATTCTGCTAATTCCTTTATTGAATCTTCATCGAACGTTTTTCTCGGCTGATACGGATTAGGTCTCAGTTGGGATAATGAAATTTCAATCACTTTATCATCGTCATTCACAGAAAGCGATGGGATAAGCGCATCCAGCCCTCTACCTAGCCGCTTGCTCATACGTAATCACTTCCTTTGCGAGTTCAAGATAAACTTCAGCACCTTTAGAACGCGGATCGTATGTGATAATAGCTTGCCCATGTGATGGTGCTTCACTTAAGCGAACATTACGTGGGATAATCGTTTGATAAACTTTTTGTTGAAAGTATTTTTTCACTTCTTCGATAACTTGAATACCAAGGTTTGTTCTCGCGTCAAGCATAGTCAAGAGAACACCTTCAATTTGAAGCGATGTATTCAAATGTTTTTGAACGAGTCGAACGGTGTTTAATAACTGGCTTAATCCTTCAAGCGCATAATACTCACATTGAATAGGAATAAGAACAGAATCTGCTGCTGTTAACGAGTTAATTGTTAAAATGCCAAGTGATGGAGGACAATCAATAAGAACATAATCGAAATCATCCTTAACCATTTGCAAAGACTTTTTCAAACGCAGCTCCCTTGATATCGTCGGTACTAACTCAATTTCTGCACCGGCCAATTGTATAGTTGCTGGAATGATCTTTAGACCAGGAACACTAGTTTCAAACATCGCATCCTTTGGATGGACATCATTAATAAGTACATCATAAATACAGTTCGTTACGTCACCCTTATTAATACCGAGACCACTCGTCGTATTCCCTTGTGGGTCAATATCTACAAGCAGCACCCTTTTACCAAGTGATGCAAGACAGGCAGCTAAATTGACAGACGTTGTCGTTTTTCCGACACCGCCCTTCTGATTGGCGATTGCAATTATTTTTGACAAAACCAGCTCACCTCTATGTGTACAACATTTATGTGCTATTTTCCTAATACTCAATTACAAATACATCTATACAATATTAAACTATTAATTTGCTAAGTTATATAACGATGCCGCTGACAAAATGAAAAATGAGCTACAAATGGCATCGCCGCCCTCACTGAGGGCGGCACAAATAAGCATTAATTATAGCAATTGCGAAATTGATTTTTATCTTTTAGGGATCTGGATCGTAATTTCATAATGATCATCGTGATCCTTTTCATTCGTTTTAATTTGTAAGCCTGAACCAGAAACCATTTCAATGGAATGTCTGATTGTATTAAGCGCTAACCGTACATCCTTTGTAAAAGAAACACGTTTAGCCTTTTTAATTTTTGTTGATTCTTTGAGGAAAGCAATTCTAACCTCTGTTTGTTTCACATTTAAATCTTTAGCCATAATTTCCTCTAACACTTTAAGCTGCAGCTCTTCACTATCTAACGATAATAAAGCTCTTGCGTGTCGTTCTGTTATCTTCCGTTCCATTAACGCAATTTTGATGGTTTCGTTCAACATTAGCAGTCTCAATTTATTAGCAATAGTCGACTGACTCTTTCCGAGACGTTGCGCCAAACTTTCTTGCGTTAATTGATGAAGTTCGATTAACTTCTGATATGCAATCGCTTCCTCAATCGCTGACAAACCTTCTCTTTGAAGATTCTCAATTAGAGCAATAGAGGCTGTTTGCGAATCGTTGAATTCACGAACAATACCAGGAATGGTGTCATAACCAAGTTTGGTTACAGCACGCCAGCGGCGTTCCCCTGCTATAATTTCATATCTTCCATTACGCATACGAACAACGATAGGCTGAATAACACCATGCGTTTTTATCGTCTGACATAATTCTTCAATTCGGTCATCATCAAAAATCGTACGCGGTTGAAATGGGCTTGCGTCGATTTCTTGAATCGGTATTTGCCGAACTTCTTCTTGCGGTATGCGCTGCTCGGACAGGCCGAACAATCTAGAAAATTGTTCTTTCATATCGATAATTACCACCCGATCATGAGATAAACCTTGTTTGTTGATCACTTCAAATGAAAGCATGATCTCCATCATAGAGATGGGAACCATACGTTTCATATAAAACGAAAGCAGACTCAATAATAATGAAAGAGCATGCCTCTATTCTATTAAAAAGCAATCACAAGGTTTTTGCAATAAATACGCTTCAGCAGTAAGTTTGGTTCATTGCCAATTGGATTATTTCGGTTACTAGAACCTCTCTCAGGTAATAATCGTCAACTGCACGGCGAACATCCATAACAAAATCCATTCGGTAATGATAGGAGAGGCTTCAGTTAAAATATAATCAAGTATGGCTGAAAAGCATTATACGATGCTTATATTTCTCCGCGTGACGAACAGTTACCTGTCGTAAGAAGACAGTAATTTCATTCGTTTATGTAACGGTATCGTCCAGTCTCTTCATCAACTTTTATAATTCGACAATAGCTGGACGATCTCCTGCTTGACATCATTTCAGAACAAATAATTGTTATAAAAATTTGGAAATTGATTTTTTCATAGAAACAATCTAGTAATACATTTGTTTCACGTGGAACATTGTACGTCCACTACATAAGTGGTTGTTTTAGTGGAGTTCCTGCTTTTCTAGGATATTTACGCGGAGTAGCATCTAGCTTCTCTATTAAAATGATATGTCGTTCGGATTGTTCATTCGGAAGGGATAACTGGTGCTGTGATTTAATTTTCCCTTTTAGCTCTTTTAAACTAAAGGATGCCTCCCGTACTTCTTCATCTGACTGGGAGCCTTTCATCGCAGCAAACAATCCGCCTTTTTTAACGAAAGGTAAGCAAAACTCATTTAATACATTCAATCTTGCAACTGCCCTTGCAGTTACCAAATCATATTTATCTCGATGATCCGGCAATTGTGCAATATCTTCAGCTCTTCCATGCACGCATAAAACCTGGTCTAAACCAAGCTGCTCCTTCAGATGCGATAAAAATTGAATTCGTTTATTCAATGAATCAACAATCATTATCTGCAGATGAGGGAAACAAATTTTCAAGGGTATACTCGGAAAACCTGCTCCTGAACCAATATCAGCAAGCTTACGTACACTATCCATCTTTGTATAGAAAGATAATGAAACCGAATCATAAAAATGCTTTTCATAGACGGCATCCCGCTCTGTAATTCCAGTCAAATTCATCTTTTCGTTCCACTCGACAAGCAATCGATAATAAGTCTCGAACTGCTCCAGCTGGACAGAAGAGAGTGGAATTCCACTCTCCTCCATTTTTTTTGTAAACCAATTTAATGTTTCGTCCATATTATGATCCTCTCGCTGCAGTAACACGGTTATAATGCTCCAAGTAAACCAGGAGGATAGAAATATCAGCTGGCGTAACACCTGCAATACGGGAAGCTTGCCCAATTGAAAGTGGTCTGATAACGGAGAGCTTTTGCTTTGCTTCCGAAGCTAGACTACGAACATCACTATAATCAATATCGTCCGGAATCCGCTTTTTCTCCATTTTGTTCAAACGAGCTACTTGCACGAGCTGTTTTTCGATATAACCTGCATATTTGATCTGAATCTCCACTTGCTCCTTCATTTCCTCAGTCATTTCTGGAACGGAAGGAACAACTGTTTCTAACATCGCATAAGTAACCTCAGGACGACGAAGCAAAGATAAAGCGTCTGTCCCATGCTCCATTGGTGCTGTACCTGCTGTGATCAGCATTTCATTTACTTGATCAGGCTTAACTTTGGTTCCACGAAGACGTTCAATATCCAATTCAACTAATTCTTTTTTGCGTAAAAACTTATTGTAGCGTTCTTCCGAAATAAGACCAATTTCATAGCCTGTTGGAGTTAAACGCAAGTCTGCATTATCATGGCGAAGCAGCAAACGGTACTCAGCTCTTGAAGTCAGCAAGCGATAAGGATCATTGGTTCCTTTCGTAACAAGATCATCGATCATGACACCAATATAGCCATCAGCACGACCGATAATAATCGGCTCTTTTCCTTGTACCTTACGCGCTGCATTGATTCCAGCTATAACGCCTTGACCTGCTGCTTCCTCATAACCGGACGTTCCGTTAATTTGTCCAGCTGTGAATAGGCTGTCGATTACCTTTGTCTCCAGTGATGGCCACAACTGTGTTGGAACTACTGCATCATACTCAATCGCATAACCGTTACGCATCATCTCAACTTTTTCCAAACCTGGTACAGAACGTAAAATGCTCAGTTGTACATCTTCTGGCATACTAGTCGATAGACCTTGTACATAGTACTCCGAAGTATTTTTACCTTCAGGCTCTAGGAAAATCTGATGCTTTGGCTTATCTGCAAAACGAACAATTTTATCCTCAATGGATGGGCAATATCTTGGACCTGTTCCCTCAATGGCACCGGAGAACATTGGCGCACGATGCAGATTATCATTAATGATCTTGTGCGTCGCTTCAGATGTATACGTTAACCAGCAAGGCAACTGTTCATTTGTAGAGGATTCGGTTTCATGGGAGAAAAACTTAGGTTTATCATCACCAGGTTGAATTTCTGTTTTTGAGAAATCAATTGTATCCTTATGGACACGAGGCGGTGTACCTGTTTTGAAGCGAACAAGTTCCAAACCATGTTCTTTCAAGCTTGCAGAAAGTCTGACCGATGGTTGTTGATTATTTGGACCGCTCTCATACATCAGCTCGCCCATAATAATTTTACCGCGCAAATAGGTGCCCGTAGTAACAATCGTTGATTTTGCACGATACTCTGCACCTGTTTTAGTAATGATCCCTACGCATTTCCCATCCTCAACAATAAGCTCTTCAGCCAAGCCTTGTCTTAGTGTCAGATGCGGAGTTTCTTCAATTGTCTTTTTCATCAAATGCTGATAATCAAACTTGTCAGCTTGTGCACGCAATGCATGCACTGCTGGACCTTTACCCGTATTAAGCATTCGCATTTGGATGAAAGTTTTATCAATATTACGTCCCATCTCACCGCCGAGCGCATCAATTTCACGCACCACATGACCTTTTGCCGGTCCCCCGATAGATGGATTACACGGCATAAAAGCAACCATGTCTAGATTTATTGTAAGAAGCAGCGTCTCGCAGCCCATACGCGCAGCTGCAAGTGCAGATTCACAGCCCGCATGACCCGCTCCAATGACGATAACGTCATATTCACCAGCTAAATATCTCATTGTCCTTTACCCTCCTAAAGGTTTTCGAAGAAAACCACTTCGTAAGCTTTAACCATCTATACTATGCAGTCCTATAAAACAACTGCTTTATAGAAGTTACGACATAAACTATATAACATGAACATTTGCACTGTTTACTCAATAGCACTGCCCGCTCTTAGCATAATTCATCTGAGCTGAAAAAGCCTACTTCCATCTATTTCCCTAAGCAGAACTGAGAGAAAATTTGATCGATTAATGAATCGCCCGCTTCATCACCTAAAATTTCACCAAGCGACTCCCAAGCCGATCTGGCATCAATTTGAATAAGGTCAATCGGAATTCCTGTATCCGATGCTTCAATTGCATCGATAAGCGATTGCCTTGCCCGCTTCAATAAAGCAATATGTCGAACATTGCTGACATATGTCAGGTCACCCGACTCGAGCTGACCTTCAAAAAACATTTCGCTAATCGTCTTCTCTAATCGATCTAATCCGTCTTCTTCAAGAACCGACATTTTAACGATGGAATCGGCAGAAATCGACTCCTCCACCACCTCAATTTCTAATTGACGCGGCAAGTCAGTCTTATTGATGATCGCAATGACGGGGCGATCCTTCATTTGCAACAAAAGCTCTCGGTCATCAGCCTGTAACGGCTCATTATAGTTGAGCACTAACAAAATAAGATCCGCTTCCTCAAGCGCATTGCGCGAACGCTCTACACCAATTCGCTCAACCACATCCGTCGTTTCACGAATACCGGCAGTATCCAGCAGTCGAAGTGGAATGCCATTTAGCGCTACAAATTGTTCGATAACATCACGCGTCGTTCCAGGAATATCGGTAACGATAGCTTTATTCTCCTGCGTCAACACATTCATAAGAGATGATTTGCCGACATTTGGCCGTCCAACAATGGCTGTTACAATGCCTTCTCTTAATATTTTGCCTTCATTTGCGGTTTTTAACAGACGATCTATTTCATGAATAGCAGAATCGCATTGGTCGCGAATAAACGAACTCGTCATTTCCTCTACGTCATGCTCCGGATAATCGATGTTCACTTCTATATGGGCAAGCAGCTCAATAACAGTCTGCCTCAAAGCTTTGATTCTCTTTGAAAGCACACCCTCTGCTTGTTTGCGCGCAACGGAAAAAGCACGATCTGATTTTGAACGAATCAAATCTATAACAGCCTCTGCTTGCATCAAGTCGATTCGGCCATTCAGAAAGGCGCGTTTCGTAAATTCTCCAGGTTCAGCTGTTCTATAGCCATCAAGCTGTAATACGACATCAAGCACTTTTTTGACAGCAATCACGCCGCCGTGCGCATTAATTTCGACAACATCTTCTGCAGTGAAGGAGCGCGGTCCACGCATGAGTGTAACGAGTACCTCTTCAACCTCTTCTCCCGATACGGGATCAACGATATGTCCATAATGCAGCGTATGTGTATCTGCCTCTTTTAGGTTAACTTTCGAACGAAAAACAGTCGCGATACCGGATATTGCCTCTGGTCCGCTTACTCTTATTATTGCGATTCCGCCTTCTCCTACTGCTGTGGAAATGGCAGCTATCGTATCATGTACCATTGCTGTCAGCACCTCTCAAATGGAAAAACAGCAATGACCATTATGAGCCATTGCTGTGGATAGCGTATAGATTCCTATACTTTTATGTTGTACAGCCTACTGTCTCAGTGCAATAACAACTCGCCGATTCGGCTCGTCGCCTTTACTAAACGTTTTCACCTTAGGGTGATTCTGCAACTGCGAATGAATGACTTTGCGCTCATGCGGCGACATCGGCTCCAGGACAACTTCTTTCCTAGTCCGAATAACTCGTCCCGCCAAACGATCGGATAAGTCCGCTAACGTTTTGCGGCGGCGCTCTCGAAAATCCTCTGCATCAAGTACGATACGTAAATGACTGTCTGAGTAACGATTAGCCACAATATTAACCAAGTACTGTAATGCATCCAACGTTTGTCCGCGACGTCCAATCAGCATGCCAAGATCTCCGCTTCCTGTTACAGATATGTGGATACCCTCTCTTGTTTGCTTTCGATCGATGTTTACTTGCAGCCCCATCGTACCAGCAACCTCATGGAGAAATTTCTCCGCTTCCAGCATAGGATCGGGAATTAGCTCAAGCTCAACTTTCGCTTCCTTTGCGCCGAACAGTCCAAAGAAACCTTTAGTGGGCTGCTCAAGCACAACTTGTTTAACGCGGTCTTCAGTTACTTGCAATTGTAATAATCCGTTACGTACAGCATCTTCTACCGTTTTCCCCGATGCAATGATTTTCTTCATTTCGCAGGGGCCTCCTTACCCTTTTCAGATGAACGAACGTATAGGAAGTAGTTTTGAATGATTGTGTAAATGTTACTGTAAACCCAGTACAAAGGAAGAGCCGCTGGGAACGAAAGTGCCATTACAAAAATAAGCACTGGGAAGATCGCAAGCATCATACCCATACCCGGCATCGTTTGTGTTTGCTGCTTCTGCATCATTTTGGACTGAATGAAAGTGGTAGCTGCTGCGAGAATCGGAAGGATATATAGAGGATCCTTCTCACCAAGCTCAAGCCATAGGAACGTATGCTCACGAATATCAGGGTTCTTGTAGATTGAATTGTACAATGCGATAAAAATCGGCATTTGAACAAGTAAAGGCAAACAGCCCGCCATCGGATTTACTTGATGGGTTTGGAACAGCTTCATCGTCTCTTCTTGTTGCTTTTGAGGATTATCTTTATGTTTTTTCTTAATTTCAGCCATTTGCGGCTGCAACGCTTGCATAGCTTTGGAACTGCGGTATTGCTTAAGTGTTAATGGTAAGATCAATGTTCTTACAACAATCGTCAAGAGCAATATAGCGAGTCCGTAGGAACCAGAGAACCAACCTGCGAACGTATCAAGCGTAACGGCGAAATAATAGACGACGTACTTCTCCCAGAAGTTCCCCTTCAATAAATCAGCGGTCTCCGTTGTTTCCGTTGATGGAGCGCCGCATCCTGCCAGCACACCCATGAGCAGAACAAGACCGAACACTAAAATCAATTTCTTGTTTTTTGTCCAAAACAACAACATTAAAACTCCTCTCTGAGAGCCATTACATCAAGCGTCATCGGCCATAGCCGTGCTCTTGCGGCATAGCATTTGTTTCATAGCAAAATACAGGCATTGTAAACTCGTACAATCTTATATTTCCATTCTAGACTATACCATAATTTATGGGACAAGGAAACAACGAGACTGTCCATGCATCCGCTTTCTTGGAGCATGGTGTATCACGTATTTTGGGCATGCGAAGCAAGCCGGCAAAAAAACGCTAATCTGCCTGCTTCTCCTTTGACTGACTTGGGCTTTTCAGCAAGCCGGCTTTCTTCAATACATGAAGAACGCTCTTCTCCATATCCTTCATCTTCATCAAAGTAGCCGGCTTTCTCACTATTAGAATGAAGTCGGTTCTGGGAGCAATCCGTTTCTCTTGGTGACGAACGATTTCTTTAATCATTCGGCGCATGCGATTGCGTACAACCGCATTCCCAATTTTCTTACTCGCTGACACGCCAAGGCGAAATGGATCTGCCGATGGTTGTTTCGACCAATAGACGACGAATTGCCCATTCGCAAATGATTTGCCGCCCCGATAAATCCGGCTGAAGTCCTCACGATTGCGAAGACGCAATTTTCTATGCACGACTGTTGTCCACCGTTCTCTCGTTCATCTTCTAAGTATAGTTAGCAAGAGAACAGCATAATCAGCCTGCTCTCTCACACCTCAACCTCATAAGTAAAAAAAAAAGACCACCGGACGTGGTCTTCTGCTTATGCGCTTAGTACTTTTCTTCCTCTTTGACGACGCGCTGCCAAAACTTTACGTCCGTTCTTCGAGCTCATCCGTTTGCGGAATCCATGCACTTTCGCGCGTTTGCTTACATTAGGTCTAAATGTAGGTCTCATCGTTCTGCACCTCCTATACTGCGTGTTTCCAAATCAAGCGTAAACGGCTCTCGCCGTCTTGATTGACGGAGCAGCATCGTTTCGCGGTGAAATATAAGCATCATAAGTATGCACTTATAACGTCCTATATTTAAAAAAACGCCTTTTTCATTAAACCATGCTGGGCCTAAAAAGTCAATGACCGGCTCCAGCGTCATCTTGTTGATAAATATATTTTCAATGTCGACTGTGGATAAGCGCATGAAATGACTCCGTATTTCAAAAACTAATAACATGTGTACAATCCACAGGTTGGTCTAACGAACTTTGTCGAATTCTTAACAAGATATAAACAATATGTAGTGGTGTAGATAACTTTTATGCACAAGCAGTTGAGGATGTGGATAAAATATGCGAATTCGTTGAAATATAAGGCATCTTTTGCTATGATTATTATGTTTTCACTGTGGATTAGATCAATATTGCCTCAGTTTTATACACAGCCTGTGGATAACATTGTGAACAAACTCATCCCCTATTTATAACTCATTCACTGTTTATTCTTAACAATGTGGATGGTTTCGTTATAATACCCTTGTTTTCGACATTTTTTCTTGCAACTGCGCCTAATGTGGCGATTTGGATAAGGAGTGACAGTCTGTGGACAGCCATACCTATGATTTATGGCAGCAAGTGTTGTCGATCATTCAGACTAAATTAAGCAAACCGAGCTTTGACACCTGGTTTAAAGCGACGAAGGCTAATTTTGTTGATGATTCTATGCTTGAAGTAACAGCGCCGACAACATTTGCGGCCGAATGGCTGGAGGGCCGTTATACGAAGCTAATTAGAACGACACTGTTTGAGTTTTTGGGCAGACAAGTGGACGTTCGCTTCTCTATTGAAGAACCGAAGGGTGCGGAGCCCGCATATATGTTCCCGCCGAAAGCGGTGCATTCCCCTGTCATGAATGAAGAAGCAACACCTACTCATATGCTTAACCCGAAGTATACGTTTGATACATTCGTCATCGGGGCAAACAACCGTTTTGCGCATGCTGCATCGCTTGCTGTCGCAGAAGCGCCGGCGAAAGCCTACAATCCATTGTTCTTATATGGTGGAGTTGGACTCGGCAAAACCCACTTAATGCACGCAATCGGCCACTACATCATGGATCACAATCCGAATACGAAGGTTCTTTACATTTCATCCGAGAAATTCACGAACGAATTCATCAATGCAATCCGTGATAACCGTGGGGAAAGCTTCCGTACGAAATACCGTAATATCGACGTTCTGCTCATTGACGATATTCAATTTCTAGCGGGAAAAGAACAAACGCAAGAGGAATTTTTCCACACCTTTAATGCGCTGCATGAAGAACGAAAACAAATTGTCATCTCAAGTGACCGGCCTCCAAAGGAAATTCCGACGCTGGAAGAAAGGCTGCGTTCCCGCTTTGAATGGGGGCTCATTACCGACATACAGCCGCCGGATTTAGAGACGCGGATCGCTATTTTACGTAAGAAAGCGCGCGCGGAGAATCTAGACATTCCTAACGAAGCGATGATCTATATCGCTAATCAAATCGATACGAACATCCGAGAATTAGAAGGTGCTCTTATCCGGGTAGTTGCTTATTCATCCTTAATAAACGCTGACATTACGTCGCATTTAGCAGCTGAAGCGCTCAAGGATATTATTCCTTCGAGCAGGCCGAGAATGATAACGATGCATGATATTCAGACGAAGGTTGGAGAGTTCTATGGACTCCGGCTGGAAGAGTTTAAAGCGCGGAAAAGAACGAAGGCGGTAGCATATCCAAGGCAAATTGCTATGTATCTATCCAGGGAGCTGACCGATTTCTCACTTCCTAAGATAGGCGAGGCTTTTGGCGGACGTGACCATACAACAGTTATCCATGCACATGAGAAAATATCACAGCAGCTCAAGATCGATCAGGACCTGTACAAAATCATTCAAAACCTGACCGAAAAGATCAAAAATCATATGTGAACAACTAAGCAAGCCTATGCACAAGCTATTCACATGTGGATAGGCTTGCTTTATCGGTCTTCCACGGGGTTATCCACATATTCAGTGCCCCTACTACTACTACTACTAAAAATCTTTAAAAAAACATCATCAAATAAGCGTAAACGACAAACTCTTTCCTTTCGTGAAAAAAGCTCGTTTCGCGTCGAAATATAAGCATCGTATAACGATCAAATTCGTATATCCTTATATTTAAAAGATAAGCAGCTGACACCCTTTTCATAAAAATCGTGTCGAACGAGCTCATACTTGGATGAATTTATAAGAACGCTAGGAGTGAAATCATGAAATTAACAATCTCAAAAAATGAATTAAACGATGCGATCCAGCAAGTAGCGAAAGCTGCTTCTTCACGTCCTGCTATACCTATACTCGGCGGTATCAAAATCGAGGTTACACATTTAGGGGTAACACTTACAGCAAGCGATACCGATATCTCCATTCAAAGTTTCATCCCTGTGGAAAGAGATCAATTCGTTATTGCACATGTGGATAAGCCAGGAAGCGTCGTTTTACCGGCTAAGTTTTTTGTGGAGATTGTAAAAAAGCTCCCATCCGAGCAAGTCGTAATCGATGTCAGCAATACTTATCAGACAATAATCCGTTCAGGTTCAACTGAAATTCAAATGGTCGGATTAGATCCTGAAGAATTCCCAGTACTTCCTTCCATCGAACAAAATGAAGTATTGCAAATGCCTGGTGATTTATTAAAGGCGATGATCCGTCAAACCGTTCTTGCAGCTTCAACAAGTGAACAAACACCTATTTTGACAGGTGTACTTTGGAACTTGCTCGAAGGAGAATTAAAATTTGTTGCTACTGATCGTCATCGTTTGGCTAGCCGTACTGCACAAGTCGACACCGATGCTCAATTAAAATTCAGCAATGTTGTTATTTCCGCGAAAACACTTGGCGAGTTATCGAAGCTCGTTCCAGAGCATAATGCGCTTGTTGATATCGTTGTAACAGACAATCAGGTTTTGTTTAAACTAGGAAACGTATTATTTTATACGCGTATTCTTGACGGAACCTATCCCGATACTTCTAAGATTATTCCGCAAACGTTCAAAACAGAACTTGTACTTGATACAAAAAATGTGATGGACGCTATTGATCGTGCCTATCTCATGTCCCGCGAGGAAAAAACAAATATTGTACGCTTAATGACGCTTGAAGATGGAACAATCGAAATTTCATCAAGCTCAACGGAGCTAGGCAGAGTAACAGAGCAGCTTGAAGCCAAAGAATTTAATGGCGAGCCGCTTAGAATTGCATTTAACTCCAAGTACATGCTTGATGTGCTTAAGGTCATTGATAGCGAACAATTGTTTATTGGTTTTACAGGCGCAATGAGCCCAATTATTATAAAACCAATGGATCACGCATACAGCATGTATGTTATCTTGCCTTATAGAACAACGGGCTAAACTATAATATAAGCAAGAAGGGAATGACCTATTTCCATGAAAGAAATCGTCATCAAGACGGAATATATAACTCTCGGTCAATTTTTAAAGCTATCCGATTGTATTTCAACAGGCGGTCATGCGAAATTTTTTCTTCAAGAGAACACTGTAATTATCAACGGAGAAGCAGATAACCGCAGAGGAAGAAAATTGTATGCTGGTGATAAAGTAGAGGTTGAAGGCTGCGGTAACTTTACGGT
This sequence comes from Paenibacillus sp. J22P15, assembly GCF_056269345.1. Lineage (NCBI taxonomy): Bacteria > Bacillati > Bacillota > Bacilli > Caryophanales > Paenibacillaceae > Paenibacillus > Paenibacillus sp. J22P15. The sequence goes on from NZ_JBWDNT010000015.1 coordinate 128,695, forward strand.
AGGTAGAGAGTAGCGCGCCAATGGACCGGGAGGTCAAAACGTGTTTTTAACGAGCTTACAACTGCAAAACTATCGGAACTATAGCGAAATTGATCTGCAAACGCCGAATAAGGTTAATATATTTCTTGGCCCAAACGCTCAAGGCAAAACAAACCTGCTCGAGGCTATCTTCGTACTGGCATTAACCAAATCTCATCGAACATCGAAGGATAAGGAGCTTATTGGCTGGCAGGCCGATTCCGCTCATATCTCAGGCGAAGTCGATAAGAAGTATGGAGCGATTAAGCTGGATCTCTTTTTCTCATCACAAGGGAAAAAAGCGAAAATTAACGGACTTGAGCAGCGTAAGCTGAGTGATTTCATCGGCTCGGTGAACGTGGTTATGTTTGCGCCAGAGGATCTTGAAATTGTAAAAGGAACGCCGGGGGTACGAAGACGGTTTCTCGATATGGAAATCGGACAAGTACAGCCCGGCTATTTGTATACACTCCAGCAGTATGGAAAAGTACTTCAGCAGCGAAACAATTTTTTGAAAGCCTCGTACCCAGGAGGGGCAAACCAAACGATGCTGGAAGTATGGAACATGCAGCTCGCTGAGCACGGTGTTAAAATCATGAAAAAAAGGAAACACTTTATACATAAATTACAAACGTTTGCAGAACAAATCCATGCAGGCATAACGAACGGTGCGGAACAGCTCACAATTGAGTACCGCCCTTCTTTTGATACGGATGCCCAGCAAGATGAATCTGTTTTATTTGATCAATTTATGATAAAGTTAACACAGGTGAAAGATCAGGAGATTCGCAGAGGGGTTACGCTCGTGGGACCGCATCGCGATGATTTGGCGTTTTTTATTAATGGCAAAGAAGCGCAGACGTATGGATCACAAGGGCAGCAGCGAACAACGGCCTTGTCTTTAAAATTGGCAGAAATAGAGCTCATTAACGAGGAAATCGGTGAATATCCGCTTTTACTGCTTGACGATGTGCTGTCAGAGCTTGATCAGAATCGTCAAACGCAGCTTATTGAGACATTTCAAAGTAAAGTACAAACCTTTATTACAACGACCGGCCTTGAAAGCGTGAATGTGAGCAGGCTTCAGGATGCCGGTATCTACCATGTGCACAACGGCCGAGTGACACGTTAAAGTGCGATTAGGAGAGGTGAGGAAAGGGACATGTACATCCATTTGGGCGGCGAGAAAATAATTCGGGCTGCGGAGTTGGTGGCCATTTTTGATATTTCTATCGAGCAATCCTCTAAACTATCCAAGCAATTCGTTGCGGGGGCACGTAAACGTAAGGACGTTGAAACGATAGGTGAGGAAGAGCCGAAATCGATCGTTGTAACGAAGCAAAAAATATATTATTCGCCTATTTCATCCTCTACGCTTAAGAAAAGAGCCCATCAGTTTGTGGCGAACGGCTAGAGTGTAGGTGATCAGGAACAGCAGTTGAGAGGAGCAGTGAAGTTACATGTCTTTGGAACAGCATACGTATGACGAGAGTCAGATACAGGTCTTGGAAGGATTAGAGGCAGTACGCAAACGTCCGGGGATGTATATTGGCTCCACTAGTGGCAAAGGTCTTCACCATCTCGTATGGGAGGTTGTTGATAACAGTATTGACGAGGCTTTGGCCGGTTATTGCTCAAAGATCCAAATTATCGTACATGAGAATAACAGCGTCACTGTAATCGATAATGGACGCGGAATCCCTGTTGGCGAGAATGCGAAACTGAAAAAATCGACGCTAGAAGTCGTTATGACTGTTTTGCATGCGGGAGGTAAGTTCGGCGGAGAGGGCTATAAAGTATCCGGCGGCTTGCACGGGGTCGGCGTATCTGTCGTAAACGCACTGTCCGAGCTTGTCATTGTTCAAGTAAAACGCGAGGGCCACATCTATCAGCAAGAGTATCGCAAGGGTGCTCCGCAATATGATATAAAAATTATCGGTGATACGACGGACACGGGGACGCAGGTTACGTTTACGCCGGATTCAGAAATATTCACGGAAACAACTGTGTTTGACTATGAGACGCTGCAGTCGCGTATTCGCGAGCTTGCGTTTTTGAATAAAGGAATTGAAATTGTTCTTTCTGATGAACGTACAGGCGTATCCAATACTTTTAAATATGATGGCGGTATAATCGAGTTTGTCAAATACTTAAACCGCAATCGCGAGCCTCTTCATGAAACTCCGATTTATGTAGAAGGTTCGAAAGACCATATTAATGTCGAGGTTGCTTTGCAATATAACGACAGCTATACAGAGAACATTTATTCCTTTGCGAATAATATCAATACACATGAAGGCGGTACGCATGAATCCGGATTTAAAAGCGCTCTGACACGGATCATTAACGACTACGCCCGAAAAACGAACTTGATCAAGGACAATGATTCGAATTTCTCTGGCGATGATGTGCGCGAGGGACTGACAGCGATTATTTCGGTGAAAATTCCTGAACCGCAATTCGAGGGACAAACCAAGACGAAGCTTGGTAACAGTGAAGTCCGCGGAATTGTAGAATCATTTTTTGCTGAGAAGCTGCAGGAATTCCTTGAGGAGAACCCAGCGGTATCTCGCAAAATCGTAGAGAAGGGTTTGTCTGCCGCTCGTGCTCGTGAAGCAGCGCGCAAAGCGCGTGAGCTGACTCGTCGCAAGAGCGCTCTGGAGGTAGGATCCCTGCCAGGTAAGCTTGCTGACTGCTCATCTAAGGATGCATCAATTAGCGAGCTGTACATCGTAGAGGGTGACTCTGCAGGCGGGTCTGCCAAGCAAGGTCGCGATCGTCATTTCCAAGCGATTTTGCCGCTTCGCGGTAAGATTTTGAACGTAGAAAAGGCTCGCCTCGATCGGATTCTTGGCAGCGCTGAGATTCGTGCTATCATTACAGCGCTTGGTACCGGTATTAGCGATGATTTCGACTTAGTTAAGGCACGCTATCACAAAATCATTATTATGACCGATGCTGACGTTGATGGTGCTCACATTCGTACGCTTATCTTGACTTTCTTCTATCGCTATATGCGTCAGATTATAGATGCAGGATATATTTATATTGCACAGCCTCCTCTATTCAAAATTGAGCGTAATAAGGTTATTCGCTACGCGCAGACCGAGAAGGAACGCGATAGTATTATTGCTGAATTTGGAGAAGGCGTCAAAGTGAACGTTCAACGCTATAAAGGTCTTGGAGAGATGAACGCTACTCAGCTTTGGGAGACAACGATGGATCCTGAAAGCCGCACGATGCTCCAGGTGACGATTGAGGATGCAATGGAAGCTGATATCGTGTTCGACACGCTTATGGGGGACAATGTTGAACCTCGGCGGGAGTTTATTCAAAAATACGCTAGATACGTAACAAATCTAGATGTCTAAAATAAAATGTACAAAAAAAGAAGCAGCCGCCCGTTATGGACGTCTGCTTCTTTTTTTGAAACGTCCATAGGCAACCGCATAATTATATACTTTATGAAAGACGCTTTGATCAGGTAGTTTTCGAAAGATAAATGGATCGGGCTTTGTATTAACTTCCAAAATCCATGGATGCAGCTTTGCGTCGATTGCAATATCGACACCGAGCTCTTTTATATTAGGATAAGCAGTTTCCATTTGGCGTGCGATGGCGATACTTACTTTTTTTAAATTGTTTTTGAAGGCAGTAAGTTCGAAAGAATTAGCATGACCATTCATGAGCTGTTCAAGTGCCATCGGAGTGCCGCCGCTATGATAATTGGTCACGATTTTTGCAGGATGAGCGAGTCTACCGATAATACCGGTTGCTTCCCACTCATGACGAGGATTTTTTTGAACCATGACGCGAATGTCGAACCGGCGCTGTTGATGCCGAAGCAAATGAATTCCTTTTTGAACAATGTAGCTTCGGTTTTTCTTTTCTCTAACAAGTTTCAGATACAGTTGTTCGAAAGAAGTGAAAAACATGATCTTTTTTTCAAGTTGATAGCGGTAGCCAAGAGCAGGAACTGTTGTTCTTTCCACACGAATGACGCCATTTCCGAATGTACCGTTTATCGGCTTGACGTAGACCATTCCATATTCACTTAGCATCGATTGAAGGCTGCCGCGTCCGAATATCTTCGTTGGAGGCATATAAGAGCGTAAATAATCCGATCTAAGGATCACTTTTGTTTTAGCCCATTTACTCGAAACACGCTGAATACTCAACAATTTTCCTCCTTTCCGAATGCTGCTTTTCCTATCGTTAATTTGAAATGAGGCAGGAGACAGACTTTGGATTGAGTGGTATAATGGAAGTTGGGTCTGTTTATTCTATGGCAGGTTTTCATTTATGGAGAGCGGCAATTCACCTATTTTTAATACACAATGATGTAAGTTTCAGTGGAATTCCAAAAGCACGAGCAAAAAAGGTTTATAAGCTCGCTTTTTGAGAAAGTAATATAAGTGTTATGTTGATTAATGAGTAGCTATAGATGGCGTCAGGGAGGTAAATCATGACGGAAGAACAACGTTTATCTGTAAGAGATCGGGATATTGGTACGGAGATGCGTGATTCCTTTATGGATTACGCAATGAGTATCATCGTAAGTCGTGCTCTTCCCGATGTTAGGGATGGACTTAAGCCTGTACATCGGCGCATATTGTATGCCATGTCTGAGCTCGGCATGTCGCCGGACAAGCCGCACAAGAAGTCGGCGAGAATAGTAGGAGAAGTAATAGGTAAGTACCATCCGCACGGTGATTCTGCAGTATATGAGTCAATGGTACGGATGGCACAGGATTTCTCCATGCGTTATATGCTCGTAGATGGACATGGTAACTTTGGTTCAGTTGATGGCGATTCTGCAGCTGCCATGCGTTATACGGAAGCTCGTCTTTCGAAAATGGCAATGGAACTGCTACGTGATATCAACAAAGAAACGATTGATTTTATCCCCAACTATGATGGTGAAGAATCGGAGCCAGTCGTATTGCCAGCGCGTTATCCAAACCTTCTCGTAAACGGGGTTACGGGGATAGCGGTAGGTATGGCTACAAATATTCCTCCTCATAACTTGAATGAGGTTATCGATGGGGTACAGGCTCTAATTACTAATCCGGATATTACACCAGTCGAGCTAATGGAATATATAAAAGGTCCGGATTTCCCAACAGCTGCTTTTGTAATGGGCCGTCAAGGCATTCGTCAGGCTTACCTGACAGGCCGTGGTTCTGTAACGATGCGGGCACGGGCAACCATTGAGGAGAATAATGGCAAAGCACGCATCATTGTGCATGAACTGCCATATCAAGTCATTAAAGCTCGACTAGTTGAGAAAATAGCTGAACTCGTTCGTGAGAAGAAAATCGAAGGTATTACGGACTTACGCGATGAATCGGATCGTAACGGCATGCGTGTAGTTATTGAGCTGCGCCGAGATGTTAACCCAAGCATAGTGCTCAACAATTTGTACAAACAAACGCAACTGCAGTCTAACTTTGGAATTAACATGCTGGCACTTGTAAATGGTGAGCCTAAGACGCTTAACATTCGCGATATGCTTTATCATTATTTGCAGCATCAGATCGTGGTTATTCGTCGTCGTACGGAATACGATCTTAAGAAGGCTGAAGCACGGGCGCACATTTTGGAAGGCTTGCGTATCGCACTTGATCATTTGGATGAGGTCATTGCATTAATTCGTGCTTCTCAAACAGCAGACCAAGCTCGTGAAGGTTTGATCACTAGATTCTCGCTCAGTCATGAGCAGGCACAAGCCATTCTAGATATGCGCTTGCAGCGCTTGACTGGTCTAGAAAGAGATAAAATTGAAGCAGAGTACGCAGAATTAATGCGTAAAATTGCTGAATTTAAGGCTATTTTGGCCGATGAACAGCTTGTGCTTGATATAATCAGTACGGAGCTTGCGGAAGTGAAGGACCGTTTCGGAGATGAGCGTCGTACCGAGCTGATGGCGAGTGACGAGGAAATTCTGGACGAGGATCTTATTCCGCGTGAGGATGTTATTATCTCCATTACACATTCAGGCTACATTAAGCGTTTGCCAGTAGGTACTTATCGCAGTCAGAAACGCGGCGGTAAAGGCGTAGTCGGCATGGGTACTAAGGATGATGATTTCGTAGAGCATCTATTCGTATCCAATACACATCACTACCTTCTATTCTTTACGAATAAGGGCAAAGTGTATAAGCTGAAAGCCTATGAGATTCCTGATCTCAACCGTACTGCACGCGGTACACCAATCATTAACCTCATTCAAATTGAGCAAGGTGAGACGATCAATGCGGTCATACCTGTTCAAGAATTTGATGCGGAACATTTCTTGTTCTTTGCCACAAGGCAAGGGGTTGTGAAGAAAACTCCACTTGATGATTATATCAATATTCGGAAAGTGGGACTAATTGCAATCTCGCTTCGTGAGGACGATGATCTTATCGGGGTGAAGCTGACTGACGGAAACCAAGAAATCATTATGGGTACGGCAGAAGGTATGTCCATTCGTTATTCCGAGCAGGATGTTCGTTCAATGGGGCGTTCAGCTACCGGCGTAAAAGGCATTCAGCTTGATGATAAAGATACTGTTATCGATATGGATGTTATCGTCCCGGATAAGGACATTCTAATCGTTACTTCTAAAGGTTACGGTAAACGGACGCCAGTTGCTGATTACCGTATTCAGAACCGTGGCGGTAAAGGAATTAAGACGCTTAACGTTACCGATAAGAACGGACCGATTGTATCGCTCAAAGTTGTTGAGAACGATGAGGATCTTATGATTATGACGGCATCTGGTACGATGATTCGTACCAGCATGGAAGGCATATCTACAATGGGTAGAAATACACAAGGTGTAAGACTCATTAATACACGTGAAGATGATACGGTAGCAACGGTTACCCGTGTCGCTCGCAGTGAAGAAAACGAAGTATTAGATGAGAATGAAGAGCAGGATAGCAGCGAAGCTCCACAAGAGTAATTTCAGTAGACGCAGTGCTGACTTAAGTCACATGACGAAGTCAGCCTGGGTTTGCCGTATTACTTGGGAATACATAATAATATTCAGGCACAAGGGGAGAGGACTCTCGTGGCAGCAGTAACATTGTTACATCTCAAGTTAGGCGACAAAATCATTGAAGATGTCCTCACACCGCTTGGAAGTACTTTATTTCAAAAGGGAAAAATTGTTACCCCCAAAGAAATCGAAATATTGCAAGCATTTCTTATAACCAGTGTTGAGATTAGATCCAATCAAGATTCAAGTAAAACAAAAGAGGATGCGGCTGAGGATGTTAGCCAGGAGACGAGTTCAGCTATAGTCGCAGCTCCCCTTCATGAAGAGTACGACAAAATGATTGTTATTTTACGACAAGTATTTAACTCTGCTGTTGCTGGTCAAACTATGGCGATCATGGATATTCGGAAGCAGCTTGAGAAAATACTGGAGCATATAAAGAGCTATAACCTGCTGACTTTTGTACCGCGTCAATTTATGGAGAAAGACTATTTGCTTCATAATAGCATTACGTGTGCCTTAACCTCCTATCAAATTGCCCAGTGGACTGGCTTTCCTCAAAAGGATTGGATGCAAATTGCATTTGCTGGTTTATTGCATGATATCGGAAACGTTCGTATCGACAAAGCGATCTTAACGAAGCCCAATTCCTTATCTGTAGAGGAAAAAGAGGAAATGATGCGCCATACGGTTCTTGGTTATCAATTACTCAAAAATGTAACTGCTCTTAATGAAGGCGTTAAGATGGCTGCACTTCAACATCATGAGAAGATTGATGGAACTGGTTATCCGCTCGGCATAGATGCGACAAAGATACACCCTTATGCCAAAATCGTAGCAATTGCTGATATTTTTCATGCGATGACCTTGAACAAGGCTTACAGGAAAGCAGCTTCACCTTACCTCGTATTGGAGCAAATCCAAAGTGATTCATTCGGGAAGCTTGATCCAACATACGTTCGTATATTTGTTGAGAAGGCTACACAGTTTCACAACGGGACGCTCGTTAAGCTTAGCGATGAGCGTATTGGAGAGATTGTGTTCTCGGATCGTAACTACCCGACTAGGCCATGGGTATCTATAGATGGTGCAATCGTCAACCTAATCGTTGAACGACATCTTCATATTAAAGAAGTGCACAAACAATAAAACCTTAAAGAAGAATGAGGTAAGTGTGTATACGTTATTGGAGACTAAGTCATGTCTTCTGAACGTATCAACATACTTATCTTTTTTAATTGTATTTAATGAATAATTAATTAGAGAAAGGAAATTATATATTATGTTGCAGCAAGATAAACGATTTAAGTACTTATAAAGCCTATTGTTAAGGTAAAAAGAAGGCATGAAATGCTAATGTAAAAAGTTTTTCGCAAAAAATGAAAAAAACACTTGCAATGCCATAGGCACCTATGATATATTATCTAAGTCGCCAACGAGATACACGGTGATGCGAAAGAAAAGATTGTTCTTTGAAAACTGAACAACGAGTAATAAACTGCCCTTATGATTCTAGTGAATCGTAAGAAAAAGCGATAAAAAAGTAATGAGCAAGTCAAACACCAATTTGGAGAGTTTGATCCTGGCTCAGGACGAACGCTGGCGGCGTGCCTAATACATGCAAGTCGAGCGGAGT
>NZ_JBWDNT010000014.1:0-142930 GCF_056269345.1 Paenibacillus sp. J22P15
TTTGACTTGCTCATTACTTTTTTATCGCTTTTTCTCACGATTCGTTAGAATCGTAAGGGCAGTTTATTACTCGTTGTTCAGTTTTCAAAGAGCAATCTATTCTTTCGTTTGTGTTGCTTGTTTTTCTTGTCGTCCGCGTGTTTCTCTCGGCCGGAATTAGAATATATCATGCACCCCTACAATTGGTCAAGCATTTATTTAAAAAAACTTTAAAAGAATTGTTTTTAGTCATTTTTCCATCAATAATATCCATTAATCCTAAAAACTTGAACGGAATCCCCTTCTTTATAAAAACGAGGGGATTGTTATAGAATAATAATGAAAGCAACCATTTTTCATTAACTACATATTAGGTCCGCTGGAGGGAACAACAAAATGTCATTTTCAGAAATCGATCGGATCCATGCCCTTCTGCCACAGTGGGTTGAATCAAGTAAAGAACTATGCAGCAGCGGAAAGGTCGCCTCTTATATACCCGAGCTTTCGAAAGCACCCATAGGCGCTTTAGGTATTCACATCATCGATTCTAGTGGTCATGTGATATCTGCAGGGGAAGCAGACTTGTCCTTTACAATGCAAAGTATATCTAAAGTTTTCACGCTCATACTGGCACTCATGGACAATGGCGAAGCTGTTGTCTTCGACAAGGTCGGCATGGAACCTACAGGAGACAACTTTAACTCGATGCTTAAGCTTGAGCTTGTACAGCCAGGTATCCCTTTCAATCCCCTCATTAATGCGGGCGCCATTGCGATCTCATCATTGATTGCGGGCGAGAATTCAGCTGAGAAATCTGCTCGTGTATTAGATTTCCTTCGGCTTCTTTCTAATAATAGCTCGCTAAGCTATGACATGGACGTTTATCGATCCGAAGCCGATACTGCCAACCTGAATCGCTCGATGGCCTATTTCCTAAAAGATAACGGTGTGCTTCAAGAATCCGTTGAGGACGTTCTTGAAGTTTATTTCCGGCATTGCTCCATAAGTGTCACCTGCGCAGACTTAGCTCAAATGGCGTTAGTGCTGGCGCATAATGGGAAAAACCCAATAACCGGAGTAGAGCTTATTCCCCGTCGTTATGTTCAAATCGCCAAAACGTTTATGGTTACTTGCGGCATGTATAATGCATCCGGCGAATTTGCAATCCAAGTCGGCTTGCCAGCCAAAAGCGGTGTATCCGGCGGTATCTTATCATTAGTACCTGGTCGATACGGGATTGGACTCGTTGGTCCATCACTAAATCGCAAAGGAAACAGTATTTCAGGCGTCGCTCTTCTGGAGTCCTTGTCTAATGAATTTGATTGGAGCTTATTTTAATCGATTAATAAAAAGAAGGATGTCCCTCTAGGCGATTAATATCGCTGGGTCATCCTTCTTGTTTACTACACCAGTTAAGGCTGCTCATTAATTAGCTTCACATTTTTGTTTAAAATGAAAAATTGCTCCGCCTTCTCGCGGTGCTCATCGGTAATTTGGCCGCTAAGTGCCTTATAGGCAATAAACACAGCTGTTGCATCATCGACAAAGCCAGCTACGGGAATGAAATCAGGAACAAGATCGAGCGGCAGTATCCAATAGGCAATCGCTCCAATAGCAGTTGCTTTAGCCGACAACGGAGTTTTGGGGTCAGCCGAGCAATAATACAGCGTTACAACTTCCTTAGCAAACGGCACCTTTGCTGCGTGTCGCTTTACCTTGGCCCAGAAACCTTCCTCTACATACTTCGCCTGCTTGTCATGGTCACCAATTTTTCCGACCCACTTATTTATGTCGACTTGCTCTAACGGTTTGTTTTCATTAGCATTCAGGGATGATTTAAGATCTTCATCCCTGACCTCATATGGGACAGCGTCTTCAATCAGCTTCGTACCGCAAGAGGAGCATTCTACAACCATCAGCCTGTTCGGATCGACATCGATTTCTTTTCCACAGTTGGCGCACTGGGCAATAGTCATACATCCCACCTCCTTCATATACCTAGTAATACTTCCTATCCACAAAAATAGTTACAATAAGGTTTCGATAAACGAATTAGTTTCATTCGTTAGGTTCGTTATTATTTAGCTGGCCGTTTACGAGTGAGCTATAGAAACCTTTTTGCCTCAAGAGCTCCGCATGTGGCCCCTTCTCCAAAATAGCGCCATCCCGCAGCACAATAATCTGGTCTGCTTGTTGAATGGTGTTGAGACGATGGGCGATGACGAAGCTTGTTCTTCCCTTCATCAGCCGCTGCAGCGCCTCCTGAATTTTGATTTCAGTAACGGTATCGATACTGCTTGTCGCTTCGTCGAGCACAAGTATTGAAGGATCAGCAAGAATAGCTCTAGCTATGACAAGCAATTGCTTCTGTCCTTGGCTAATACCGCTGCCATCTGATTTAAGGATTGTCTTATAGCCGTTTTTCAAACGTGAGATAAAGGAATGTGCATTCGCTAGTCTAGCTGCCTGCTCGACCTCAGAATCTGTAGCATCAAGCTTGCCGTAACGAATATTATCATGGATCGTACCCTCGAACAAAAAGGGATCCTGCAGTACAAATGCCATATGCGAGCGTAAATTTTCACGTTTAAGCGTACGCGTGTCGTGTCCATCGATCAGAATACTGCCAGAGCTCGGATCATAAAACCGGCATAAAAGCTGGATCAGCGTTGTTTTTCCCGCACCCGTTGGACCCACTAGCGCAATGGTCTCCCCTGGAGTTACTTCAAAGCATACATCACTAATCGTGGCGGTACGTCCTTCATATGCAAATGATACTTTTTCAAATACGACATTTCCTCTTACCTCAGCAATCTCACGAGCAGCTTTCTCATCCTTCCTCTCCTCTTCTTCGCTAAGTACTTCAAATACCCGCTCCGCACCTGCAACCGCAGATAACAAAGTGTTCCATTGATTAGCCAAATCATTTAGCGGACGTGTAAACTGTCTTGAATATTCTACAAATATTATGATAGTACCGACTGTAATTTGATCATTTAGAACAAATATAGCCCCAATACCTGCAATAATAGCAAAACTCAAATTGTTAAGCGCGTTCATGAGCTTTGGAATAAATCCAGATATCGTCTGAGCCCAGAAGCCCGAAACTCGAATACGTTCGTTACGTTCCTTGAAAGCGGCAATAACCGTTTTTTCCTGAGAAAAGGCCTTTACAATACGCTGCCCTGACAAGGTCTCTTCTATATAACCATTTATATCTCCAAGATTACGCTGCTGAGCCTTGAACAGTCGGCCCGTTTGCTTCGTAATCCATTTCATCCCAAATACCATTAGAGGCACGACAAGAAATGTAAGCAAGGTTAAGAGCGGACTTAGCGATAACATGACACTTACGGTACCAATCAGCAGAAGTATACTTGAAAACACTTGAATGACTGAGCTATTTAAAGATGAGCTGACATTTTCGATGTCATTCGTAACGCGGCTCATCAGTTCTCCATGCTGGCGTTTGCTGAAATACGGAATGGGCAGTCTGTGTAAATGATCAAACAATTGTACCCGCATGCGATAGACCGTTTTTTGCGAAATGGTGATCATCCAAATGCTTTGGAGCCACATAGTGACCGAGTGCAGCACATAAACAACAGCCATTAAAATAATAAAAATAAAAATTCCACTGTCTCGGTTTATTAAAAAACGATCAATCGCAGTTCCTGCCATATACGGGCCTAACAATGAAAAGCTAGAGCTCAAAATAACCATAACGATGACGGCAGCTAATCTTCCTTTGTACGCAATCAAGTAGCTCCACATTTGCTTCAGCGTTTGGGACATATTTTGAGCGCGAGGCTTCTGTTTGCCTTTTCCCTTGCCTTCTACTGCAGTCTGCTGCGCCCCTTCAACTAATTTCTCATACTGGAAAGGCTTCTTTAATTGTCTAAGCACTGGACACACCTTCCTTCCCGAACTGTGATTCGTAAATTTTCTGATACAAGCTGGAATCACGAAGGAGCTCCTCATGCTTACCATGTGCGAGCAATTCGCCTTCATCTAACAAGAGGATGGAATCAGCCGCTGCTGTTGAACTGATTTTTTGAGTGATGAGAAAGGTTGTGCATTTCATGATCTTAAGTGCCTGCAGCAGCGCTGCTTCGGTCTGTACATCAAGCGCACTTGTGCTATCGTCAAGCAGTAAAATAACCGGTTTTCTTACTAAAGCTCTAGCAATGGTAAGCCTTTGCTTCTGTCCCCCCGACAAATTAACGCCCTTCTGTCCCACAATCGTATCGTATTGCTCAGGAAGCTTCATAATCGTGTCATGAATTTGAGCTAGCTTAGCAGCTTCTACTATTTCTTCAAAGCTGGCATTCTCCTTGCCCCAGCGAATATTTTCTGACACGGAACCGGTGAAGAGCATTATTTCTTGCGGTACATAGCCTATCTGCTTGCGAAGCTGCTCGAGCTTCATAATACGATTATCATTGTCATCAACACGTATCACTCCTTCCTGTACATCGTACAGTCTAGGAATAAGTTGAATGAGCGAGGTTTTCCCAGAGCCTGTTGCACCCATAATGGCAATCGTCTCACCAGGTTTGACAGAGAATGATATGTCCCGCAGTACAGAGAGATCCGAATCAGGATATTGGAAGGTTACGTTCTCAAAGGACACGCTCCCGTCACGAAGCTTCACCGCCTCTTTACTGTCAGCCGTATCCGTTAAGTCGATGTCGGTGAGTACAACTTCTTCAATTCGTTGAGCCGATGCGCGTGCTCTCGAGAAATTGACTACAATCATAGACATGATCGACAATGCGCCAATGGTCCTCATCGCGTAGTTGAGGATGGCAATCACCTCACCAGCGGTCGCCCCGCCCTTATCCAGCTCGATCCTCCCGAACCAGAGCACTGCTATAACAATTCCATTCATAAATAGCAGAACTATAGGCATCGTAACCTCCGTCAAACGAAGTGCTGCGACAGTGCGATCCATCAATTGCTCACTCGAATAAGCGAATCGGCTCGATTCATGTTTCATCCGAACAAATACACGAATAATTCTCATCCCAATCAAATTTTGCTGCATAACATTATTAACTTGGTCCAGCTGCTGTTGAACTGAACGAAATAATTTTTCGCCCTTCTTTAACACCCAAAGAAGAAAAATTCCTAGAAACGGAATGACGGCAGCCAGCCAAATCGCTAGCTTAGGCTGTACGATAAACGCCATTATAATGCTTCCGATGACAAGCAGCGGGGCACGAAGCATTATTCGCAGACCCATAAATACAGTATTTTGCAGCTGTGAAACGTCATTTGTAAGTCTAGTAATGAGTGAAGATTCCGGAAAACGATTAAAGTTAGCAAATGAAAACGATTGCACTTTTTCATACAGTCGTTCTCTTAAATCAAACCCAAAGCTTTGGCTCACATGAGAGGCGTAGAAGGAGCTAAGTATACCTACAGCAAAAGCAATAATAGAACAACCAATTAGAAAGCCGCCCCATTTAAGTACTACCGACAGATTATTCATTCCAATACCATCATCAATAATTTTGGAAATGATAAAAGGCTGCAGCAGCTCCACCATGAGCTCCACCAGCATGAGCAGCAGAGCTGCATAAGCAGCAAATCGGTATTTTTTGAGAAAGGTGAACATCGTCAGCATCTTTGTTCCTCCGAGTAGTAATGGCTTTTATTAGCGATCATACTCATTATATCTGCTAGATAAGAAAATGGCATGCGGGATCATTAAATTCCAATCGGATTGGAAGCATGAAATTGTAGCGATGTTGCGGAGGGACTGCGCCAGTTCAAGGCAGCTAAGCTGCCCTAAACACTGCGCGCATCTTCGTAAAATACTCGAAACAAAATATCATGATTGTAGTTTCCAAAGCCTTTTCCGTACAAAGTTAAACCACCTACATGAATAGCATCCTCTTTGACACCTATACGGAATGTCCAGAAATTACGCTCGAGACCAATTTCCCCGATTCTGATGGATGACATATGCTGTCCGTCAATGAAGGTGCCGTCCTCTTGAATGCGAATCACCTTAAGCAGCCCGTATTGATTGACACGATCTCCCCACCATGCCGGTGAGAATCGCCCTCTTACTTCGCCATAATCACCAGGGCTCGTCCACATACCGATATCCATCCCATTAAGCGAGAAATCAATGTCCGATGGCCAGTTATCGTTGACGCCTGGCGCTTCTGAACCCAGCTCAAGTGTTATTTCCAGCGCTACTGGACGTTGTCCCGCAAGCAAATAATTCGGCACCTTGTATTCCACATAACCTTTGCCGAACCATAGAATACCTGCGTTCATACGCTCTGGCTCCAAGAAGAATCGCGGGTCATCAAATTGTCCAATCAACTTATCTACCGTAGCAATGCCACAAGTTGGAAACACCTCAAACTCCGTAAAATGTCCTACTGGCACGCTAACGTCGTGTACCTTCTTCACATTTTGAGCCTTGTGCGGCAGCTCGATCGTGATCGTATGCTCGGCGAGTTTACAAATTTTATGCGTGCCGCCTTGCTTGCGAACCATCTTCGTCTGTACGATGCCCGCTTTCTCCAGCTTCCGAATATGCATCGTTACGATCGCACTGCTTAGACCGATAGCTTCAGCGAGTTCCTTCACGTTCATCATGTTTTCAGCAAGCAAATTAATGATAGAGAGTCTAACCGGGCTAGCTAATGCTTCATATAATGGCAGCCATGTTTCATCTGTATTGGCATTTATCATCTTTGTCGCCTCCTTTCTCTATTCTATAATAATAGAAGGGCATCACAAAAGCCGCAATTGCGGCTTTCGGATCCCCTGTTTGTTTACTTATAGTTTAATACGGATAACGTTCCACGATGCCTTACTAAGTGAAGCTTCAATTTTCCCGCCATTTGCGAGAGCAGCATTGCCTGAGGAGTGCGGTGTTACGCGGTTAGGCGACTCTGCTGTGTTCGTCATTTTCAAATCCTCATTCTCAAGCACGATATGTTCGATAATTTGGAAAGATCCAAAACTGCGCAAATCGATTTCAAATGGAAGCGAATCTTCGATGTTACGGTTCACAGCAAAGATCGTTACTTCCTCTTTCTCTTCGTTATGAACAGCAACCGTCTCCAAGTAAGGCACGTCTGTAAAATCCTTCGTATCCTGCTTTGGAGATTTCACAAGCGGTACCAGCACCGTTCCGCGACCGAACACACTTGCATGCATGTATGGATAATAAATCGTTTGTTTCCAAGCAGGACCGCCATTTTGCGTCATGATTGGCGCAATAACATTAACAAGCTGCGCAATACAAGCCATTTTAACACGGTCAGCACGTTTAAGCATACTGATCAGCATACAGCCGACAACTAGCGCATCTTCATGATTATAAACATCCTCAAGCTGCGGAGGCGCAATTTGCCATGGGTCCAGCTTCTGATCTTGTGAATGGGAATGGAACCAGACGTTCCACTCATCAAAGGAAAGGTTAATTTTCTTCTTGCCGCGTTTCTTCGCTTGCACATAATCACAGGTTGAAATAACCGTATTAATGTAGGAATCCATACTCATGGATTGCGCAAGGAAGTTATTTGTGTCGTTATGAGGGTTCCCATAATATTGATGAATGGACACATAGTCAATCGTATCGTATGCAAGGTCGAGTACAGTAGCTTCCCACTCTGGGAAAGTCGGCATACCTATATGCGAGCTTCCGCAGGCGACAAGTTCAATAGCGGGATCAACCCATCGCATCGCTTTCCCGGTTTCGTTAGCAAGGCGACCATATTCTACCGAAGTTTTGTGTCCGATTTGCCAAGCTCCGTCCATTTCATTGCCAAGACACCAGGTTTTCACATTGTGCGGATCCTTGTAGCCATGGTGGATACGAAGATCACTCCAATAAGAACCAGACTTATGGTTTGAATACTCAATCAAGTTGCGTGCTTCATCAATGCCCCGAGTACCGAGGTTAACTGCCATCATCGCGTCTGTATTCGCTTTCTTACACCAGTCCATAAACTCATTAAAACCGATCCAGTTTGGTTCAATCGTTCTCCAAGCAAGCTCAAGCCTTTTTGGACGCTGGTCTACAGGACCGACTCCATCTTCCCAGTTGTAACCGGATACAAAATTACCTCCTGGATACCGAACGATTGACACAGCAAGTCCTTTGACAAGCTCAAGCACGTCAGAGCGAAAGCCCTGCTCGTCCGCATGCGGATGATCTGCTTCATAAATACCACCATAAACGGCACGTCCGAGATGCTCTATGAATGAACCGTATATACGTTTATCTACTTCCCCAACTTGAAAATCCTTATCCACTATCATTGTCGCTTTGTTTGTCATGATCATCCACCTCACCTGAATTAATAGTTTCATTAATTAGTTAGTTAATCATTTATAGAAATTTCTATTAACATTTAACTATAGGTTTTAGATTAATTCAAGTATTAATTTTAAACTGTTTGGAATAATGTATTTATTAATTCAAACTTGCGCGTAAGATCGTAGTTTCAACTTAAGGCAAAGCTTAAAGCTAACATAAAATATAGTTCAATTTTCCTACTATTTATCATTTGTTTCTTGAGTTAGCCCTCTTTTTAGACTACTATGGAACTATAAGATATTTCCTTTGTTTCAACACTACGGCAGGAGTTGAGAACATGAGCAGTAACATACGCTCACTAGAAGATGCAGCCGACCATATCATCGACACCCTGAAGCACTTTCTACAAATTGATACACTATTGGTATCTACTATGGATTGTAATGAAAGCAGAATCATCCGGGCGTTCAACCGTCATGAGGATTCCATAAATAACATTTCGCAATTGCCTTTGTTAAAAAGTTATTGCAATCTTGTTCTGAAGCAAGCTTCATCCATACTCAGTATCCCGAATATATTCGATGATCAGCGCACTGCTGCTTTGCCCATCACCCAGCATCTTGATGCAGTTTCGTTTGTTGGAATCGCTATAAGAACAGCTGACCAAGTACCAGTTGGTACGATATGCGCTTTTCACAGAGAGCCCATTCTTATGGACGATAATCAGCTAAGCTTCCTCAAATCGATGGCCTCTTTTTTCGGATATATTGTTGATCTAGAAAATGTCAGCGTCACAGACAGCTTAACTGGCTTATACAATCGACGTTATTTAACCGATTTATACCGTAATGGATTGGACAAGCAGTTTAGGGTGATGTTTATTGACATCGATGATTTCAAAGAGGTAAATGATTCGTTCGGTCATAACTTTGGAGATCTTCTTTTGCTCCAAATTGCCAGAAGACTTAAACAAGGCGTTAGAAAAACCGATATCCTTGTCAGATATGGCGGAGATGAATTTGTGATCTGCTTTCAACACTTGGTGGATAACCACGACATCGATTTAGTTGCCAGAAAAATAAAAAAATCCATCAGTGAACCATTTTTAATTGATGGGCATACGATTCATGTTTCTGCTAGCATCGGTGTCAGCTCGACACATGGCGCTGCTAACAGCCTAAAAGAGTTAATCAGCGATGCTGATCTGGCTATGTATGATAATAAGCAAAATGAAAAAAACTTTGATAAGTCGGACCCGCTTTGAGCTCAAACTCTAAGTGGTCGACCTCAAAGTTTTTTTATTATTTTTGGAACAGTCAATCCCGCGCTCATCGTCATATCCTTGCCCACCTTCTCATACACATGGTATGAATCGTATTTTCGAATGCGGAGGGATAACGGATGAGACAAGATGAAATGCGCGCGCTGGAGCGATCCATTGATGAGATAACAGAAATATCGCAAATGCGATTCGACTGGAGGATAAAAAAAACCGGTCGAGATTGGTATCTCACCGGCTGATTGTATTTGTTATTCCAGACTAAACAATTTAGTCATTGGCACCTGCAAATTTTTAAATACGACCGATTGAATCATTTCCTGCTCCGTATACAAATGACGCACCTGGTAACTGCCATCCTGCAGCGCATACACATGAACCGTTCGATTGCCGGGATCAACAATCCAATATTCCTGCACCCCATACTTCTGATATAAGTTGAACTTCTCATTAAAATCCTTTAATGCCGTTGATGGCGACAGCACTTCAATGATTATGGTCGGCGCACCGTGACAGCCGTTCTTGGATATTTGATCCTTCGAACATACGACCGAAAGATCAGGCTGCGTGACGTGATCAGGTATCTTATAATCCTCACTCTCGCTGAAGAACACATCAAATGGAGCAACGAACACATAGCAGCTCCGATTCTGAAAGAAAGTCCTCAGAGCGAAATGAAGCTCACCAACAATAAATTGATGCAACGAGGTCGGAGCCGGCGACATATTATAGGCTTTGCCGTTAATTAACTCCCAAGTTCCGTCCCAGGTCAGCCAATCTTGATAGGTGTGAATTTTCTTCTCATCCGGATTTGACACGATGTTCGACCTCCTTCTGATTTTACGTATCATATTAATCTAATTGTAACATGATCAAGCAGATCGTTGCTATTTTTACTCATTCATTACCATAAGTATTACCAAATAATATGAAATCTTTGGAGGTATATTAATGAGCCCAGATGAGATTCGAGCATTAGAGCGATCCATTGATGAGATAACAGAAATTGCGAAAGGTTTTGGATTAGACTTTTATCAAATGCGCTATGAGATTTGTCCAGCAGAAATCATTTATACATTTGGAGCCTATGGTATGCCGACAAGATTCAGTCATTGGAGCTTCGGAAAAACATTCAACAAAATGAAGCTTCAATATGATTTTGGCCTGAGCAAAATTTATGAGCTCGTCATTAACTCCAATCCCTGCTACGCGTTTCTTCTTGAAGGAAATTCATTAATTCAAAACAAACTCATCGTCGCTCATGTACTGGCTCACTGTGATTTCTTCAAAAACAATGCTCGCTTTGGCGTTACCAATCGCAACATGGTCGAGAGCATGTCCGCTACAGCCGACCGCATTCATCAATATGAAATGGATCATGGCACAGAAGCGGTGGAGAAATTTATCGATGCGATTCTTGCTATTCAAGAGCATGTCGATCCAACCCTTATTAAACCCTATCAACTAGATAAGAAACGTTATATCGAAATGGTGCAAAAGGACAGCGAGCGCTCGGAATGGAATATTCCCGCTTCCTCTTATGATGACTTGTGGAATCTGGACCCAGACCGGACGGCTGCTGCTGCATCAGCCGCTCAGTCTCAGGCCGCTGACGCGAAGCGGTTTCCGCCACGCCCAGAAAAAGATCTCATCTGGTTCATTGAGGAGTATTCCCCTACTCTTCAGGATTGGCAGCGTGATATCCTGTCCATGCTTCGTGATGAGATGCTCTATTTCTGGCCGCAAATCGAGACCAAAATCATGAACGAAGGCTGGGCTTCCTACTGGCATCAGCGCATAATTCGCGAGCTTGATCTCACCAGCGACGAAACGATAGAATTCGCTACGCTGAACTCCTCTGTCGTCCAGCCGTCTCGCCATAGTCTGAATCCTTACTATTTAGGATTAAAAATATTCGAGGATATCGAGCGCCGCTTCGATAATCCAACGAAAGAAGAACAAGCACGCTTCGGACGCGTTCCCGGCAAGGGCAGGGAAAAAATGTTCGAGGTGCGTGAGCTGGATTCCGACATCTCCTTCCTTCGCAATTACTTGACTAAGGATTTGGTTAACGACCTCGATCTCTACATTTTCGAGAAAAAAGGCCCTGAATGGAAAATTACCGATAAGTCATGGGAGAACATTCGCGATCAGCTCGTATACTCCAAAGTAAATGGCGGGTTTCCCAGCTTGATGGTTAAGGATGGGGATTTCAATCGTGTGGGTGAGCTTTATCTGATTCATGAATACGAGGGTATGGAGCTTGATCTCAAATATGTAGAGCGCACGCTTCCTCATGTTGTTCAACTCTGGGGCAAAAACGTGCATTTAGAGACTTTCGTTGAGGATAAGAAGATCGTGTTTAGCTGTGATGGGAAAAAGACGAGTAGGAAGTTTGTTTGATTTTTACGGATATTGTGATTTAACTCGGCCATGATGAGTTATCATGCATAATGCTTATATAAAGAACCCGATCTAATTCGATCGGGTTTTCTAT
Source organism: Paenibacillus sp. J22P15 (assembly GCF_056269345.1). Lineage (NCBI taxonomy): Bacteria > Bacillati > Bacillota > Bacilli > Caryophanales > Paenibacillaceae > Paenibacillus > Paenibacillus sp. J22P15. Next base: position 12,046 of record NZ_JBWDNT010000014.1, read on the forward strand.
TTTTCGGCCAGAAGGGGCGAGGGGTGGCACCTCCCTCTAAAATTCGGGAATCGGTACATTTTCTTGTCATCCGACAATCTAAGGACAGCGAGCGCTCGGAAAGGAATATTCCCGCTTCCTCTTATGATGACTTGTGGAATCTGGATCCTAATCGAACGGCTGCTGCTGCATCTGCCGCTCAATCCATTGTTTCCTGATCTGTGAAATGATCACTCTTAATTTGTCGAAGCCGGTTTAACGCCGTTTCGGTCCATGGGGCTATCAATTACAACTCACCATGCTTCACCATTTCAAGCAAATCATCTGTCAAGTACAGCTTACCTTGCTTAATGTCCTTCTCGGATGTTTCAATCATCTGGCGAATATCCGGATCGGAATCCAGTTCGTCTACCGGGTTGTAGACTTCATATACCAAACCGGCAATACGAATAAATTCCTTATGATTTTTCTCATACGATTCTATGACGGTGCCATCAGGAGCTTTTAGACTAAAATTCATCTTTGCAACCTCCTTTGAAGAAATCGTTATGCCTGCTGAACATAACACTAATAGCTGAATTATAGCATATTGTCACCTTCATCAATGCTCGGTAGCTCATTCCTAAAGCTTCCACTGACCTTTGTCTTAGATCGAATAACTTCGAAGGTGAATTTAACTCCTTGTGTACAAGTAACATAACTAACCGTACTCAAAATTTCATAATTAAATTAGTTGTAAGCTTTGCTTTCAGTTTCGTTCTAGATTTAGGGTATGTGGCAAATATTTTGGGGGTATACAGGTAAGTAGAAGAACGCCTTATGACAGAACAAGAAAAGTCAAAGCAAACACCCTTTGGAAACACCGTTTACGGCCTGTTGCTCTTATACAAGGATTTGAGAACTTTATAGATGTCGTTGAACATGCTTACCCAAGGAATTGGCTGCCTTAAAAAGTCTAAAACGCTCCCTGCAACAATGGATTACTGGACACCAATAATAGCCGAGGAGTAAGATCATGAAATTTTCTAAATTATTGAAACCATCGTCTGAGAAAAGTGCTGCAACAAAGAAGACAAATGAGAAAGAGCCACTGCAATCAAGCCTTAAATTAAACATACAAAAGGTGCATGATACTTTCGGCAACAGTACGGATATCGTTGTCCGCGAGGTTCAAATCAAACCCGGAAATCAGCTGTTGGGGGTATTTTATACCGATGGCTTGGCGGATAAAAAAGCGATCAACGATTTTATAATGGAATCGGTGATGCTGGATACTGGTGCGTCGGAGCAGTTTTCGTCGCCCCCGGAAGCCATACAAGCTTTGAAGAACCACGCCCTCACGATCGGCGATATCAAAGAGGTTACTGATTTTGATACGTTATGCCATTCGGTTTTGTCCGGAGAGGTCGTCTTCCTGCTGGACGGGCATGCGATAGGAGTAGCGGCCTGTACACAGGACTGGCAAGACCGCGGGGTAACCGAACCTTCGACCGAATCCGTCATTCGCGGACCGCGCGAAGCGTTCTCCGAAACGCTGCGCACGAATACCGCCTTGCTTAGGCGTAAAATTAAAGACCCGAATCTGTGGTTAGAAACCAAACAAATCGGACGGGTGACCAAAACCAATGTAGCAATAATGTTTATCAAAGGAATAGCGAGTGAAGAAGTGGTCGAAGAAGTTCGCACGCGTTTGGACCGGATCGACATCGATAGTATCCTGGAAAGCGGCTATATCGAAGAATTGATTCAAGACGAAACATTCACTCCTTTTCCGACCGTTTACAATTCGGAACGCCCGGATGTCATTGCAGCCGAGCTGTTGGAAGGAAAAATCGCCATTCTGGTAGATGGAACCCCATTCGTTCTAGTCGTCCCGGCTTTGTTTATTTCCTTCTTACACGCCGCGGAAGATTATTACCAGCGTGCGGATATCAGCAGCCTTGTTCGAATCCTTCGCTACGTCGGTGTGATGATCTCGTTACTGGCTCCTTCACTATATGTCGCGATTACGACGTTTCATCAGGAAATGCTGCCCACGCCTCTGCTGCTCAGTTTGGCGGCACAGCGGGAAGGTGTTCCCTTTCCCGCCATCATCGAGGTGCTGGTCATGGAACTAGCCTTCGAGATCTTACGGGAAGCCGGTCTTCGCATGCCAAGAACGATTGGTCCTGCGGTATCGGTCGTCGGAACTTTGGTCATTGGACAGGCGGCCGTAGAGGCGGGAATTGTATCTGCAGCGATGATCATCGTTGTCGCCATAACGGCCATTAGCAGCTTTGTATTTCCTTCCTACAGCATGTCCAACGCCTTCCGTATTCTTCGGTTCCCGATGATGGCGCTTGCCGCTTCCTTTGGGTTGTTTGGAATTATTGTCGGAATCATTGCAATTGTGCTCCATCTGTGCAGTCTTCGCACGTTTGGGGTTCCCTATATGAGTCCTTTTGCTCCGATGATACCTGTTGATCAAAAGGATGCTGTTATCCGGTTGCCATGGTGGGCCCTATTTTCCCGCCCTCGCCTCATCAATCAGACGAATGTGAATCGCGGAAAAAATACTCCGCCTCCGAAACCAAAACCGCGAGAATGAGGGTCGAATGTTTTAAGAAGGAGTTGTACCGTGAAACGAAATACGTTCTTGTTATCTTTTGTTCTTATCCTGCTGATGTTTGTGACCGGATGCTGGAGTCGCCGTGAGCTCAATGATCTCGCCATTGTGGGAGCTATCGGTATTGATAAAGTAGGGGGCAAATATGAGGTTTCCGTCCAAGTCATCGATCCGAGTGAAGTATCCTCAAAGAAACCAAGCAGCGGTCGAACGCCGTCCGTGATGTATAATGCGAGAGGAGAAACGGTGTCTCAGGCCGTCAGAAGAATGGCAACGGTTGTCCCAAGGCAACTCTATTTTTCGCATACTCGGATGCTTATTTTAGGGGAACAGCTGGCGAGGGAAGGCATCCGCGATACGCTTGACTTTATGTCGAGGTACTACGAGTTCCGAACGGACTTTTACATTGCTGTATCGAAGGGATCGACAGCAAGAGAAGTATTGGGGTTCTTAACCCCCTTGGAAAAACTCCCGGCGAACAAAATGTTTAAATCGCTTGAGGTCTCTAATAAAATTTGGGCACCGACCGCTACCACCCATTTGGATGAGTTGGTTTCTGATCTCATTAGTGAAGGAAAACATCCGGTATTGAGCACCATCCAGATTAAGGGCGATCGTAAACAAGGCGCAAGCAATAAAAATTTGGAAAAAATCGATTCTCCCGCTAATTTGATATACACGGGAATCACAGTGTTTAAAAAAGATAAACTACTTGGCTGGCTTAACGAAAAGGAAAGCAAAGGGTACAGCTATATCAACAATAAAGTGGAACGAACCGTCGGTGTTATAGCATGTCCCGGCGGAGGTAAAATATCGAACGAGGTGATCCGCTCGGAAACAAAAGTGAAAGGAAAAGTTGAAAACGGTCATCCCAAAATTGATATCGATATTCGAATCGAACAAAATGTGCAGGATGTGGGATGCAATGTCGACTTAACGAAGCCGGAGACGATAGCCGAATTGGATAAGATAGCGAATCAAAAAGTTGAGAATATAATCAAACAAACGATCGAAACTGTACAAAAGAAGTATAAAGTCGACATTTTCGGATTCGGTGAAGCTATTCATCGTGCCGATCCCAAGGCATGGGCGAAGTTGAAAAAAGATTGGGACCAGTATTTTACCAACGATTTGCAGGTAAGTGTGAATGCGGATATAAACACACGTCGTTTAGGGACCGTATCGAATTCTTTCCTGCATGAAATGAAGGAGTAGTCGAGCATGTGGGCGATCTTAGGAATTCTCGCGGCAGCCGCCGCCATCTTCATATTCGAAGCCCCTGCGCTATTCAGAAAGCAGTTAATAAAGGAACTGTGGGTATTTTCAGCCTTGCTCGTAATAGGAATCGGCTTAAGCATATCATTGAGTTTACATGTTAAGCTTCCGAACCCCCTCGACTGGTTGACCGTCATTTACCGACCGTTTAGTGATTTCTTAGAGAGCGCCTTGAAATAAGGAAGAATCGCCCTCCATAGCATGAGCGTTTATGCATCAGGTACATCATGTTTGTGAGCGTTGAATGAAAAGGGTGAAAGTCCATGCAGGGGAATAAGAAAATATCGACGAGTCAATTTATAATCGTCGTAACTTTATTTACAATTGGGAGTGCGATCTTAAACGCACCATCAGGTCTAGTTTTTAATGCCAAACAAGATGCTTGGATTCCCGTATGCGTTGGAATACTGATCGGATTATTGCTTATATGGTTGTATAACACCCTTTGTGCCCGGTTTCCCTCGAAGACGTTGGTTGAAATAAATGAAATACTGTTAGGAAAATGGTTGGGTAAATTCGTTTCTTTTATTATAAGTTTTAGTTTTCTTCTTGCCGCTTCGGCTCTCTTGTTTTTTTTAGGAAACTTTCTGACCACACAGATCATGACTGAAACACCTATTGAAACGATTCTAATTATTTTTACATTAATTATCGTTCAAGGGGTACGTCTCGGAATTGAAACGATCACACGTGCAGCCGAATTAATATTTCCTTTGTTTATTATCCTATTTATTACTCTTATCCTTTTTGTTTCTCCTCAAATCGATTTTCTAAAACTGCAGCCTGTTTTGGAGACGGGGATAAAACCGATAATATCATCTACTTTATTGATTTTAAATTTTTCTTCACTGCCGCTTATCAGTCTATTAATGATTTATCCTGCCCATATTAATCAACCGAAACAAGCAGCAAAAGCTTTCTTTGCAGGACATATTATGGGTGGAGTTGTTCTATTAATCATTACTCTTTTATGTATTCTAGTACTTGGTGTTGACAATTCGGAAAGGCAGTTGTATCCAAGTTATGTGTTAGCGAGAAAAATCAACGTGGGAGGTTTTATTCAACATATAGAAGCCATACTCGCTACACTATGGTTTATTACTCTCTATTTCAAAATTACACATTATTTTTATGCTTCTGTATTAGGACTTGCGCAAACGTTCAATATAAAAGAATACCGGCCGCTTTCATTGCCGTTAGGCATAATATTAGTGGTCACTTCTTTAATCATGTACCCCAATGTTACATATGAACGGACAGCGAGTATGGAAGCTTGGACTCCTCATTTGCTAACAATAGGGCTTCTTCTACCGCTATTGTTGTTAGGCGTGGCTATCATACGAAAAAAAAGAACAATCACGAAATGAGCTAGGCTCGGCTTGGGGAGACAATCGAACGGTTCAGAAGGGAAGTCAACGGAGATGCTCGAAAAAGGCAAAATCGGAATACGTCAATTTACCATACTTGTTGCTCTAAATACGATTGGAGATGCAATCTTGGTTTTGCCGTCCGTACCTGCAATTGAAGCCAAACAGGATGCGTGGATATCCACTATAATAGGATTGGCCATTGGCCTGCTGATCGTTTATCTATTTACGATTGTTGGCAGGCTCCATCCAAACTTAACTATAGTTGAATACAATGAAAAAATTTTGGGCAGATGGTTTGGAATAGCCGCATCTCTATTTTTTTTGGCTTATCCCTTCATCTCTGTCGCGGCACATCTCAGGGAAATTAGTGATTTTATGACAACACATATCATGCCGGAAACCCCTGTTCAAGCTATTAGTATCTTATTTCTAACTATTATTGTTATGGGGGTAAGATTGGGGATTGAAACTTTATCGCGTGCAGCGGAAATATTATTCCCCTGGTTTATCTTATTTTTTCTGATGTTCGTCCTTTTTCTATCTCCTCAAGCGGATATACATAACTTGCTGCCGGTCTTTGAGGATGGAGTAAAGCCGGTAATACGCGGATCTATTACATCCATTGCTTTCCCCTTCGCGGAACTTGTCGTTTTATTAATGATATTTCCTTATGTGAATCAGACTAGTCAGATAACAAGAAGCTCCATATTGGGAGCTCTGATAGGAGGAATCATATTAATAACGCTAATCTCTCTTTGCGTTCTCGTACTTGACGCGGATCTTGTTGCGCGAAACTTATATCCCAGTTTTTCCGTAGCCAAAAAAATAAATATTGGAGGATTTCTGGAAAGAGTTGAGGCGCTATTGGCTATTATGTGGTTTATCACGACCTATTTCAAGATAACCCTTTATTTTTATGTATTCAATTTGGGATTCGCTCAGGTGTTAAGACTTAGAGAATATCGGTTTTTAACCTTGCCTTCGGGCATGGTGCTGGTTGTATTATCAATTGTGATGGCTCCCAATATAACCTACTTCAATAAAGTATTATCTACATACTGGCCACTTATGGACTTCACGTACAGTATACTTTTCCCTTTATTGTTGTTAGTCGTATATGCCCTGAGAAAAAAGTTCAAAAGGAACAATAATACGAACTAACCTATTAAACAACATTGTCCACATTGACTCCCTCGATTGAATAAGGTAAATTTATTATATATTTTAGTATACTATATATAATAAAGGAGAGAGCTTTACATGATACATGAACAACCTGATCAATTTACAGACATAACGATTATTGGAGGCGGTCCTGCGGGGATGTTCGCTGCATTTTATGCAGGTATGCGTCAAGCAAGCGTAAAAATCGTTGACAGTATGCCTCAGCTTGGCGGGCAGCTGGCCGCTTTATATCCGGAAAAATATATCTATGATGTTGCTGGCTTCCCTAAGGTGACTGCCCAGCAGCTTGTAAATAATTTAAAAATCCAAATGAACCATTTCCCTGTGCAAATTTGCCTCGAAGAGAAAGTTCATCACGTTATTAAGAAGGACGAGCATCATTTTGAAATCGTCACTGACAAAGGCACACACTATAGCAGGTCAGTTATTATTACTGGAGGTGTAGGCGCTTTTGAACCGCGTCGGTTAGAGCTTCCAGAAGCAAAACAGTTTGAGAATTCGAACCTGCAATATTTTATCAAAGACTTAAATCAATATAGCGGCAAAAGCGTTATCATTAATGGAGGCGGAGACTCTGCAGTTGACTGGGCGCTGATGCTTGAGCCCATCGCAAAAGAGGTTACACTCATTCACAGACGGGACAAATTCCGTGCTCATGAGCATAGCGTTGAAAATCTGATGAAATCAAACGTAAATGTCGTTACGCCAGCGGAGATTACAGCACTGCATGGAGAAGACCATATCGAGAAAATAACGATTACTGCTCACAAAACAGGTGAAACACGCGACATTGCTTGCGACGCTCTCATCGTTAATTTTGGTTTCATCTCATCACTTGGTCCGATTTTAGAATGGGGATTGGAAATTGAGAATGGTTCCATTGTTGTTGATACTCGAATGGAGACGCGTATTAAAGGGATATTTGCAGCAGGTGATATTACAAGCTATCCAGGAAAAATCAAGCTCATAGCTGTCGGATTAGGCGAAGCCCCTACTGCAATTAACAACGCGAAGGTTTATTTAGATCCAACCGCCAAGCTTTCCCCTGGTCATAGCAGTAACTTAAAGCTTTAGCAGTTATCCGAATTATCGTTATCAGCAAAAAAACAAGAACAGTGAGATATTAATAACCTCTCACTGTTCTTGTTTTTTTCTCTTTTTAATGGAATAAGTACATCTTCGTTCGCCCTTAGCAAGACAATCCGTTCTTGAAACCTCTACATCACCCAGCATCGATTCAAACAACTTGAGCTCACATTGGCAGGCGTGCTGATATTTGGTCGCCACTTGCTCAATGGGACAATTATTTTCTGTTAATATAAATTGTTCATCATCGATCTTTTCCAATTCCACCATATAACCGTTCTCGTTTTGAATTTCTGCAAGTGCCATCACTCGATCTTCAAGAGCTTTGCTCTGCATTTTCGACTCGTGTTTTTTAATCATTTTATTTTTACGACCCTCAAATAGCGACTCCACAGCTGATGTGCCTAATTGTTCAGTAAGCTCATCTAGCAATTCAAGCGTTAACGTATCATATTTTCGCGGAAAAAAACCATCGGCGTGCTCCGTTAAGCAATAAACCGCTGTAGGTCTACCCATTGATTGTCTTATCGTCTTCGAGGAAATGAGATTATCTCTTTCTAACGATTGGATATGACGTCTGACAGCCATGACGGTAATTCCTAACTCTTCAGTTAGATCCTTTGTGCTTAAGCTGCCTTTCGTCTTTAGAAGCTGAACAATATATTCTCTAGTTGAAAGCTGTCCTTGTTCTATATCGGTCATACCTTATCACCTACCAATAATCGTTACATATAATTGCAATCATTTTATGAATTAACGAAAAAATGAGCAGATACTTTCAATCTTTCTAAGACTGCTTGTCGAAGCGGCTCTGATTCAACGGTTTCTTCAAGTGCTCGGCTCATACAAGACAACCATGCTTCAGCATGTTCTGTCGTTATTGTAAACGGCATATGGCGAGCCCGCATTCTTGGATGACCATTTTGCTCTGTATATAAGTCTGGCCCTCCGAAAAATTGACTTAAAAACAATTCCTGCTTATCCATAACCGAAGAGAGGTCCGGCGGAAATAGAGGCGCCAATAAAGGGTCCTTCTGTACTTTTGGATAAAAGGATTCAACTATTTTACGTATCCCAGGCTGACCGCCTAGTTCATCGAATATGATCATAAGTAACCTCCAACCTATTAATAACTATATTTTATATATTTTTATCGATAAAGTATATGATGAATTATTTCAAAAAAGCTAGGCCGCTATTCAGCAGACTAGCTTTCATTATTGTATATCATGGTTGCTCCAAAATGTTGCCGTTATCCTCGGTTTTAGACTCGATGCTTGTCGTTGACTTCATTAATTCCGTTACCGTTACGAATTCAAATCCCCTTTTATCCAGCTCGAACAAAATCGTGTCCAAAGCTTTGACTGTCTGCTGAGAACCTGGGATATAATCATGCAGCAGTACGATATCACCGTTTCTCGCATTATTTAACACTTTGTTTACGATTTTGTTTACGCCCGGGCTTCTCCAATCATTCGTATCTTGATGCCATGACCACAAAATCGTTGTATAACCTAATGTTTTGGCAACTTGAATCATTTTTTCATTGTAGTAGCCTCCGGGCGGGCGAAATAACAGCGGTTTTTTACCTGTTAATGCCTCTAGTGCATTTTCTGTTTGTACAATTTCATCACGAATGGTCGCTTGGCTGATTGACTTCAAGAAATAAACATGATTAAACGTATGATTTGCTACCTCATGTCCCTCTGCGATCTCTCGTTTAATCGTCTCTGGATAACGTTTAACCTTGTTGCCTAACACAAAGAACGTTGCTTTCGCATTATATTTTTTCAATAAATCAAGTATAGCTTCCGTTGTTTCCGGATAAGGACCATCGTCAAAGGTCAAGGCAATTTTCTTGTCTTCCGTTGGAACCTCCCATACAATTTCTCCCCTCTTCTCATAAAAAGAACGATCCCGTCTATCCGGATTAGAGAATCCCGCTAAGAACACGAGCACGAGCAGCAATAGTAGGCCACGCTTACTGATTAACAACAAATTTCCTCCTAGCAGCTTATCGATATGTATGGTTAGAGTGTAACGGCAGCTCCCAAGGAGCTGCCGTCTGCAACGATTTATTAACGCAAAGGAGCGGTTAACGCGTTACCGATATCTCTAATCATAATGGTTACATCATTGCCTAATGTCTTCAATGGATGACCATTTGTTATGCTAGTGTTCATCGTTTGAATTTTTTTATGCATGTTTTGATCCGATGTTACATGAATGTTGTACTGTGGATATTGACCTTTTAAAGCAGCATACACTTGTTTCTCAATAATTGCTTTTTTACCCATATTGTCACAATCAATACCTACGATTGCATCTTTATTATGAATAACGACCGTCGCTTTTTTCACACCGCTAACCTTATTAGCACGATTAGCTAATTGGTTTTCATTTTTTGCAGGATGAGTACTATTCATTCGGGTATCATTTCTATTTACTGTTCCATCGATTCCATCAACTCCGTCTACCCCATACGTATGATTAGTACCGTAAGGATTAGTCGTACCATAAGGAGTAGCCGTATTCGTTAATGGGTCCACACCATACGCTCTGTTATCCAAATTGTTTATTCTTCGATCAGTCGTAGTAGTGCCGTAAGGGACGATTTTATTCTCGGCCTTATTCTCAAGACGATGCATATCATTTTTAACTCTCATCATTTTTTGATTTCCAGTATGATAAGTACCACACGCCGCTATCGAAAAACTAAATGCAAGCACCATAGCTGAAGTCATAACTGGTTTTAAATATTTGTTCACTACAAAACACCTCCTGTTTGATGCTTATAACTTGTGCTAAATGAGATCATTCATACATGGGACTAAATGAGAAAGGAGCATCCCGATTACGGAATGCTCCTTCAGCAAGTACCCTTACTCTATAATTTTTCTCGCTAACAGTGCCAAATCGTCGATATTAATGATACCGTCGTTTGTTACATCTGCGTGCTTCACTTGCTCCCAATCCGGACTAGCTGAATCTTTGCCGTAGTTCGCAGCGACTAAAGCAAGATCGCCGATCGACACTTTACCATCATGGTTTACGTCTCCAGGAATGCCTGCAGGCGCCGCTGTTACTTGAAGACGGAAGTTTGAGACCTTCGCCTCCGTCTCTGTTCCCTGATCATTACCCATGATCATTTTGGATACCGCTATGCTGCTATCTTTCGTTTCTGTCACTGTCTTAGCTTTAAATACAAGCTCTAATAGCTGTGCATCTCCTGTAATGGCATGAGCAGAACCTTCGCTAACCATAATCATCCGAACTTGCCCAGGTGTATCGTTCACAGAATCCAGCAGGGTGACTCCATCTTTCAGTGAATTCGAGGTTACAAACTCAAGCGTACTCGAATCATATTCCAGGTTAATGTCAAGCGCATAGACGCTTTCTGTCACACTCTTTAAGCCGAGCTGCACAGTGAACGGCTGGCCTCCGGCGACAGAAGCGGCACCCGTCAGCTCTGTGTATGCTCCTTCAGGAGTCACCACTCCACCCGTTCTTTTTACCGGTATCATCTCGTGAATCAATGGCATTACAGCCCCATTCCAAGCAAGCTTAACTTCCAGCACATTCGTATACTTAGACGTATCAATCAAGTTGTACGACTGTGACAATGTACCCGCTTGATGCCAGCCTTTGCTGTCTCGAATCGAAACCTCCGCATTCGAGATTGCGAGCGGGCTTTGCATAATAATGACGCTGCCAAGCTCGGTTTCATTCGATAGCTTATAATTCAGTACGCCTGAGCCTGATGCAGATACTGGCGCATAGAAAGTCGACAGCTTATGGTCAATGGCTTGATTTGCTTCATTTCCGAGCAGCCCTTGCGGGTTTGCTTGAATAGAAGCATTTTCTCTTCCTGCGTTTGGCAATCCTTCATTAATGATAATCTCATTTAACGCAAGCCACGTGGAATCATTTACAGTAGAAATTAGCCTTACGTATCTAGCTGGTTTGTTATCCACCTGTACTCTTTTAAACCGATAAGGAACCTCATGCTCAGGGAAATTCAAGCTCCGGTCATTGGGATTGTTAAAGCTGTGAATCGTTTCCCATGTCTTGCCGTCAACGGAGATCTGAAGATCGCCTTTTCGGAAATAATCTCCTTCTCCATCGCCGATCACACCAGCTGCATTTTGCACATTAACGATCCCGCCCAAGTCCACTTGAACATATTTGCCAAGCCTTTGTTCTCCACCGAACCAAACTTTGCTTTCTAGCTTTCCGTTAAAAATATCCTGCAGATTTCCTTGATAGACGCTCTCATAATTATGAGTAACTACAGGATCGGAGAACTTATTCAGCTTTATCGTTAAGCGGCTTAAATCAAATGAAATGGAGTCATTCCCTTTATTGATTAATCGGATATATGCGGCATTGTTATAAGGTCCGCCAGACGTAACCGCGCTCCATTCAACGCCATTTTCCGATGATTCAAGCACTGCCTCTGTCGTGCTGCTCTCTATCGAAATATTTGAGATCTTCTCGATAGTCGGCAGTTTAATCCCTACATACTGTGATGGTTCAAGCGTAACTTGGCTCAGACTATTTAGCCCAATGATAGATGCTTCAGATGCGGTGACGCCTGTTTGCTTCAGTCCGTCCACATTCGTATAAACGACTGCTTTTCCTTTGCCCGCATTAACCGTAAACTCCCTAACAGCTGTCCACAAGTCAGGCTTTCCTCCAGGAATTCCTGCATGTGTCAAACGGTATCTAACGTATCTTGCTTCCAAATCAAGCTCGTTAGCAACGATCTTAAAGCCGGATCTTTCCTCGCCAATAGCTGTCCAAGCCTGCTTGTCACTCGAATATTCCAAGATTCCTCTTTGGAAAATATCATGATCGGTGTCCGTTCTGCCCTGCGTGATCGCAATATCTTGAACCTTAATCGTTTTGCCAAAATCGATTCCATACCAGTCGCCGTTTTTTTGCAGCGTTTGGAAATAGATCGATGTCGTGTTGTCCCCATCTATCATTTTGTTTAAGCCGGATGGTGAACCATAGGAGGTCATTGCCATCGGAATAACAAATTCAGGATCAATCGCCGTATAAATTTGCGCATCCAGCTTAGCAATTAACTGTTCTGCAAAGGGGACCAGACGCTTAGCTCCTGCTTCTACCGTTACATCGGGAAAGTTTAATTTCTTAATCGTAACCTTCTTCGATTCCGACATCGCATTTGTCGCTTTAGCCAATCCTTCCCAAGCTGAGCTGAGGTCTCCCTTCTGAAGCGCAATCGCCGATTGGATGACCGATTTGCTTGACTGAGCGACATAACGCAAGCCATCCAGCCATGGGTTAATTTCCTCAACCATATTCGCATTTTGACTTTTTTCTCTAAACGATGAGATGGCCTGCAGCACATGATTAAACTCAGTAACTAATCGCTGTCCCACCTCTTCAACGGATTGCTCGCTCGCGAATCGGCTTAAAAACAGCTCTAGATCAGCCTTTATATTTTCTGATTCCCCAAGCACCAGTCCATGCCCGCTTGGTGATGGATCGCTCAGATGATACGCGATCGTCTTAAGCTCCGCTGCAGCCTCCGGCGCAACGTAATCGAATGAGTTCAGCCAGCTCTCGTCGCTGTTGAAGTCATCCACGTTCCATGTATAATCCGCAACCGCGAACAATGCGATTTTGGATAGCTCAGCATGCCCCATTGGGTTGGATACAACACCGGAAATATTATGCGTGCCCGGTTTGAGTACTTCCGCCTTGCCGAGCAGCAGTCTCGAATCCTTATAGTCGTTAACTGGCCAGTTCAGCCACACATATGGATCTCTGCCATGAGCGTCCTTCGGCCACTGCATATCTGTTGTGTTTACCGTTCCAACAACGCCTCTTCCCGTCCACATAATTTCTACATTTTCCGGAACGTTCCTTAATGCTTGCAGGTAAGGCTTGCCCGTCTCGCCGGTCCAGCCTTGATTGTAAAAGGGCGGGCAATAGATCAATGATTTGACATCACCCTTTGATTTGACCCAATTAGCGACATCCGTAATCAGCTTCACATGTTTGTCCTTGTCGGTCAAAGATTGCGAGGTGCTGATATCGTCCATGAACAGGCCGAATTGGCGGACGCCCACGCTGTAAAGCTGGTTCAGCTTAGCAAGCAGCGTTTGCAGCTCAGCGTCGTAATTATTCCAATTGATCATGTTGAAGCCGGGATGGATCGCCCATACAAATTGCGTTTTAGATGCATGGCCGACATCAACAAGCTCTTTGATTTTCGTAAGTTCATTTGCCGGGTAAAGTGTTCGCCAAGCGGAATTATGATACTTATCGTCCTTTGGCGCAAAAATATAGGAGTTCATTTTAAATTGACCGCCAAATTGCATTAAGCTCATACGATCCTCATGCGTCCACGGAAATCCATAGAACCCTTCGATGAATCCGCGCCACTTCGCGTCGGAATAGTCTTCGTATTTCACTTTTTGAATGCTTTTTGCAGCCATTTGGTCAAAAATCATTTTCAAGGTCGCAAGCCCATAATAAGCGGCATCCGTATTCGCCCCTAATATTGCGATGCTTCCAGCCTGCGATGGCTTTTGGTCTATATCCAAAACGTAAGCGTCATTTTTTTTGAAAATTTCAGCATCATACGCGACATTTTGATTAAAAAAATCGCTTACATTACCATTCGAGTTTCTTGTGCCGATAAGAATATTCGTTTTGTCAGATACAATCGACTCCGAACGAGTTACATCAATAGATTTTGCTGCTAAAATGCTAGAAATAAAGTTAGTCGTTGGTGCATCAATCGCATCCTCAATAACGAGGTTCACTTCATCCGTAATTGTGAAGCTGGAGCCTTGATAGGTTTGATTGTGAGGCAGCGGATAAACCTCATAACGGCCATCGTTGGCCATGGTCGAGGCATCATTCGATGTTGCGGCGTAACTCACCAGGTTTGAAAATACAGTAGTTAGCATAAAGAGTGCAGTTAGCAGGCTAATCGTCTTTCTGGACATTTGCTTATTTCCTCCCTTTTCGTTTTTTCATTATTTTTAAGCTAAATGCGCTCATTTGGGCATAAAAAAAACCTCCTTCACGATTTCCGGAGATCTTGTTGTGAACATCCCTAGAGTTCATTGGGGCGATTCCATCGCCTCCAATGTCTCTTTAGCTGACTCTGCGGATGAATACGTATGCTTTGTGGATGGGCGGCGGCAGCGCTTTGCATTAACCCTTCAAAGCGCCTGCCGTAAGTCCGCCCGTGATTTGCCTTTGAAAGATCACATACATGAGAATAACGGGGATCATCGAGATCGCTAATCCTGCAAATAAAGGACCCCACTCCGTCCTGTACTGCATCTCTGCTTGCATAATCGCAATCCCAACAGGGACGGTATATTTCTCGGGATCATTGATCAGAACAGTTGCCATAATATACTCATTCCAGACGGTTAAAGCGTTCATGATGCCTACGGTCACTAGTCCCGGCTTCGATAACGGAAGCATAATACGGAAGAAAATTCCGTAATTCGAGCAGCCATCTATGGTCGCAGCCTCTTCCAGCTCCTTTGGAAGCGTCTTATAGAAGCCCACCAAGAAAAAGATAGCGAATGGGAGAATGCCGATTGTGCCGACCGAATAAACGAGCATTAGGCCAAATAAAGAATTCGACAAATGAAGATCGCTAAGCAGAAAAAATAACGGGATTAATCCAAGCGTTGTCGGAATCATCATCGAGGCGACATACACAAAGAAAAGCGTGCCTCTTCCCCTAAAATTATATCGAGCCAATATGTAAGCCGTTGTCGCGGCCAATACCAATGACACGATCATGCTGCCGACAGTGACCATAATCGAATTGAAGAAATAGTCGCCAAAATGCGCCCGGCTCCATACTTCTGCGTAATTTTTAAAGTGAAACAGCGTTGGTATATCCCACGGCTTCCCCTGCATAACCTGTTTGTTATCCTTCAATGAGGTTAAAAATGTCCAAATGACCGGGTATAGGACTAGCAGCGTCCAGAGCAGAAGCAATAGACGAACTACTGATTTCGATAGGAATAGCAGCGGCTTTTTGGTTGCAAGCTCATTCATTTGTTCACCTCATTACATTTCTATAGTGTCCCGACGAAGAATTCGGCTCAGAATCAAGGTTGTAACTAGCGATAATACTAAGATCAGAACCCCAATGGTTGCCCCATAACTGAGATGATATTGTTTGAAGCCCATTTGATACAAATAATAGCCTAGAACCTGCGTCTGATTATCGGGACCGCCCTCCGTCATTAGCTTGACGATAATGAATGAGCCATTAAGCGTCGTAATCACGATGTGAATAATGGACGTCTTGAATTGCTCCCAAATGAGCGGCAGCGTAATTTTCTTAAACTGCTGCCATTCGTTAGCACCGTCTATGCCTGCCGCTTCATACAAGGAGCTAGGAATGGCAAGAATCGATGCGATGATAAGCAGCATATAAAAGCCAATTCCTGCCCATACGCTTGGCGGCAGCAGCGACCATATAGCAAGATTCGGAGAGCCTAGCCAATTTGTTGATACAGGGTTGTCGGTAAATAAGGAGAGGAACGCATTCAGAAAACCAAGCGTCGGGTTATAAATAAAGCTCCATAATACTCCGATAACGACAACGGATATGATGTTCGGAAAGAAGAAGATGACACGGTACAAGCCATATTCCTTAAGCTTTAACCGCGTTAAGGCAACCGCAAAGAAAGTAGCCAGCAGCATGATTAGGATGACCTTCCAGAAGATGAGGAAATAATCATTTTTGATCGCTGTCGGGATAATCGAATCGGCGAATAGCTCCTTATAATTATCAATTCCGATAAAATTCATCGTTTCCGACCCGCCGGACCAGTCAAAGAAGCTTAAATACAATCCGCGGAGCAGTGGATAGATCGTAAATAATGAAAACAAGGCTAAGGTAGGAAGCAGAAAGCTTGCAATAAACAGCGTTCGGCTTCTTGCGCTCGTATTTTTCTGTTTCTTCGTTATCGAAACCATGATCCTATGCCTCCCTTATGATTTGAAAGAACAATCAGAGGAACATGCGTCCCTCTGATTGTTGGAATGAAGAGAGGTGAAGCTATTAGCGGGCTTTCGCAGCTGCTTTCTCCATCCGATCGATCCACTCATCCGGTGTAATCGTCTTTTGCAGCAAAGCGATCGTTGCATCATTTTGCGCTTGCTCAAGGTCAGCATTTAATTTGAATACCGGTGCTACGATCGTGTCACCGCCGTTGAAATAGTTCATTGCTGTTTTTACCACGTTGCTTGCGCTGGATGATTCCAAATCCGCTTTCACGTTCATGAGAGCGCCTGTAATTTCCGCCCAACGAACTGCTGCTTTTTTCGTGAAGATAAACTCGATGAACGCTTTTGCAGCTTCTGGATTTTTAGCTTTTTTCGCAATCGCGATATTGCTCGTGTATGGAATCGCTACATATTTACCACCTGCATTTTGCATAACCGACGGAATGAATCCGAATGTAAAGCCTTCAGGCGTGTCCTTGCTCATTTCATTTTCCAGCCACAAGCCGTTCGGAATCATAGCATCCTTATGCTGCAAGAACAGCATTTGCGAATCCGTATGATTCATGCCGAAGGAAGCATTGTCAAAGTAGCCTTTATCGCGCATATCAACAAGCTTAGCTAATGTTTTCTTAACGGCATCATTGTTGAAAGAACCTTCTTTAGCCGCTTCCTGATCCTTCAGGATTTGAGGGTTGTCGCCATTCTCGGAAACAAAACCAGAGTTAAGCAAACCGCCAACGATGTAGTAAGGATATTTGCCTGTGTGAATGTAAGGGTTAATGCCTGCTGCTTTAATTTGTTCGCTTGTCGCCAAGAAGCTTTCCCAATCCGTTGGCACCGCCCAGCCCTTCTCTTTGAAGAGAGCAGCGTCGTAGAACGTTCCCCACGAACCGAATACCATTGGAATCGTATAGTTTTTGCCGCCAAAATCTTGAGGACCAGCAATCAAATTGCTGACAAGCGCTTCACCGTCAACATTATTCGCTTGCTTCACCCAATCCGTGATGTCCATCAACTGGTCATCTTGAACCATCTGTGTTTCATTTGATCCCGCACCATCAATGTAGACGACATCCGGCGGATTGCCTTGAATCCAGCGCGGCTTCATTTGCTCATTGATTTGGGAACCAGCAGATTCCTTGATTTTCAGATCTGGGTACTTTTGCTGAAACTCGCCGATAACTTCTTTCCACCATGCATCGCCATATCCGCCGACGAAATATTGAATTTCAAAATCCCCTGAAATTTTCGGCTCCTCTGCAGGCTTCGCAGTCTCTTCAGTCTTCGGAGCATCTGTCGGCTTGTCAGTCGCTTCTGCTGGTTTATTGTTTCCGTTGCCGCCGCAGCCAGATAGAGCTAGCAGCACTAAAAATAGCGCCATACCAAATGTTACTCTTTTTTTGAACTTGTTCCCCATTTCGTGTAATCCTCCTTAAAGTATCGTTCAGGCTTTCTTTGTCAAAATCCTACGAACTCTAGCTGTTTTCATCCAATCTGTTTTTTCATTATATAAGTTGTAAAAGCGTTACCACATGATATCTTTTGTTGTGAAGTTGATGTTTTTTGTCCTAATCTTAATTCCTTATCCCTATTAGAAAAGGGTAGGCCATGTGGCCTACCCTTCGTTCATTATTCTAAAATGATTTTGGCAACGGCTGCGAGATCCTCAATATCGATTTTGTTGTCTTTATTGATATCCGCGCGTTTTGCTTGCTCCCAATCCGGACTAGTTGAATCCTTGCCGTAATGAGCAGCCATGATACCAAGATCGCCTATGCTAACCTTGTCATCGCCATTGATATCTCCAGGTATTACTGTTGCAGCAGGAGTCACTTCGATGCTAATCGACGTTGGAGAAGCATCTGTTTCCGCTCCGAGCTCATCCCCGAGTACAGCGGTCGAGACTTCTATCGTACCCGCAGCCGCTTCGGTCACATCCTTCGCCTTAAAGCTGAGCTCTAGCAATTTCGCATCTCCAGTTACGCCATGATCGGCACCAGTGCTAGCCAATATGAAGCGAATTTTGCCCGGCTCGCTAGTAATCGTTTCTATTATTTGAATACCGTTAATTAAAGATTTTACAGACGCATATTCCATGACAGCAGCATCATATAGCACCGTAATGTCTTGTGCGTATATGCTTTGTGCTACATTTTTCAAGCCTAATTGAATATTGAATGCTTCACCGGATACAGCTGCGCTTGCCCCCGTTAACTCAGTCGAAGCACCCTGCACTTCAATTTTGCCTGAAACGACTTGCGTTTCCAGCTTATTCTCAGCCGCTTGCGTATTCAATGCATTTCCGAAAGCGTTGTAGGCTTTTAGATTCGTTCCAAACGCTGCCTTCAACGTATAAGAGCCTGGCGCAAGCTCAGGGAACTCCGTTTCAAAGATAAATTCGGTGCCCGAGCCATTTTGGCTCGCTAATTGGAAATCGACCGCCTTATCGCCGATTGTACCTTTTAAGCTTTTGTCGCCGCTAAGTATCATAAAATGATTAAATACTGCTTTAATCCGCAGCTTATCGTTTGCCGCATATCCGTCTGGCTTAGGCGCATCAATCGCAATAGCATTTAGCTTAGCTTCAGGACTGCTTACTTGACGCTGCCATTTCAAATATTTTTCATTAAATTTGATAAAGCTCATTTGCTCGCTTCCAGTACCTTCATAGAATAGTCCAATTTCACCATTTGCTAGATTCGCTAGACTCGAATACGCATAATGACCTTCCTTCACCAGCTGCGAATATTTCCAATCGAACTCATATTTTGTTCTGCCATTCGAATGCTTTCCGTTTTCAACGATCAAGCCCGCTTTGACCGTACCGTTAATTCGGCTTGACGAGCTTCCAGGGCTGGCAAAAATAACAGCTTCCTTCCCATCAATTTGTCCGTCATAGCGAATAGCCGTCATTTGACAGTAAGCCGCAGGCAGACCCCGTTCGGTCACAACCTCAGAATCCCATGTTTCACCGCCGTCAAAGCTTGTCGCGATTTGAGCAAAGCCCGAATAATTCCGCATGAACAGCTTCAGCTGGCCATCCGGCATTTCGACAACCTGTGATTCTGTAAGCTCATTGCCTGTAAAAGTTCTTTCATTTAAAGTAACGCCGTTCACAATACGCCCTTCATTAGGCGATTCGCCGCGATGCCAGGTAACGCCATGATCATCGCTATAGATGACTGCGCTTGCTTGCGAGCTATTCTCATTTGTGAAATACACTGGGAAAACAAGTCTTCCTGCTTTATCCCCTTTAGTCAATTGAATGCCAGTTCCCGGTCCTGCTCCAAGGAAAGCCATCCACTCCTCTTTCATCCCTGGATTCAAATCCACCGGACCTTCCCACGTTAGACCCTCATCATCACTGTGCCAAAGCTCAAGATAAGAAGTTCGGATCGGCTTTAATGGCGAAGCAGGCAAGAAAATATGGCTTACCTTTACATTGTTGTTATATAAGTTTCGCTTCTGATCTACCTTGTACGTTGTTTTAACGTTTGAGCTGTCATACACCTCGCCATTTTCTCTAACGGTGTACTCGTTATTGCTTTGATCCTTAAGTAGCAAATATTGCTTTCCATTTACTGTCTTAAAGCCGCTGCCTTTCACTGACGTCGGATACCCTCCGCCATCGGGAAAGCCCAGAACTAGAGAAAAGATTCTTTTCGTTTCACGATCCTGCAGCAATGCCTGATCAATATTGGATGCGTTTCCAGGATAGTCGTTAATGAGAACTCCGTTAGCTTCCCACGTCTTCCCATTGTCCAAGCTTCTTCTTACGAGCATATCAATATTTGCCGGGGAATCGCCGCCATGATTAATCCGTTTGTCGATACCTGCCAGTAACGTCCCGGCTTCCGTTTGCAATAACGCAGGAATGCGGTAAGCGTTAGAACCATAGAGGCCCGGATAAAATACCGAAGTAGGCTCTGTAATCAAGGCACCCTCAGGCAAAGGGTTTTGAACCTGAGTTGTATTCGTTACTCCTGTAATGGCAATCAGCTCCTGGTCGGCAATCGGTTTGCTGTACACCTCTGCAAAATCAATCTCGCCGTTAAATGTGTATTGATTGGAGCCGGCAGCTCTTTCCGTACGCCCCAATTGCGCGCTATTAGGTTCAAAAACATTGCTCATAAACTTTCTTGCCGATGTCGTGTCCGTTTTAACGAGCTTTCCATCAAGGAAATATTTATAGCCCTGATTTTTGTCTACGACCATTGCCACCGTATGAACCTCATTCTGTTTCACGGCAACATCCGCTTTGACATGCGTATTGGATGCTGTCTGACCCGGCGCTTCTAATCGGTTTTCACTGCCAATGGCTGCCGGGGTAATGTAAAGATGAAAATGTCCGTTAGCCTTAGTACTATTGCTAAGCGAGAATAAAGACATAATCGAGGTGCCTGTATAACGAAATCTTACGATAATCGTGCCTTCCTCCAGCCCTTTCAGCGCACTCACTTTATCGTTCAGATTTGTATAGTTATTGTTGTAGATTTGCTGATTTTCGGCACGAAATACTAAGCTTGGATCAGTTGTCTCCAAGGGTTGTTCATTGGCCATTATCGTCGCAGGAAGCATGGTGAACATCAGGATCAATGCAAGAATGGCTGATGCAGCTCTTTTCAATGGATACAGCTCCTTTAAACCATATTTGAGTATCTCCTTACTACAAACTTAAAATCACCGTCCCTTATTCACTTATTTCGCATACCAGATCACTGCCGCCTATCTCTAGCTGCTTCAAATACCAGCTGCCACTTTATTTTATAGACTTTGTAAACATATCTAAATGATGTCTTTTGTTGTCGCTTTGATATTTATTGCTCTCATCTGCATCTCTTCTTTAATAGAAGGGGGAGACGCATGCTAATAGCTCATGCATCTCCCCCTTTTTGAAAATGTTATTCCAGCATTTTTTTAGCGACAGCTGCAAGATCTATGAGATCGATTGTATCATCTCCATTGATGTCAGCATGCTTGATTTGAGCCCAGTCTGGACTAGTTGAATTTTTGCCATAATGTTTAGCAATAATGCCAAGATCCCCGATGCTAACTTTACCGTCGCCGTTAACATCCTCAGAATTCCCTTTCACTTCCGGCGTAACCTCAATCTCCATAGAGGCAAGACCTATTCTCGTCTCGCTTCCCTCTGCATCCCCAAGCTCGGCAGCAGTAATTGCAACGCTTCCTGCAGCAGTTTGGGATGTTTCCTTTGCTTTAAAAACAATATCCAGCACCTTTGCATCACCAGTCACAGCATGACCAGCACCTACACTAGCTAGAATGAGCCGCAGAACGCCGGGCGAGCTGTGCTTCGCTTCCAGCAGCTGAACGCCGTCCTTAACTGCTGCTGCAGATACAAAATCGAATCGATCTGCATCATAGCTGAGCTTGAAATCTTGCGCATAGACGGACTGTGTAACGCTTTTGAGGCCGATGCCTAGAGTGAACGTTTTACCGCTGACTATGGACGTTGGTCCCGTTAGTTCTGTTGTCGGAAGTTCCGCTTCTTCGTCAAATGGGACATACTCGAAGGCGTCAATCATGCCTATCGTATTAGATGAGGCGTTGTTTTTCGTTCCATTCACCACAACTTTTATCGTATGTGTCCCTTTAGACAAACCAACCTTTTGGAATAGAATTTGCTGTTTTGATGTAGCCGGCCCGTAGCCATCAATATTTTCAGCCGCTAATTCACCATCGATATAAACATTAATTAAGCCATGGTTCGCCTGACGGGCGCTTATCAGCTTAATCTCTGTGCCTGCGAACGTAAATTCCGCATAGCTGCCTGCTGTGCTGCTAAACGATTCCGTACCTTTATAATCGCCTGAATCATTGTAAGGCCCCCATGTCCCTGAATACACAATCGATTGGTCGCGATCATCTACTTTGATCGGCAAGATCGGAGGCTTCACATGCGATACGAAGCGGTATTGCTGCCCTGCTTCTGTGCCGAATGATACGACACCGTCTTTCAAGGTATACTTGACTGGTTTATTGTCTCCCACGCGAACGATATCGAAGGAGCCTTGCTGAGCAAAATCTTTATATTTCACTTTTGCCTCATTGCCTTGCTTTGATGTAATTGTCGCTTCCTTAAGCGTTGTGCCTTTCCATGCCATCGCTACCTCAAAGCCGCCCCTTGCGACTAAGCCCTTCACGCTTCCCGTCTCCCAGGCGGAAGGCATAGCCGGCAACAGGTCAATCGTTCCGGTATGGCTTTGCAGCAGCATTTCCGCTATGCCCGATGTCGCGCCAAAGTTTCCGTCAATTTGGAAAGGAGGATGCGTATCAAATAGATTTGGCAAGGTGCTGCCTTTCAACTGCTCGCCAAGCAGCTTATGCGCACGGTCGCCATCTTGCAGACGCGACCATAAATTAATTTTGTTCGCCTTGCTCCAGCCTGTTCCGCCATCGCCGCGAGCATTCAAAGTCACCTTTGCGGCTGCAAATAAATCTGGCGTATCCACTTTATTAATGAGCGTGCCCGGATATAAGCCGATCAAATGCGAGATATGACGGTGCTGGTCGTTTGGATTGTCGATATCGTTTTTCCATTCCTGCACTTGTCCCCAGCTTCCGACCTTCGGCAGCCAAAGCTTGTTCCGCTTCTCGATAGCTTCCGCTCGCAAATTATCATCCACACCTAGAAGCTCGCTTGCTTCAATAAATTGTGTGAACAAGCCCCAGATGAGCTCTTGGTCGTATGACACGCCGATTGCCACATCACCTTGCTCAGGAGAATAGGATGGGGACGACACCAAGCTTCCATCCGAATCCTCTACCAAATATTCCAGCCAAAATTGCGTTGTTTCTTTAATAATGTCATACAACTGGCCTTTTAATAGGTCGATATCGCCGCTGAAAGCATAACGATCCCACACCTGCTGAACCATAAATGCATTAGCTGCTGGCGACCAGCCCCAATAAAAATCAGAGCCTGGAGCAGTATAGCCAAATGGATTGTTAACGGTATGAATGGCCCAGCCCTCTCCTTGAATGCCATGCTGTTTTTTCGCCGTAACACGTCCCGGCTCACGCAGCGAATCAATGTAATCGATATAAGGAATATCCGTCTCTGCTAGGTTAACAACTTCAGATGGCCAATAGTTCATTTGCACATTAATGTTCGTATGATAATCGCTGTTCCAAGGCGGATTGTTCACCTGATTCCACACGCCCTGCAAGTTTGCCGGAAGCGAGCCTTCCCGCGACGATGCAATCAATAGATAGCGCCCATATTGGAAGAAAAGAGCCTCCAGACTTCTTTTCTCGCTCTCTGATGCGTTCGTTTTATATTTATTCAACAGCTCATCGGTAGACATTTCAGGTGTTCCACCGTTTAAATCAAGTGATACACGATCAAACAGCTCCTTGTAATCCGCGAGATGAGATGCGCGCAGCTGCTCATACGTTTTAGCTGCCGCTGCACTCATATTTGCTTCAACCTTCGCCTTAGGCGTTATATCACTCTTGTAGGTTGGGAAGTTATTTGCGTAATCCGTAGCGGCAGTTAGCAATATAGTGACTGCATTTGCCCCGTCTACTTTAATTTTTCCTCCGCTTGCGGTAACCGTTCCGCCCTCGTTTTTCACTTTAAGCTGAGCTTCATAGCCCATCTTATTGCTAGGCACCAACCCTTTCAAAACTAAGGTGTCATTCCCTGAAGCCGCAACGGAATTGGACGGCTGCGCGCCTGTTACGCGCACGTCAAAGCTGAGCGGATGGTTCCCTTCCGTCGTCAGCCTCATAACCATCACCTTGTCCGGATAGCTCAGAAAATACTCTCGCTTATACTGCACATCATTTTGCTTGTAGGAGACGCTTGCCGTTGCGTTCTGAATATCCAGCTCACGGCGGTAATCAGCTACATTGTTTGGTACTCCTACCCCGTCGTTCATCTTAAGCTCTGACATTTGAATTTGCGTTCCGCCCTTGCTTACAAGATCAAATTTATAGTACACATAAGGCTGACTATTCGTAAACGTGTACGATTTCGTTTGCTTGCGGCTTGCAAATTCTTCATTGGTCCTTGTATCCAGTACCGTCCATTGCACGCCGTCATTAGAGCCTTTTAGCGTCCAGTTTTTCGGGTCGCGATTGACTACATCATTCGCTGATGTAAATGAATAACTAGCAATCACCTTCGCCTCGCTGTACTGCCATTGAATCCAAAATGGCGGCTGGCCGTCACCGGAATACCATTTCGTATCGACGGACCCATCCGTAAGCTTCTCAATCCCTTCGCCGTAAGCCGGATTTGACGAGCTGGCCGTTACAGTAAAGGTCGATTGCTTATTGAAGTCCAGAAACACATCACCAAATGCCTGATAAGCTCCGAAGGATGAATCATTAGCGCCCATGTTGCCCGTAATGCGGCCGACCAGCGCTTTGGCCTCATTTATTTTCCCTTCCTTCAGCAAAGTTCGAATCGTCTCCACATGCGTTTGAGCGCCTTCTTTTATCCCGTATTGATAATTCGGGTCCGCACCGGGACCGCCGCTCCACAACGTCTTTTCATTAAATTGAATGCGCTCCTGATCAACGCCTCCAAAAACCATTCCACCCATATGTCCGTTGCCGATCGGCAGCGCCTGCGTCTCCCAGCTAGTAGCCGGCTGGCGGTACCAGAGCGACAGATCGTTCTCCGAGGGCGAGGCTACTACCGCTCGTGCAGCGGCATCCGCAGAAACCTTCATTCCCAGCCCGCCCGATGTCGGTACGATATAGCTTGCAATAATGGAATAAGTCATCATTACCGATAATAAAAGTGCTGTTTTGGCGGCTATCCTATTTATTCCAATACTCATTTCATTAAATCCCCTCTCATGAGTCATATAGGGACTACCGTTTCACGGATAGCCCCGTTTGGATTTTGTTGAATCAAAGCCACTTACTCCAAAATTTTTGTTGCAATAGCTGCAAGATCCTCAATGCCGATCTTGCCGTCGCCATTGATATCCGCGCGCTTAGCCTGCGCCCAATCTGGACTTGTCGAATCCTTGCCATAATGAACCGCTGCGATACTCAGATCGCCGATGCTCACTTTACCATCTCCATTCACATCCGGGTTAGACGGAAGGTTGATCGGAGCAATATCAATGGTAAGGGAAGCTTGCGCAGCATTTGTTTCTATGCCCTCTGGATCGCTTACAATTGCTTGCGTTGTATCGATTTTCCCTGAAACTGGCTGCTCGGTTGCTCTCGCCCGCCAAGTCATCTCGATGATTGCACCATCCGAACGAATCGCATGCTCTGCCCCTTCGCTGACCACGATCAACCGTAACTGTCCAGAGGTTCCTGACACGGTTTCGATCAATTTAACATGTTCCAGCTTGGAGTCTGCCTTAACGAATTCGAATTTGTCGGCATCATAACGAACGATGATGTCCTGCGCTTGCACCGGAGCCGTAACATGCTGCAAGCCTAAATCAACCGTAAAGGTTTGCTGCGATTGCACCGCTTCCGGTCCGTTTAGCTTCATGCTCAATGGCTGCGGCGTTCCATCATCCTCGATGCTAAAATTAATGTTATAAACGGTTGTTTTCTTGCCATCCTCCGATTTCACAATCACCTTCGCGGTAGACGGAGCCGAAACAACCGGCACGATCGTAACACTTGAATTCCCCTCACCGTTTGCCGTAATTTGCGGAATGTCAGATCCGTTGCTAATAAGGACGCTGTATTCATAATTTCCGCTAGTCTGCACAAACCCGTCAATTATGCTTTTTCCGTCTAGCTGAATATCGGAAACGCTCGGCTCGCTATTTTCCGCTGGGCGCTTCGATACGACTTTCAGCTCGGTAATGGCTAAGCTTTTACCTGTCTGAGCGGTCATATTCACCCTCAACGCCGACGTCTTCACGCGATCAAAGGTGTAGTTGTTCGCTTTGTTCAATGATGGCGTCGAAGGCTCGCTCCTTAAATGAGTAACGTCCACCCAGCTGTCGCCGGATTTATATTGGATCTTGAAGCTAGCCGGATAAGATGTGCCGCTATCTGCGAACCAATGAATCTCCATGTTGTCTACATCGTATTCGGTAGGCTCGAAGTCACCAAAGGTAATCGATACCCAGTCGCCGGAACGCGGTACGCTTTGCCAGTTCGTCCAACGATTATGCGGCTCTGCCGAGTAAGAGATGACATCATCGTTAATCGCTTCGATTCGGTCAAACGATCCAGGCCCTCTGTTCGTGAAAGAAGCTTCTGCCTTCGGGTATTCGTAACCATTTTTCGCTCTGCTAATATTTTGCTGCTCACCAACTTGGTCGGTTACTCTAATACTCGCCTTCGCTTGAAGCTCAATGCCTTCTACATGGCCTGCAAGCTTAAAGATTCCAATCGTTTCTAAGCTGCCTGGCAAAATATCCGCCCAATCAACCGCCATCTGCTCTGTCGTGCCGTCACTGAAATAGACGGTTAACGTTTCGGGCAAATTAGGTTTTTGGCTGCGCAATACCGCTTTGGAAACTTGCTCGACAGCAACAGCTCCCTTGACGATGACCTTGGCCTGAGCCTTAATATTCGTCCCTGCAACGCTGCCCAGCACGCCAAACTCGCCTAGCTTCGCGTATTGAGATGGAGCAATATTCCCCCATATAACGTTGACATTTTGAGGGAGTCCCGTTTTAAAATGAGCGACAACCGTTTCAGGAAGAACAGGTGCGATGCCCCGATCTACGATAACCGTAACGGGCTCCAAGCTCTCAATTACTTTCTCTGCCGTATTTTTAGCGATCGTAATCAACAGCTCCGGCGTCGTTACTGTAGAGCCCTTGTACGTTGCAGTTGCCGTAACTCTTACCTCTCCTTCATGAAGCGCATAGAGCTTGCCATTTTCAATCTTGACAATATTAGGGTCAAAAGCAAACGTTGGATTTAATCCGGTTAAATCAACCTCCTCTCCATTTTCAAGCAGCCCGCTAACCTTCAAGTCAATCACATCGTCCGCAATAATAGCGGTTTTCTCTACTTCCAGCTTTGCAGAAATCAGCTTAGCCTCTTCCATCCGTGTACGCATGACATATTCGGAGCTTACAAGTCCGTTCTCCGAGGTTACGTAAATTTTAGCTATTCCAGGGAAAGAAAGTGCTGGCAGTATCGTTACTGTCGCATGATCCGCACCAACAGCTTCCACTACCGGTAGCTCACTTCCATAAGGCAAAGCAAGCTCATAATCATGCTTCGCGGCACTAAAGTCCGCTAAAGCTTTGCCATTGACGGTAATCCCGCTAAGATTAGCAGTCGCACCCATCGCAATCTGATCCGCATAAATTTCAACCTCCGTAAGCGCCACATACTTGCCGGCTTGCGAAGGAGTCATATGAAATTTCAGCTTGCTCGTCGTTACGGAATCAAATCGGATCACGTTCTTCTGAACGACATAAGGCGATGGGTTCGTTTGATTGTTCACATCTGCCCATGCCGTGCCATTCCAATATTCCACCTTTACCGTACCGGGCACTACCGTCCCGGAATCCGTAAATACGAACAAATCTAATTCGTTTACAGAGTAGGCCTTCCCAAAATCGACCGTAATAGAATCGCCCTCATTACGGGGTGTTCGGGTCCAATTGGTCCAACGATTTACTGGATTTTCGTTATAGCTCTTAATTCCGTCGTTAATATGAGCTAAATTATCGGACGGATTCGTGAAAGTGGCCTCGAGCTGCGGAAATAACGAGCCTTCCTTGCGCAGCATTATATTTGCCTGCTGGCTTTCGCTCGTCACTCTAATCACCGCTTTTGCACGAATGTCCGTTTCGCTTACATTTCCCTCAACGATAAAGCTGCCCGCCTGATTTACTTTGTCTGCAGGTATAGCATCCCAGTTGACAGGAACATTCTTCACGGAATCATCGCTGTAGAGCAAGCTGACTTGAGATGGCAACTCAGGAAGCACGCCAACTTTTGTCACAATTGCAACGGGCTTTACAGCAACAATGCCCATAACTGTCACATTAGCGACTGCTTTTTCCGTAATGCCTTCCACCGTACCTTCAATCGCAAACTTACCGATTTTAGCGTAAAGGGATGGATCAACCGCTGCCCAACTCACTTTTTTGGCGGAGACCGATGAATCGCTGTAATAAACTTTGACCGTTGCTGGCAATACAGGTTGTTCATTCAGGCCAGTAGTCACATGAATTCCTTCGATTCCAGCCACCTTCAGTTGATCGTCCTCAGGGATCGGCACAGTAAACACCGTAGTGGAAGCTCCGAGAAGTCCAGAGGAAGCGGCGGTCAATGTGATTTCGCCTGCCTGCTTATCCGATTGGATAATAGCCAATGCTTTGCCGCTGAACGCCTTCCGTTTATTGTCCTTAAATCTCTCGATGCTGGCCGCATTGCCATTGTCTACACCTGCTAGCTTGCCGCCTCCTGATAAGGTGAAGTTTACGAGATTGTCAGCGGTAGGCACGATGATCCCTTTGCTGTCAACAACATCTACCGTTATGAAGGACAAATCACTGCCGTCCGCCGTGATCACATGCCGATCAGCTGTCAGCTTCAAGGCAGCCGGAGCACCCGCAGTTACAACTTTATCTCTTGCAATAATCTTGCCCGCTTCATCTTTGGCAACCGCTTCCAATGTACCCGATTGGAAAGGCACCGCCCACTCCAAATACGTCTTTCCTTCCGCAGTTTCTTTATAAGGGGCTCCCCATGAGGTGGTCTTGTTCACATAGCTTCGCTCACCCAGCGATTTGCCATTAAGCAGCAGCTCTACCTTATAAGCGTTTGAGTAAGCTAGTACCCGAACCGTTTGCCCTTCTGTCCAATTCCAATGAGGGAGAAGATGTACCATTGGCTCTGCCTTCCACTGACTTTGGTAATAGTAGAAAATATCTTTCGGAAATCCAGCCGTATCCACCGCGCCGAAATAAGAGCTTTTGGCCGGAAATGCGTTGTAATAAGGTGTCGGCTCGCCGATATAGTCAAATCCTGTCCATATAAACTGTCCGGCGATATGCTTCAAATCTCTATCCCATTTCCAAGCATCCTCCGCCGTACGTCCCCAGCCCACATAATCGTTGTCATAGGAGGATTGCTGCATATCCGCATATTTCGTGCTCTGATTATAAGCGTACGGATGTGTATATACGCCTCTCGAGCGTGTTGCAGACGAGGTTTCAGCGCCATAAATTTTCCAGCTTGGATTTTGCGCATGATAGCCCGCATAATTATTTTCGCTATAGTTCAACCCTACAACATCCACTATATTGAAAATTTCCTTGACGAAGCTATTAATCGGCGTGACATTAACCTTGTCGCCCCTAGTCTTGTCTTCACCGATCGTCGTTGGCCGCGTCGTATCTACCTCTTTCACCCATCGAACGAGATTGCGGGCAATCGTCACTCCGTTAGCGTTGGTCGTATCGTAAATCTCGTTTCCTAAAGACCACATGATGATAGACGGCTCATTCTTTCCTCTATCTACCATTTCCTTAACGTCATGCTCTGCCCATGAAGAAAAAAATCTACTGTAGTCATACGTCTTCTTCGACTGATTCCAAGCGTCAAAAGCTTCCTCGATCACAAGCAGCCCCAATTGGTTGGCAGCTTCCAGCAGCTCAGGCGAGGCTGGGTTATGAGTAACCCTAATGGCGTTCACACCCATATCCTTCATGATTTGCATTTGCCTCTCTACGGCGCGAGCATTCGTTGCGGCTCCAAGAGCACCAAGATCATGATGCATAGATGCGCCATGCAGCTTCATGTATTTTCCGTTTAAAGAAAAGCCTTCATTGTTATCGAGCTTAAAATATCTGGCGCCAAAGCGAGTTTGATACGTATCTACAAGCTGTCCATCTACGAAAACTTCGGATTGCAGCGTGTACCTGTATGGGTTATCGATGCTCCACAGCGTCGGATGCTCAATGACCGCCTTATCCTCGAAGAGAGTAACCTTGCCGCTTGCAGCTGTTGCTGGGTTCGATTCGACTGTTGAGACCGCCGTCCCATCAGCTGCATAAATCGTTGATTTTACCTTTACCTGTGCCGGCTTGCCGGAATCATTGTTAACTTTTGTCTGAATCTTTACATCTGCTCTGCCCTCGGCGTAGTCAGCTTCTAAATTTGGCGTAGTGACGAAGGTGCCATATCTAGCCACATGAACGGGGTTCGTAACGGTTAAATATACATTTCTGTAAATCCCGCTGCCCGAATACCAACGGCTGCTTGGCTGGGTGTTATTCACCTTCACCGCAATTACATTCTCTCTGCCATCCGTGTACAGTTTATCGGTAATATCGTAGGAAAAAGCATTATAGCCATAAGGGTATGTACCTATCAGCTGCCCGTTCAAATAAGTAGTGCTGTTCATATACACGCCGTCAAAATCAATCGAAATACGCTTTCCTTCCATTGATGATGGGATTGTAAAGGCTTTGCGGTACCAACCGATTCCGCCGTCCAGAAATCCCCCTTCATGGGTCGCGGGCGAATTCGCGTTGAAATCAAGCTCGATGCTCCAGTCGTGAGGTAAATTAAGCTGCCGCCACGAAGAATCATCAAAGCCCGGTGCCTGTGCGCCTACGATACTGCCGCTTGTTTCTCTTTGAAAAAGCCAGTCGTCATTAAAGTTCATTCGCCGTTCTGACTCGAAGTCAGTGCTGCTGTCGGTGCTATCAACTACTGGTAGAACCGTCATTGAAGAATCTCCCGCTGCCTGGGCAAAAGCCGGAAGCGTAAAGCTGGTAACTAGCATAGTTGTCATCAAGCAAAAAGCTATCCCTTTTTGTAACCATCGATTAGGTCTCATATGATTTCCTCTCCAATTCAAATAATAGGGAGAGGGGAAGAACTGCGCTGCGCAGCTTTCCCCCCTATATCAATCCATTACGCTAAAATTTTTGTAGCAATAAATGCGAGATCTGCGATATCGATCTTACCATCGCCGTTCACATCAGCTTCTTTAGCCTTGGCCCAATCCGAACTTGTCGAATCCTTGCCATAATGAGCCGCTGCGATGGCGAGATCGCCGATGCTGACTTTGCCGTCTTGGTTGATATCGCCTGGTATTCCTTGTTCAGCAGCTGTCACTTCAACGCTGAGCGTGGAAAGCGCTGCTTCCAATTCGGTGCCGCTGCCGTCGCCAAGAGTTGCCTTCACTACCTCTATATTTCCTGTAAGCGTTTTCTTGATATTCCTCGCCTTAAAACTCAGCTCTACCACTTGCGCAGCCCCATTGATTGCATGCTCTTGACCTGTACTAGCAACAATGAGACGAATCTTCCCTGGCGTTGCCGCTGCACTTTCAAGAACCTGAACGCCATCGATCAAAGAATGAGCTTCCACAAATTCCATGACTTGTTCATCAAAGCTTAACGTAATGTCCTGAGCATACACATTTTGAATAGCTCCGCTTAGACCTAGTCGGACCTTGAATGGTTCTCCGGCTGGAACATTGACCGCTCCTGTTAACTCCGTCTTCGCATTCTCGCTTTCCGTTTCGATTGCTTCTCCGAATAACTTGAAGTCCCAGAAACTTGCTTTAGTGCTAGCGTTAGGAAGCCCCGTCACCGAAATTTTCACATAACGCCCCATGCTGCTAACATTATCCTTCAGCACGGCTCCAGCTTCCGTATTGTTCATGCGATCTACAGCAATATCCCATTTTTCGCTGCCTTCATCCCGCACTTCAATTTTGTATTTGTACACTTGATCGCTTTTTTCAAAAGAAATTGAGGAGGACTTCATCAAATGTCTGCTCCCCAAATCGACCGTCCATTCATGATTAGGATTTACGTCTAAAG
This sequence comes from Paenibacillus sp. J22P15, assembly GCF_056269345.1. NCBI lineage: Bacteria > Bacillati > Bacillota > Bacilli > Caryophanales > Paenibacillaceae > Paenibacillus > Paenibacillus sp. J22P15. The sequence continues at coordinate 44,331 of NZ_JBWDNT010000014.1, forward strand.
CAGACCATTTCGTTGCCATGCTGCCGTCATTACCGTTTGATGCAGGAAAGTCCGGTCCCTCACTGTCGGAGGATGCTGGTTTCCTGCCTGCTATCTCGTGTGCAATAGGCTGCGCAGTCACTTCGATTTTGTCAAAATCAGGAGAGAAGGAACCTGTGCTCGTGTTGCTGAACCTGATCGTATTCATACCTTCGTTTAGATCCACGTTAATGACACTTGTGCGAACACTGCTCCAACCTCCCGATGAGGCCATGGACAGATTTGAAAAATGAATGCCGTTCACATATAATTCTGTGCTTCTTGCATCACCGCTAACGTAACTAATCGTTACCTGATAGGAACCTGCTGCCGGAGCAGCAATGTTGTTGAATTGAAGTGAATTTGCAATACCGTTTCCTACATAACCAACGACTGAACCGCCTGATGCTTCAGGCACGGCACGCAGTCTAACCGCTCCGCTTAGCGTATTTCCGCTAGCTTCAGCCTCATATTTTACAATCGCCTGCTCTTCCGGCTGTTTAGGATTGTAGGTTCCGCTCACTTTCAGCATGACGCTTCCATGCGCGGGAACGGTGTCAGAATAACTGTAAGCAAAATTGCCCATATCTTTGTGCTTCCATAGATCACGTACCGAGAACGTGTTCAGCAAGCCCATTTGGTCGGCGTTAACCGTCATCTTCACCGGAGCATTCGAGCGATTAAGCAGAACAACGGCTCTTTCACCGCTCGTTTTGCTTCCTAGTGGCTTGGAGTATACTTGCAAGCCTGGCGTTGATTCATCTACCTTCTTGCCTTGAATGCCGGCCGGGTCTTGGTTTACAGCTATCACTTCAGCGTTTTTGACAATAGATGCAAATTGGCTGCTGTAAGAGCTCGGGTCATCCATAGTCGTTACATCCAAGCCGAGCATAAGCGGAGAGGCTAGCACCGACCACATGCTGAAGTTGGATACAGATTCATCGAAGTTCAAGCTTTTTCGCCCGGGTTTATCTGAGATAACGCCGACCTCCAAGCTGTCAGGATCATTAAAATGGCCAGGACCTGCAATATCGGCATGCGGAACGGTCTGATCGATTTCATAGAGCACGCCGTCCCAATAATCGCCTTGATTGTCGATATCGAATCCGACTCTCCATGTATGGCCGATTGCCGGAGCCCAGTTCCAAGGCTTCTGTTTTCCCCACTCGCAAATATTAAGAAGGATATCCCGCTTCGGGTTCGCATTTTTCAATGCTTCGGCGAATTGCTCGTATTGCGTCTTGAAGTCAAGTCCTTGCGAATCGGCTCCGCAAGCATCTACTTTGACATAATCAAAACCCCATTCGGCAAACTGATCAACATCTTGCTGGTAATAGCCATAACTGCCAATTTGACCGCCGCAGCCTATCTTACCGATATCCGTGTAAATTCCAATCTTGAGCCCTTTACTATGTACGTAATCGGCAAGCTCCTTCATCCCATTAGGGAATCTAGCAAGGTTGGGCTGCAAGGCCCCGTTGCCGTCCCTTTTACCTTGCCAGCCATCATCGATATTGATATATTCGTAACCCAAATCTCGTAAACCGCTGCTAACTATGCTGTCGGCTACATCTCGAATCAGCTTGTCGCTTACATTGAAACGTACCGCATTCCAAGTGCTGTAGCCCATCGGCGGGGTAGCAGCTAAGTGGTCATTTGGCTTATGCGATGCAGATGCCTTTAGCGGAGCGATGCCGGTAAGGCATGTCGTCAAGAGCAAGAAAGCGCTTACCATTGTCGTGAAATATCTTTTTTTTCGTAAAGCATTCATCTTAATTACCTCCAAATATTTTTTATGAGGTCAGCCGCTTCCGCAGCGGCGGAAGCGGCTGACCTGCCAAATTTGAATAAGACTTACAGCTTAATCCCTATCCAATAATCTTTTTGGCAACTTCCGCTAGATCAAGGATGTCGATGATGCCGTTTTTATCAAGGTCCATATGTTTGATTTGCGCCCAATCCAAGCTATCCTTACCTTTGCCGTAATTAACAGCAATAAGTGCCAAATCTCCGATGCTAATTTTTCCGTCGTTGTTCGTATCGCCAGGGATTCCTGCTTCAACAGGGATGACCTCTACGCTAATAGAAGAAGATTTCAGCTTCGTCTCCATTCCATTCTCATCAGCCAGTGTGGCGTCTGTTACAGTAATTGTTCCAGTCACCGCTTCCTCGCTGTCCTTCGCCTTGAAGCTCAGCTCCAGCACCTGCACATCACCTGTCAGTGCGTTGGCTTCACCAGTGCTTGCAATAATGAAACGAAGCTTGCCCGGCGAAACCGTCATCGTTTCAATAAGCTTTACACCTTCAATTAACGACTTAGCCGAAATGAACTCCATAACAGATGAATCAAAATCGATAACAATATCTTGCGCATAAGCCATGTTCATCACATTTTTTATTCCAAATTGAACAACAAACGGCTCTCCGCTCTGTACACTTTCCTTGCCGGATAGATCAGTTTGCGGCTCTGCAGATGCTTGCTCTACTTGAAACACGGTTAATTCAGCCGCCGAAGCAAACTCGCCAACGCCTTGAATCGCTTCCAGCTTTACAAAAGCAGCTTCGATCGGTTTGAAATTGGCTTCCTTCAACAAGTTGTTTCTGAGCCATGTACCGCTCGTTACCTTCGTATAAGTCTCACCATCGATGCTTGTGTACACGTTGTAGCCGGTAATGGTTCCATTGCCGGAATCAGGCCTTGGCAAGTAACCGAGCTTACTAATTTTGAACGTTCCGCCTAAATTCACAATAATCGACTGCGGCAGCGGATCAACGTTGAACCACTTCGTATGCCAATGCGTATCCGGATCTCCGTCAAGCGCATACTTCGGATCATTGGTACCTGTTTGCGTGCTAGTTGCCGATGCGCTCATCTGGCTTTGTGGAATTTCAACTAGATTCTGCTGACCAGTTACAGTTACATCACTCGTCGCTGTAAAGCCTCCGTCTACTGTCGTCACCGTAATCGTCGCCGATCCCTCGCCCTTCGGCGTTACCTTGCCTTTGCTATCAACCGCTGCCACGCCTGGATTACTGCTTACCCACGTTACCTCTTTGTTCGCTGCGCCTTCAGGCTCTACGCTAGCGATCAGAGTAACCGGCTCACCCAGCACGTTTAGCGCGAGAGTCTCTCGATCGAGTGTTACGCCTGTAGTCTTCTGATCCCCGATTAATGACATACCGAATAATTTAAACTCGGAGAAGCTGGCTTTTGTATTCGCATCCGGCAGACCCGTAATCGTTATTTTTGCGTATCTGCCTTGGCTGCCGAAGTTATCCTTCAGCACAGCCCCAATGGTTGTGTTGCTTGAACGGTCAACGACCGTAATCCAATTTGTACTTCCAGCTTCTCTCACTTCAATCTTGTATTTATAAAGCTTATCGCTATGCTCGAAGGAAACTTCCGACGATTGAATCGAGTACATACCTCCTAAATCAACGATCCAACTATGGTTTGCTAACGCATCGTTTGCTGACCATCTTGTGCCCAAATCCCCATCATTTCCAGCAGCTGCCGGGAACGCTGGGTCCTCGCTGTCTGCAGAAGCAGCTTTGCCTTCTGAAATGAGCTCGATTCCCGGCGCCTCCTTCGGTGCTTCATAAACATCAAGCTCAGTAGCGGATACGAAGCCGCCCACTGCAGCTACTGCTTCCAGCTTCACATAACGGGCAGAAACAGCGTCGAAAGAGACATATTTTTTCAAATTGTTTCTGATCCACGTTCCGCTTGATATGTTCGTATACGTTTGGCCGTCTGTGCTGACATATAAGTTGTAAGAGGTAATCGTTCCGTTTGCAGCGTCCTTCCGCGGTGTATAACGGAATTGACTGATCTCATAAGCCTTGCCCAGATCAACAATGATCGATTGCGGCAATTTATCCGACCCGTCCCATTTCGTATGCCACACGGTATTCGCATCGCCATCGATTGCTTTAGAAGCCTCGCTTCCAGACTGGAAGCTTATTGCTTGGGCGTTCATCCCTTTTTTCGCAATCGGCGTCGGCGCAGGCTTCAGCAGATCTCGGTACACATTGATCTCCGCCGCTGAAGCAAAGTTCCCAACTCCCGCAGTCGCTTCTAATTTCACATAGAGGGCTTCAACGGTATCAAAGGTATCGACCTTCTCCACTTTATCGGCCTTCCATTGTCCGCTGCTCACCAGCGTGAAATTCGTGCCGTCCAAGCTGACGTACACGTTGTAGTCGGTAATGATGCCATCTGTGCCGCCGTATTGCCTTGGCAGGTATTTGATCTTATTTACAAATTGTTTGAATCCTAAGTTCAACGTCACCGACTGCGGCAATTGTGCGCTGCCATTCAGTGCAGTGCTCCAAATTGATTCGAAATTGCCGTCAAGCACATTGGACGCAGGAGCAGCAGCATCTGCATTCGTTGCCGTCGCAATCATATCGTCCTGCGGAATTTTGCTCGGGTCCGTATCTGTCGTAGGCAATTCAATAGCAACCGCATCAACAAGAGGTGTCGTATCCGCTATGAAGCCGGACACCTTCAATTCAAATCCTTGATTAGTTGGCAAATCCAATGTTTTCACATATAGAATGCCTCCTTTGTCCTGTGCATCGTAATACCAGCCGCTTGCTGCAGCATCCCATGCAGACTTCGTCGCAATCTCCGAAGAGCTGGATGAATCAATAGAAACGGCAGTCGGCTTATTGGGCATATGAATCATAAATTGATTCGTACGCGAAGCAAGCTTGCCTTTATAATCGCCTACGCTCGCTCCAACCTGAACGACAAGATCTCCTGTCCCTTGTTCAGGCGCCTTCGAGGTAATCAACGTTTTAGCAAATTTGCCATTGCGATGTTCTTTAGTCACGCCGTCATCCTCATACATTTCAAAGCTTGATGTTTGATAAGGATAAATATCGTACGTAATCGGATTCGCCGGAACCTGCCCGTCATAGAGCGACTCCGGGTACATCGGAATGATCGCTCCGCCCTTTACTAAAAGCGGCAGACGACCAAGCGGCGCAGCATATTCATCGAGCATTTTGGAGCCATAATGTTTATCGCCTGTCCAGTAATCAATCCATTTGCCTTTTGGCAAATAAATTCCGTTTCTGCTTGTTGTATCCGAATATACAGGAGCTACAAGGAACGAATCGCCGGACATAAATTGATACTGTGTCAGCAATCCCTTCCCATTCGGATCGTTTGGATACTCATATACCATTCCTCTGACGAGCGGTGCACCTGATTCATAAGCTTCATTCAAATATGTGTAGAAATATGGGGTCAATCGCTCTCTTAATTTCAAAATATCGCGATTGTAGCTAGTATAAGGCTCGCCCCAAACCCATGGCTGTTTATCCTTCGAGGCCCAACCTGACATACTCATCAGAATTGGAGTGAACGCCTTCCACTGCAAATCACGTACATACGTTTTGGCGCTTCCGCCAAATATGCCGTCCACATCGCCTGTAGCATAAGGGATGCCAGATAGCCCGGCTCCTATCAATGTTGGAATGTGGAACCTAATATATTCCCAATCTCCCGACTGATCGCCTGACCATACGGTCGAATACCGCTGCGTTCCCGCCCAGCCTCCGACAGACCAAACGTAACCCCGCTCATCCGAATTATTTTCAATGCCTTGGAACGCTTGTTTCGTTCCGTTTAAGGCGAAGTCATAGCCGGGTCCGACCCAAGCGACATCAAGCTTGGCGAGTCTGGTTCCGTCTACGCCAACCTCTTGCGCAATATTAGCAACGCCGTTTTGTGTCCATAGCCCAGTATGAAAGCCCAGCTTCTCCAGCTCATCCACCGTTTTTCCTAGATCGGTGTATCCGCATCCATAACCGTCATTTGGCAAAATCCATGCGCCAGGCATATCATGCTCCCGATATTGTTTGGCAACCCTGTCTACGACGTCAATCGTCGTTCCAGGAGCTCTGTTATAACAGTTCGCATCTCCAAAGCCCATTCCCCATCTTGGAATCAAGCTCGGCTTGCCCGTTAGATCGGTATAGCCATTCAAAATGTCTTTCATCGTGTCGCCATAAAAATAATAAGCATCAAAGTTTTTTTCATTATGAGTCAAAGAAAGGGTGCTATCGAAATCATAGGCCCCCGTCTGGAACGTATTGCGCAGAACGCCATAGCCAGCAGTACTGAGGTAAAATGGGGATGGGTTCGACACGGTGCCGCTTCCCCAGTTGCCGTATTTGTTCGCGATGTCAATTTTTTGGCCTCGATGCGAGAAAAAACCGTTTTGCATCCCGCCGCCATAAAAATATTCATCATCGCCCCGAACGAGCTTCTGCGTCGTAGATGAATCATTGTAGGTTAGTCCGCTCGCTTCCTCCCATACAAGCGTTTCATTATCTTTTTTATACATGGCGAACTTTAAAGAATTTTTGTAAGCGCGCAGTATAAATTTGCTTGTCTCCATCTTGTAATAAGTGCCCTCATCGGACGACGTAACCGCAACCGCTCCAAAGTCCTCCTTAATGACGATAGGCTCAGCCGGTTTAGCTGACGTTTTCCCTTTCAATTCGGTAAACTGGCCGCCGGCTCCGAGCCAAATACGTACCATATCCTCCTTCAAGAAAATAACTTTGACCTTATCGCTGCCAGAGGTTATCGTGAACGTTTTATCATCCGTTTTTTCAAAATTGGTAATCTTGCCTACTGCGGCAGCCTTAACCGCTATTGGATTAAACAATAAGAGCGTTGCCGCAGCCATAAAGATAAAAGCAAGCGCACAACCCCAGCGGTATTTAAAAGTTTCCAATTGATCTCCCCCGTTCGGTTAGTGGAATTTCGAATGATGCAGACAAGGTACAGCGTGTATCATGCAGCACAACATGCACCTTGTCTTGTCATTTTCCAAAGGTTATTGGTTGCTTAGTCTACTCCAATATTTTCTTCGCAATATACGCAAGATCGTTAATGTCGATCATGCCGTCTTTGTGCACATCTGCCCGCTTCGCTTGCTCCCAATCCGAATCGGCCGACGTTTTTCCATAGTAAGCCGCAACGATAGCAAGGTCGCCAATGCTGACTTTGTTATCACCGTTCAAGTCTCCCGGAAGCCCTGGAAGCTCATACTCGAAGTTAACCTGGACTGTGGATGAACCTGCCTTAAATTCTTCTCCGCTGCCAGTGCCAATCAAAGCATCCGACACGGTAATGGTCCCGGTTAGAGGCTGTTCCAGCTTCTTCGCCGTAAAGGTAAGCTCCGCAATCACCGAATCTCCTGCTATTCCATGCTCTGCCCCTTGGCTAGCCAAGAGCAGCCGGACGGAGCCCGCTCCTTTCTTCACCTCCAGAATCGCAACACCTTCGATCATCGATTCAGCCGACCCAAAGTCCATAAGGCTGTCTTCGTACTGGATCGTGATGTCCTGTGCGTAGACAGACTCGGTTACACTTTGAAGACCGAAGCTGACTTTGAACTGCTCACCGTATGCAACTTTGCTTGGAGCCGTAATTGTAGTAGATAAAGCTTCTGTATTTGCAGGTAATACCGTCACTTTGCTGACAGCTGTAAAGCCGCCTGATTCGGTCGTGACCGTTATATCGGCACTGCCCGCTCCAATCGCCGTAACGATTACCTTGCCATCCGCGACAACAACCTTAGCTACAGCCTCATCGCTGCTCACCCATGTTGTATTTTTGTTCGTTGCGCTTCCTGGCAGCACAGTGGCAGTAAGCTGAGCCGTTTCCCCTTTTTTCAATTGAATGGACGGTTTATCCACTCTAACGCCCGTTACCGGCACTTCAGCCACATTATTGTTAAACTGGAAATCATCAAACACAGCAATCGTAGGCCCAAATACACGTGCACCCATTTTGCCCTCTTCAATTGGAAGACTAGGCAGAGCGCCTTCAAAATATGTCTTACCATTTACGATCAGAGTAATAAACGTTCCCTCGAACTTGACCTTAACGGTTGCTGTTTCACCCTTACGCAGCATAGCACCTTGATCGGAAGTCATTGCTCCATAGCTGTCCTGCGCGTTAACCCAGTACCAGCTGCGCTGGTCAAAGCCAACTGAAGCCCATGACCCTTCATTCGCATACCGGAAAATAATGCCTGCACGAACAACATCGCTCTGCGGAGTCACTTTGAATTCAATTTCACCGTTTGTAATCATCGGAGAATTACCATCCACAAACACGTTGTTGCTGCCATTTGCAGTGAGCTTCAATGCATGCTGCCCTGCATTCCCCGGATCGTCAACGAGGGTCATGCTGCCGCCGCCAGCCCCGATCGCATGATTCCAGCCTTCCAGTGTATTCGCTTCGAAATTTTGCTTATAGCGCACTGGGATCGGTACCGGAACAGGATCATTCGGATTCGCTGGATAAACCTCGAATTCATATAAGGAATAGCCGTATTGCCCTATGCGCTTCGTACCCTGCATACGTACATATTGCGCGCTTTCCGTTGGAAATTTAACGATTTCCACGCCGCCAAGGCCCGCGCTAGTGGAATAAACATCACGCCAGGAAAGAGCATCATCCGAGACTTGAATCTTGTAGCCCTTGGCATTGGCATTTTCCCATTTCAGAACGACCTTGCCAATATCGATGGATTGACCCAAATCCACATAAATCCATTCATTGTCCGTATATTTCGATGACCAGCGTGAAGAGCTGGACTCAATCTCATCGAAGGCTAGACCTGGTTGGAATGCGCTGACTTCAACAGAAGAAGCGATTGCCGTTTTATGTGCAGCTGCATTGACCGTCCATGGAGGTGAGCCTGCTTCCTCCCCAATCTCTTTCCCTGTTAAAACGCGGTCATAAATTTTGAGCTCATCCAAAGCTCCTATGAAGGAGCCCGTCTTGCTGCCGATGGAAGCCGCAGGAAGCAGCGTCGTTTCGGATAAGGTGCTTTTGAGTTCCCCATCAATAAATAAGGATGTTCCCTTCAAATCTCCCCGAAAAGCGACATGCACCCAGCGCCCCGTTGGAATGGCGGAGTTGAAGGTGAAATCAAAGCCTTCTCGCGAGAACCCGGCATTCGCGCTGCCCTTTTGCTTCAGCTTCAGCATGCCGTACTCCGACTCCAGTAAAATCGCTTCATCTGACAACGAGTTGTCGTCCAGCTTCACCCATGCTGCCGCCGTCCAAGGGAAGCCTTTAATCGTTAAGCCAGTATCGATCCGATCCGTCTTCTCGTTAAACATCACCCCTTTACCCATTTTCCCTTCACTCGTCCGCTCCACGCCCTTTAGCGTGCCGTTGTACAAGTTTCCGGATTGATCAGCTGTCGATGTTGCATTCCCTTCTTCAAAAGAATAATGAACGATTGTTTCTCCAACCGAATCCACCTCATGCAGAAGATCGTTTCCAGGCCCAATACCAAGCAAATCGCTAAGCTGCTTGAACTCGGTGTAAGTCGAATCGCTGGATTGCCCTCTCCACATTTTTTCTGCCATCACCGGCAGCGCCTGCTTCACCCGATCATGGACATCTGCCGCGCTTACCTTCTTGCCAAGCAGATCGTTCCATACCGCGAACATGCCGCCAAGCAAGTTAGGCTCCCCATCCTTCAAACGAAGAGTGTTGCCGAAGTAGGTCGGCTCCCAGTTGTTGTAAAGCCAATTCGCATCCAAGTAATCGCGGTAATAGCCCGCCTTTGGCACCATGTACAAGTAACCATCCAGCGTATTGATTACTTTATAGCCCTGTGCGACTGAATCGGCCGGATTTTGCCAGCCATTGTTCCAGATGTGAGTAATAATGTCCTTGTCAACTGGCGTCGTTCCTGTGAATAGCGACAAGCTGCCCCACATTCTGGATACTTTCCCTTTGCTTTTTAAGTACTCGTTCATTTGATTGAGATATTGCCTGTAATACTCGAAGGTCGTTCTATCATTCCGATCAAACTCGTCAGCGCCAAAATGAATTTCTTTGCTGTCGAACCATTGATTATCCAAATATTCGTCCATGACATCTTTGACAAATTCGATCGTTTCCGGACGTGTAATATCAAGATGATCGACAGGCAAATTATCTTTTACGAGATCTGGCCTAACTTTCGTCAGCGCCAGCGCATGGCTAGGCGACTCGAACTCAGGCGTAATGTTAAGCCCGCGGACACCTGCAATATCCTGAAGCTCGCGGAAATCCTGCTTCGTATAGTGCCCGTCCTTAGCAGTCAACTCCGGGTATTTGGTGCTTTCCAAACGGAAGGCAGAATATTTATTCCAGTTCAGCCTGCTCGTATCGGAGAAAATCTCGTTATCATTAAGATGCAGCTGAAAATCATTCAGCTTGTAGTAGGACATCATTTTGGCATATTCCTTCAGATCGCTCATCGGGAAAAATTTACGCGCTACGTCCAGCATGAAGCCGCGCTCTTGGTATTTAGGAAAGTCCTTCGCGATTCCTTTCACGATGCTCGACTTTGCAGGATCCTGCTCCAAAATTTGCAGTGCTGTTCTCGTTCCGTAAAAAACGCCCTTCGTCGTATTGGCGTTTATTTTTACGTAATCGCGGGCTTCAAACGTATAACCTTCATCGCCAATCGCGCTATCTCTCGTGCTGTTCACCCCAAGAACGAAGTCACTCGTTAAGGCTGGCTGATCATTGACAATCGGAATATCCTTACCTGTTATTTCTTTCAGATCGTCCTGGAACACTTCTGCTACAGCTGCTAAATCATTGGCGGCTAGAACAATACGCGAGTTATTTGTCAGCACGAAGGAGCCGCTTCCGCCCGTCCACTCCTGCAAGCTTGGTATGACCTTCGGCTTAGCATTAACGGCAGCTTCCGCCGCACCGGCTGATTGCAGAGGTACGGAACAAAATATCATGCTAGTTATGCCGATGATACTTATCCACTTTTTCAATTGAAATTCACCCCAATTTATTAATTTGAGCAGGCAGAAAGAAAGCCAGCTGCATAATGCTATCAATCACATCATGCAGCCAGCCGTGTTGGAGTTTATTTATTCCACAATTTTTCTTGCTACTGTAACAAGGTCTTCCAGATCAATTGCGCCATCTCCGTTAATATCTGCTTTCTTCGCTTGCTGCCAATCCGAGCTGGATGCTGTTTTGCCATAGTGAGCTGCGATAATCGCCAAGTCGCCGATACTTACTTTACCGTCACCTGTAATATCGCCAGTAATGCCCTTCTCAGCAAACTCGATGTCAACTTTAGAAGACGCCGCAGTCAATTCCACACTGCTATCGGCAAGCTCCGCGCTAGTAACGGAAATCGTTCCGATCGTCTTCCCTGCCGCATCCTTCGATCTGAAGGTTAACTCAAGAACATCCGCACTACCTGTTACTCCGTGCGCAGACCCTTCGCTTGCAAGCAAGAAACGAAGCACGCCCGGCGTTTCGTCCTGGTCAGCGACGATGCTAACACCTGTAATTAACGATTTTGCTCCTACATACTCCATCACATTAACGTCGTATTGCAGCTTAATATCCTGCGCATAAATATTTTGTTTAATGTTGCGCAGTCCAAGCTTCACTGCAAATTCCGTTTTAAACGGCACGCTTGCTGGAGCGATTAGAGCCGTCGCCGGCAGCAGCTCAACATCTGCTTTTTGCACCGTAACTTTGCTTACAGCTGTAAATTTCCCGTCTACCGTCGTTACGGTAATATTTGCTGTGCCAGCTTTCAATCCCGTCACGACTACATGACCATCCTGCGAAGCCACTGTCGCAACAGCCTCGTTGCTGGAAGACCAGGTTACATTTTTGTTCGCTGCATTCTCAGGCAATACGGTTGCAGTAAGCTCAGTTGTTTCGCCTTCCTTGAGCGTCGCTTCCGCCTTGTCTAACTGAACGCCAGTTACTCCAATTTCTGATGGGTCTGCTACTTTAAACACGTTAAGCTCTGCTGCCGATGCAAAATTGCCTACACCCTCTATGGCTTCGAGCCTCACATGAGTAGCCGCTGCCTCCGCGAATCTTACCGACTTCACCTTCTCGTCACGAGCCCAACTACCGGTTGCGACTTGCGTGAAGTTGACGCCATCCGTACTAACGGACAGATTATAACGGGTAATTGTGCCGTTAAGCGCGCCTGTTCTTGGCGTATAATTAAATTGATTTACCGTATAGCTTCCACCAAGATCAAGCGTAATGGATTCCGGTAAATGCGCTGGGCTCCACTTCGTATGCCAAAGTGTGGAAATATCACCATCTAGCGCGTTTTCTGGATCATCGCCTGGCTGGAAGCTTGATGCGCTCGCCGTCATCTCCGATTGTGGAATGAGCGTATTGGCATCATAAACATGAATCAACACCGCTGCGCTCACTTGACTGCCATCCGTAGATGCCGCTGTAATCGTAGCTGAACCAATGCCTACCGCGGACACTTTGCCCGTTTGATCAACGGTCACCACATTTTCATCGCTTGATTGCCATTGCAGTTTTCTATTAAATGCATTAGCTGGAGCAACAAGCGCATTGATTTGAGAAGCTTCACCTTTATTCAATTCCATTTCTTGCTTGGAGAGCTTCACACTATTAACAAGGACTCCCTCAACCGGTACGATCGGGCCTTCATCGTTAACGCGAATGTTATCGACGACTAGCGTTCCTGTTAATTCCTTCTGGTTGTTCAATTTGTTTTTAATGATAGCTAAGTAAGCGTTTTTGGCACCTTCCGTAGCAAAAGCTAAATCTAACGTATTTTTTCCTGCCTTGAGATTTTGGGTAGCAAGATCGCGCACGACGCCATTCTCGTTGACGCGTAGAGCAACCGTGTACATATCCAGCTCGTCAGAATTGTAATCCATCGTCAGATGATATAGATTATCCTCCTTCATTCGGAGCGTGTGCGGCAGCGTTCTCAGCCATTCTCCTGTTCCTTCTTCATTCGTTTTGAGCGACCAGCTGTCGTCGAGCACATAGGTTTGAATCTGATTGCCGCCCTTTTCAACCAAGTGCGTGCGAACCGGTCCTGTTTTCGAATAAACGAATGGTCCCCAGCCCTCATCGACATTTTCGAAATCTTCAAACAGGATGGAATCTCCCGCATCTGTTTTAGTTGGGTTCTCCCAAATCCTTGCATCATCCAGCACAACATTGCCGCTGCCCTTCTCTACTTTCAAATACAAAGTGGCTGTATCGCTCACCGCATCAAACGATACTTTGATCCGTTGATATTTGGTGTTTGCATACTTATGCTGCTGCGACAAATACCCAAGCTCGGTATCCTCCAAATGGTTGACTACCTCGGAGTCGCCTTGCTTCACGCCGATTTGCACTGTCCGTTTTCCGGCCACATTCACCCATACGGAAGCGGAGTACGTTTTACCGGGTTCAAGTCCAGTAATAACCTGCTCGATCTTCGCATCATCTGAACCGCTCACCCGAAGCTGATCTTCCGCATTGTTATTTTTGACAATTTGAATATGATCTGTATTCGCTGCTGTCGAGGATTTGCTCCAGTTATTGAAGGTTTGGCTGTCAAAGCTAGGATCCTTTACCAAGCCGCCATCGCCAAATTTCATATCCTTGTTTGCCGGAGCTGTCGTTTTGTAAAGAGCATAACCGACGCCCTGCTCCGCAGTTAACGTCACTTGACCGGCTGTCACTGGCACGCTGCCCACAAGCTCATGTCCGAGATCTGTCAGCTTATACAGCTGCGCCGTTTGCACATCGCTCCAAGACGCTGGAACTTTCCATGTCGTAGCTCCGCCTGACGGATTCCAGTGATAAATTTTTTCTTCTGTTTCCGGGCTCCAAGGAATGAAGACGGTACTGTTGCTAATACTGCTGCTATCGGTCATGATTGCAATGTCATTGCCGTCTTTGCTCAAGTGGATTTTGCCATCTTGACCGCGTTGTACGACCACATTGTTTTCAAAATCAATACGATTGTCCGTCATTTTCGTAATCGGGAAATGCTGCATATATTTGGTCGGCAAATTGTGATTAAAGAATGCCGCAGTCGTATCCTTGTAGCTGTTGAAAGCAGAACCGCTTTGCCAATACCCCACACCAACCTGCTTATTCCCTTTCAACAATGGCGTTGTTAAAAATCCATCCAGCACGTGATTGCGCACGAAACGGATAATTTGGCTGCTATTCCCTTGATTCGGATAGCCTGGATCTGTTCCCCAATGCACCCATGCCGCTTGTTGATAGAGCGGGCCAGCAAATTCTGTACCGAGCATCCACCCATTTCCGTTAATATAATCGGAAAGCTTCTTCGCATTGTAATCTGCGCCTGAATAGACATCTACATATACGAATGATAGATTATCCCCGGTATCGCTCTTGAGCATATCAAGACGACGTTTTAATTCACCGGATTCCACATCTTTTGTTTTGTTTACGTAGTAAGCCTGGTCGAGCCAGCCCCAGCCTTTGCTTAGCGGCTGGTTCATATTTTCCATCTTCGTTTCGAAAGCATCCAGCATATATTCCGTAGCATTGATATGAACGCCGCCAAGGATGTTATACTTTTTGCCTTCGCTAAGTACGTAATTGAAATCATCAATACCGCCCTGACGAATTCCGATATGACCGCCATAATCCGGATGGGAATCATCATGTCCTTCGGCTTGATAGCCTTTAAACAAAATGATTTGTCCAAAACCGTCGGTCAAATTCGAAATTTTCTTCGCGTTATCGAAAGCGCGTAGAAACGGAGTTGATGTAGTAGAGCCAATGTTCATACTAACGTAAGAGAGATTATCGCGAATTTTCTCACTGCCAAACGGCACTTCCGCATGCTGGCGATAAACAATTGCGCCATCCTGCCAGTCAACTATGCTGTCATTGTTCGCATCCGGTGTCAGTATAACCTTTGCCCAAGGCAATGGCTCCGGATCTATCACATCGCTGCCTCGGTAAACCCACGATCCACCTGAGATCGCCGCTTTCTTCGTTCCGAGCTGCGTATCCGTAGCTACCTTCACGCGCACCTTATCGTAATCATTCAAGACATTGGTGATCATCGTTGCAGCTAATTGGTCCGAGTTAAGGAACGCATACGTGCGGCCTCCGCTAACATCGGTTGCTCCCGCTTTAAGGTCTTTATATTCCTCATTAACTTCATTCCAGCCGCCCGTAACCCATGCAGCCGTTTCTTGCGCTTTTTCCTGCGTTCCAAGCACGGATACGAGATCATGGTTAGGAAATTCGATCGTTTTAACTTTTACGCTGCCCTTTTCCTCAAGGCTAACGACGTTAAAATTAAGAATGTTATGAGATAATTCCATAGCAACCTTCAAATCCACATTAATTTCAGGAATATGAAGGGTGTACAATGCTGTTTCTCCTTTATCCGTCGTTGCCGCGCTTTTCGCATAGGCAGTTGCCGTAGGATAATAGGATTTGTTATTAATTTTCAATTCATTAAAACCGTTTAATTGGCCTTTCATTTCCGCGCCGCTGCTTTTCCACACGTAATTTTTCACCCGCGGGAATTCCTTGTCAATTTCTACGTTCATCAAATCGGATGTGAGCGTATCAACGACGGTAATCGGCTTTGGATCAGGAGCAGTAACCTTTACCTCGGTCACTTTCAGGTCATCAATCGCAATCGTCTTATTTGCGAACCAGCTGCGGAGTCCGATTTTACCGGCGCCTGTTGGCACACTCGGCAAGCTAGTGCTTAAAATACTAACTCCGTCAACAAACAACTCCACGCTGTCTTTCACATATTTCAGTTTAAACGTATATTGCTTACCGGCTGCAAACGTTGGACTGGTAGAAGCAATATTTCCGTAAGTTTCTACGCCAGCCTTTACAGAATCCCAGCCCCAGCTGTTCAAATCGTATTGGAGGACATTGTAATTGCTGCTGTCGACATAACGGTAAACTAGCCCAAATCTCGTTGGCGCCTCATTAAACTTCAGCTTGACCTCATACTCGCCGTCCGCAAATTGAGGCGAAGTTTGATCGTATACAATAACAGCTCCTTGCGTAGCAGCTTTAACAGCCCCATTATCAGCAGTAAACGTCGTTGACCCTTTGCCTGCTGTCCAACCCGTAATGGTTCCGTCATTATAATCCTTGAAATAGACCGTATCTTGCTCTGCTGCGAATACCGAGGCTGATGGCATGCATAGCTGTATTCCCAATAACATTGCCAAAAAAACACGATAAGGCTTGGTGCTACTATTCAATTTGATCTCCCTCTCTGTGCTTAATAAAAAATGAAACGCAACTCGAACTGCCAAACGTGACTTTTTTTGCATCCCCCCTCAAAAAAATCACTTAAGCACGATACAAAATGTATCCTTAATTACCTGACAACAAACGTTTTATGACGACAGCCGACTCCGCTCTAGTTGTAAACTTTTTAGGAGCGAAGGAGCTTGCTGTTCTTCCTTTCAACAATCCAGAAGCAATGGCGAACCCAACCGATTTTTTGGCCCATTCGCTAATGTCGCCTTCATCTTTAAAACCTTTTAAGCTGCCTGTTTTCAGGCTGTCAATTTTCACTCCCGCAGCGTATGCCTTCGCACGCATCAGCATGACGCTCATTTCCTCACGCGTTATGTTCTTATTAGGTGCAAATGACGTACTGGTTAAACCATTGATAATACCTGCCGCATAGGCGCTTTTTACCGTCTCCTCATACCATGAGCCTGCTTTAACATCAGCAAACGGATTTTTACTGCTGCCCTCCTTCAGCTTTAATGCTCTAGCGATCAAAGCTGCGAACTGCGCTCTTGTTACGTTGTTGTTTGGAGCAAAACGATCGTTATCGATGCCCTCCACTATGCTTTTATTCACCATTTGCATAATATCGTCTTTCGCCCAGTGCCCGGCAATATCGCTGAATATTTTGGTGAAATCGACGGACTGTGTTAGCGTAAAAGACTGATCCTTAAGATTCTGATCGATTATTTTCATGGAAGTCCAATTCACCTTAGAGGTACCAGCCTTTTTCGCTTTGAAGGTGATCGTGCTTATATCCATATCTCCGGCTTCACCCTTTACGTTACCGATCTTGGTGTGGGCGAACGTAATTTCATTGTTTTTGACAATTGGAGAGACAGAAAATCCTTTTATGCTCGATTCTGCTTTTACAACCTCCAATTGATTTGGATCAAACTTGAATTTCACTTCATATGCGTACAGATCCTTTATGTTTTCTCCGCTTAGCGTAATCGTAAATTGTGCTTTTGCAGACTCCTTATCCGACGCCTTCATTACAAAATCGGATGCCTTCTCCGCGCTAACTGCAGACATCCACAGCATCGTACAAATCGTACAGATCATCGTATTCATCAAAATTTTGCGATACATTATATATCCCTCCCCTTATTTTTATTGACCCCTCTATCATACAAACCGTGTAAACGGATACAAATGATCTATTTTGAAGTAAAGTTGATCATTTTTGCATTTCATGAGTTTATTTGCTCTCGAACGCAAAAAAACCTCCAAACCACATAAAAGTGATTTGAAGGTTGTTTAAGTGATGTCCCTATGAAGCTAAATGTAAGAGGAGATGACGAGACGCTTATCTTTCTCCTTACGATAGGCTACTGGGCTAAGTCCTGTTACTTTCTTGAATATCCGGCTAAAATGCTCCGGGTTCACGTATCCTACTTTCTCCGCGACATCATAAATTTTCAATCCGTTTTCGAGGCCTTCCTTCGCTTTCTCAATTCTCAAATTCGTTAAATAAGTAATGAAATTGATACCGGTTTCTTTTGCGAATTGTTTACTTAAATAGCTCTCGCTAACGCCGACCATCTCACTTATATTCGATAAATGGATATCCTCATCAAAATTATTTTCTAGAATCGCCTTTGCTTTCGCAACGACGGGGCTGAGCCAAGCGGCTGTGCATTGTGATTTGGGATGCAGTTTCTCATGCAGCTTCTCTAGAAATAGCTCTACCCAACTCATGGTCTCATCCCACGTCTCCAGACTGCGAACATGCTCAACTGGATGTGGAAATTTTTCATGCAGCGTCTCCCAAGACACGCCGTTTTTGTGCATCAGCGTGCCCGCCTCCCAGATCAGATCACTGAGTGCCGACTTGATATCGTCCGGAGAGGAAGGAAACCTCTCGACTAACCGCTCGAGGCCATGCTGCAACTGCTGCTTCCACAGCGAGCTATCTGCTTCCTTTAATGCTTTCAGCAGCTCTGACTTAAACGAAGACCACTCATCCTTCCAATCATCTGCTTCAATCCGAAATGGTCGTTCAGCTTCAGGATATAACAAACGATCGTATCCATGATAGTAGCTAAGGATCGACAGTCGTTCAGCTTGCCTAAACAAACGGCTCCACTGCATCACACCGCTTGCAACATCACTGATTCCAATCGATAGATTCAGATTCAAAAACTGCTTCAGCCTAATTTTCACATCGGTTAATACACTTTGGGTTAGACTTCTAATGGCTAGCGTGCTGCACTGCTCGGGAAATGTGAAAAACAGAGTATACTGACGATCATCATGACGGCAAACGCGGCATACTCCTTCATTCCGGTCAGTATTTGTAACGGTTCGAATCGTCTGTAGAACCATTCGATGAATATGCTCGAATGGAATGACCTCCGACAATCTAATCAGCGCTACCTCTTGATTTTTCTCTCCTAAATGATTTCTCACAAATTCCAATCCTTGCTTCAGCTCTTCATCTTGTTCATAATCCGCTAGATTCGAAGCATTCGATAAGGAAAGACGGTGCAGGATGGAGCATACCTTCTCTTCTTCGTCTTGAGAGGGTGATACGATATCCTCTGTTCTTTGGCGCCTTTTTAATTCATCTATCGTTTTTTTCAACACAGGAGCAATATACGCCTCGTCCAATTTCGCTTTGAGCATATAATCAAAAGCGCCAAGGACGAAGGAATCCCTTACATAACCGTAATCACCATACGCACTGAGCATGATGACGAGCGGCTGCCGAGTCAAGGAAGCATCGCGAAGGGCTTTAAGAAGCTCAACTCCATTCATTCGTGGCATCTGAATATCGGCTAATATGATGTCGACATCCTGCCGTTCCTGAAGCAGAGTTAACGCCTCTTCCCCATCGCCTGCCTCCCCAGCAATTTCAATGTCTGTTGAAGTTAATGAAATATACTCCCGTAGTGCCAATCTAGCTAAAGGTTCGTCATCAATAATGAAAGCTTTGTATTTCGCCATCATATTTCCCCCTTTTGATATCACTTATCAAAATATAATGGAAAATGGATATCGTTATTTTCGACGTATTGAACCGCCTTGCTCCAATTTTCATTCATTTTTTTTAGAATATCAGCTACGGATGCGCCGGCAAAAATCTCTTGAGCCATTTTCTTCTCGTCATATTGTGCGGCATTTTTCATCTTCACGAATTTCTCATCAAGCCCCTGATACATAAAGGGTACGAAAGGATGCATGTTGTTCACTTTATTAAAGAAAGGCAGATCAGATCTCACATCATTCAATGTTGAGGCGTTTTGCGAATTGTTGATGTACGATTGATAGACATCTGGACTGAACATCCACTCTAAAAAAGCTATCGTTTCTTCCGTGTTTTTGGAATTTTTGTTGATCACCATATATTGATCGGGCATGGTGACAGCTTGCAGCTTCTCCTTGGTCGTAGACCTCCAAGGCAAAGCAAATGCATCAATATCCTTATCCCAACTTACCTTAGACATATGATCGGAGTAATACCATTGGCCGAGAGCAATCATGGCTGCTTTGCCTGTTTGAAACAATTGTGTCGCTTGATCAAAGCCGATTGCAAGTGCATCATCGCCGGCAAGCTTGTTCACCGCTATCTTCTTGAGCATGTTCGCTGCTTTCTCAAAACCAGAGCCTGCGACAAACGGCCTTTCAATATCAGCGAGATTAGCCAAATAATGCTCATCCTCCGTCAAGATAGGAGGTCCAAACTCGATAAACGGATAAAATGTCCAGTCATCCTTCCCACCGATTGCTATCGGTATATATTTGCCATTTGCCTTGATTTTCTCCAGCACATTCATAAACTCGCCATAGGTCTGCGGCACCTGGACCCCAACCTCTTGAAATATACTAGGGCGATAGTATACATATTCCGAAAAGGATACGAGCGGCAAACCTAAAATATGGCCATCAAGCCCAGCCGGATATCGATTTCTGCGCGTCGCATTTAATCCGTCGAGGGGAAGAAGAGAATCTTTATAGATCGTGAGATGACCTGATTTCAAATAGAACAGGTCTGGCAAATCATTTGCCGCCAGACGAACCTTTAAATATTGGCCGCTGTTATCCGGGATCGTTTCAACTTCAACCGTTACATTTGGTTTAATGATGGAGTACTCTTTTACTTTTTTCGTCCAAAAAGCGATGTCTGTCTTTGCTTCCCAAATCCCTAATTTAATTTTCACCGGCTGATTATGGTTTGACGTTATTTCCGATTGTGAATGACTCGAGCCGAATGAATTAACTCCATTATTGATTTCGATCTTGTTAAACCCGATATAACCAACAATCAGACCAATAAAAATAAGGCTAATAAGGAAGGCGGAACCTACTCCTTTTCTCAATCTCATTCATTTATCTCCCCAATGAAGCATGGCATGTTTAGGTTTGTTTGCGCTTTCATCGTCATAGATACCATCATACACGGTAAGAGGAATGGACGATATGACATTTTTGGCTCAGACATGATCTTTTATGAATCATAATCCACTCTTCCCTGCTCTAGAGCCAGTTACCTCTTCAATGTTATGTCCGCCATTTCCTCATCGGGCTCATTAATGAATGGCAGCCGTATCTTCACCTTCGTACCATGAGGGTGATTGAACTCATACTGTAATCCGTAACGTTCGCCATAATGCAATTGGATTCTCCTGTGCACATTACGATTTCCCATCCCGCTAAAAGCATAGCTAGGCGCTTTGTCATGAGTTTGAATCATCAGCTCCTCCGGCATGCCTGCGCCATTATCTGCAATCGTAATAATCAAGTCATCTTCCACCGCTTTGATTGCAACGTCTATTCTTCCCGGATAATCGATTTCTTTCAAACCATGAATAATGCTGTTTTCCAGTATCGGCTGCAGCAGCAGCTTCAATAAATAATGACTGGAAATTCCATTATCGATATCCCACTCCGTCTGAATCGGTCTGCCGAATCGAATCTCCATAATATATAAATAATGCTTCAAGTGATCGACTTCTTCCTCGATCGTTGTCAGCAGCCCGCCTCTATTAAATGAAGAGGCTAACAAGCGGGTTAATGCATGAGTCATGTTGCGGATATTGTCCGCTTTGCTGATTAAGGCCATGTACTTGATCGAATTTAATGTGTTGATTAGAAAATGAGGATTGATTTGTGACTGAAGCGCTGCAAATTCAGCTTTGCGTTTCTCTACTTCCTGCTTCTCATGCTGATCCAGCAATTCCTTCACCTGCTCCGTCATCTGATTAAAGGAATTGCCGAGACGAACCATTTCCAGGCTGCCTGAACCGGTATACTTTGCATTTAAGTCACCCCCGGTGACGCGGACCATTTGACGGAGCAATTCGCGAATCGGCTCCGTCACATTAGATACGAAATAAAAAGAAACGAGTACAAATGCTAAAATGATCAAAATCGCAAGAAACCAAACAAATGAATTTACGCTGCTGTAATTTTCGAACAAATCCTTATACGGAAGCATCTGTACAATGTACCAATCCGAATTGTCCACTCTCGCATAAGTAATCAATTTACGATGATCTTCCGATTCATCCACGAAAGAACCTTTCACCTCTCGTCCAATTTTCGTCTGCCAACTGTCTGGAATTAAGCTGCCTCGATCAACGATCGTATTGGATGCGATAATTTCACCTTTCTCGCTTACAATGTGCAGAACGGATTCAGAATTATCACGAGACTGCAAAATTTGATCAAAAGCACCGCTTTCAAACGTAAACAAAATCATCTCTAATTTTGAAAAAGGATTAGGGTCACTGGGAGATAGCCCTGCGGCCATAATGTACGGATTATAATTGCCATAAAGCATATTTGGAAGCATGCCTAGAAAGCGTACGATGTTAGGGGTGTGGGTTGTATCACGGTACCATTCTTGCTGACGAATAGCGGATTCTTCAACCATCATGTTTTTTAAATAGGAGTAGGATTTGCCATTATCAAAAAAGAAGTTGACAGAATGGACACGCCCAGAGACGGAAGCTGTGTATTTCTCGATTAATATTTTAAGTTTATTACTCGCAAGCTGTTTCTCAATACCTTCCTTATGGTGTACGTCAAACACCGTTAAAATAACATCTTGATCGACCCCGATAGAAGCGAACAAACCTGCCATCCGATTGATTTCCTGACTTACCGAGTAAGCAACTGCCTGTGAGGTTTGCAGCGACCTTCCCGTATTTTGCTGAAGGATATCCCGCTTATAAATGTTCAATATAACCGCGCAGATCAATATGACCGGCACAATGACAACGAGAATAAAAAAAAGTCTGAGTAACGTGGACATTCGCAAATTTTTTTGCATAGTGACTCCTTAGACATTTTTTTTCAGAGCCTATCTTATTCGACAATTGGTGATAAACCGCTTTTCTAATGTGACTATATGTAGAAAAAGTAAATTTATAGATTAATCATAAGCGAGGATTCCTCATATTTATTTAGCTATAAACGTGATTATGTGGACAATTCCGTTATGATTTTGCACACCAAAAAGGAACAGTCACCCGCATTCTCCACAAGCGGTTTACTGTCCCTTTTAACGTTGTTTATCCATCATTTAATCCTCAACATTTCTTACGTCTACCGATACTTGCAATATTTGCTCACCTGTTCCTCTGTATACACCTTTAACCGGTACGATATCCTTATAATCTCGACCATGCCCAAGCTTTACGTAGCGCTCACCGACAGGATCTACATTTGTCGGATCAAAGCTGCACCAGCCAAGACCTGGTACGAAAGCTTCAACCCATGCATGCGACGCCTGCTCAAAGTCCGCGCTTCCCCCTTGCAGATCTCCAACAAAGTGATATCCACTTACATATCTAGCCGGTATGCCGAAAGCTCTGCAGCTAGCGATCATTAAATGCGCAAAATCCTGACATACACCTCGTCTGCTCAAAAACATATCCGATGTTTTCGTCTTTACATCTGTCGCTTCAGGATCATAAATGAATTCACTTCTAATCTTAGTCGATAATGCACTTAGCCAGTCCAGAACACTCGCCCGGCTCAAATCATCTACGCTTGCGACTTCATGAGCAAATTGCTCTACCTCGGTCGTTATAGCGGTGTATTCCGTCGTAAGCAGAAATTCTGTGAAACGGTTAGCTGCTTCATCCGACTTAAGCCAATTCCATGCTTGCTCTGGCGGTCGCGTGCTTAAGTATTGTTTTCGCTCTTCCGAAGTAGGCGCCTGCTTTGTCACGACGGTCATAGTCGTCCGTATCGTAAGCCGCTTATGAGGTCCGTTCACAGAAAAAGCATGAACACGATTCCCAAAATAATCCTCATACGTAAACAAAGAAGCATTCGGTTCAATCGAAATCGCTTGCTGATAACAGGACTGTCTTTCATTGGTGCTCGGTGTAAGTCTAATTTCATTGACACTGTCCGTTACTGATTCGGCATACTCGTACTGTGTCACATGTGAAATACTCAGCTTCATGCGCTTGCCTCCCCCATACAAAAAAAGGTTTTGGCGAAAACCACCCCAAGCTGTTGACAAGCTTCCAGCAAATGAGCAACGATTGTACCGTTGCGATCAATGACCATATCCTCACGCTCTAGGCATGCTAAATCTGCTTTCACCTTGCTCACTTGGCGGATCACTCTCTCATGTGCCGCCCGCAGCTGCTTATCCTGCAGCTCGATATGCCGCATATGATCATCAAGCGTGTGGAGCGCAAAATGAAGAGAACGCGGAAACGCGCCATTGAGGACGACGAACTCAACGATAGTCTCAACCGATATTCCATCTGCATAATAACGGCGAAATGCCTGATAGCCGCTTACGGAACGCAGTACCGCTTGCAAATACGGATATGCCCTCGTATTGTCCCATCCATCGCCGCTCGCTGCATTGCCTACCGCTTTAATGATACGCAGTGTATTTTCAGAGCGTTCCAAGTATCGGCCGCATTCAATAAAATGCCATTCATTTTCCCTCGGCATGACCGATTGGCTGACACCTTGAAAGAGCGCTGTCCATTCTTTAATTCGACCAAAAAACAAATGTGGAGATTCTCGCAGCAAATCATCGGGCTGCTTCTCGCGGAGCCATAAATAAAATGCATTTGTCGCATCCCACATTTCACTTGGAACCTTCTCACGAAGCGTGCGTAAATTTCCGCGAGCGTGACTGACGCAGGAAACTAAGGAATTTGCATTATCGCGATCGAGCGTCGTATAGAAGAGAACATCCTGCTCATTATAGCTGCTATACTGTTGTTCATATGCTTCTCGGCTGCCTAAGGCGTCTACGATTCTTGCCCATTTCGAGTAAGGCTCAGCCACATCGCCTTCCAGCCTTCCTTCCGCGCTGACGGTATCATCATCAACCTGAAGGTGGTAATGAACATCAATTAATCTAGCGTGGTTCTCCGCACGCTCCATATAGCGGCCAATCCAAAACAATGCCTCTGCATTCCGGTTCAGCATCGCATTCCCTCCTAATTATCGATTTAGGACCCACGTATCCTTAACTCCGCCGCCCTGTGAGGAGTTAACTACAAGCGAACCTTCTTTCATCGCAACACGCGTTAACCCTCCCGGAATGATATGCGTCTCCTCTCCCATCAAGGCAAATGCACGTAAATCAATGTGCCGAGGCGACATCTCGCCGCCTATCATGACCGGTGCACGAGATAGCTTCATTGTCGTCTGTGCGATGTAACGCTCTGGCTCACGTTTAATCGCTTCTGCAAAGGTATTAATTTCCGTCAAGGTAGCACTTGGGCCAATCAGCATTCCGTAGCCCCCAGAGAGCGAAGTCTCCTTGATCACAAGCTGGTCCAAATGATCGAGCACATATTCACGTTCTTCTTTGCGTGACAAAATATACGTTGGAACGTTATGCAGAAGAGGCTCCTCTCCCAAATAGTAACGGATCATATCCGGCACATAGGCGTAAACGGCTTTGTCATCCGCTACTCCCGTGCCTGGCGCATTAGCAATGGCTACATTACCTGCGCGGTAGGCATTCATGAGTCCCGGTACACCAAGGAAGGAATCAGGTTGAAAGGCAAGTGGATCAAGAAAATCATCATCGATGCGTCGATAAATGACATCAACTTGACGATGTCCGCGCAAGTCGCGCAAATAAATTTTGTGGTCTTTATATACGAGGTCCCTGCCTTCAACGAGGTGAATGCCCATCTGCTGCGCCAAGAAGGTATGTTCATAATACGCCGAGTTGTATTCACCTGGTGTAAGTAACACGATCAGGGGATCGCGTTTGCCATTAGGCGAAAGGGCGCGGAGTGAGCTCAAAAAACAATTTAAGCTGCGGTCTATGCTTTGAACGGAACTTGATAAATATAAATCATGGAACAACTCATTCATTAACGTTCTGCCCTTAAACAGATACGAAAAACCGGAAGGAGTTCTCAAATTATCCTCCAGCACATAATAGCAGCCCTTCTCGTCACGAATTAAATCAATGCCCGATGCTGTAATATATACACCGCCGGGAACATGTAGACCAGCCATTTCTGGACAGAAATAAGTATTTGAAACAATCATTCGCCGTGGAATGATGCCGTCTGCAACAATCTTCTGACCGTGATATACATCATGAAGGAATGCATTTAAAGCACGGATACGCTGTCTTACCCCGCGGTCTATAGCTTCCCATTCATACTTAGGAATAACTCGAGGAATATAGTCGAACGGAATCGTTCGCTCCAGCGGTTCATTCTGCACGCCGTTATACAGTGTGAAGGTAATGCCCTCCTCCA
The DNA here is from genome assembly GCF_056269345.1 of Paenibacillus sp. J22P15. NCBI lineage: Bacteria > Bacillati > Bacillota > Bacilli > Caryophanales > Paenibacillaceae > Paenibacillus > Paenibacillus sp. J22P15. The sequence goes on from NZ_JBWDNT010000014.1 coordinate 70,173, forward strand.
TCATCCTTTGGTTAATCGCATCCTGACGAATAGCAAGCTCTGCAGCGTTCATCCTACCGAATAAACGATGAACATTCTCGTAGTGTTCGCGAACGGAAAAGTCCTTGTCGAACATTTCATCGTAAAAGGTTTGAGCATCGTAATATTGCGATTGCGACTGTTTGGCCGTCGACATGACAACCGCCTCCTTCATGATGGGCGCTGCACTAATTTGGTACTAACTAGTATATAACACGAAAGCAGGAACCCTCGGTTGAGAGAATTCCTGCTTTTTCTAAGCTGCGTTTTATTTTATGATTGATTTAATTGCTGCAAATCATTGGTAACTTTATCGACCATACTAACAAATGAAGCAAGTTCCTGGGAACGTGCGGCTTGATTACGCGCTTCAACCGTCGTCTGCTCTGATTCAAGGCGTACAGCTGACAGCTTCTTATCAATTTCTTCTAGCTTTGACTGTATCCCTTCAAGCGCGTTGCGTGATGAGGCAGCCAGCTTACGCACTTCATTCGCAACAACCTCGAAGCCTCGCCCATTCTCTCCAGCTCTTGCCGCTTCAATCGCCGCATTAAGACCTAGCAGATGTGTTTGATCCGATATTCCACGAATCAACGTACCCATCTCGTTAATGCCGTCAAGCTCCTCACGAAGCTCTCCCAATAGTGTATGCGTCTTATCTTGAGATTGCGAGGTTGAAATTGCAGTTGCAGCAATGGATTGTGCACCCTCGTCCAATTCGAACATAAGTGAAGCAAGCTCCTGCACAGCACCTGTAACGGTGGTAAGCATCCTTGAACGATTATCCGCCAGCTCCTGAACCTTCTTCTGCTCATGTTCGTTATAAGCTTCGAGTACGAATTGTGAATCTAGATTAAACAATTTCGTCAAAGCATGGACGACTTCCTTCCAACGTTCAGGAAGAACTTTTTTCAGCACATCCATTGAAATATCTAAATAGATCATATATGTACCTAGGTACCAATCCGTGGTCAATCCGATACGGGAATGAACAGCGCCTATTTTGATACGGTTATCAATATAAGACTGATCAATTACACCTTCGGTAAGTGACATATAGTACCATATTTGCGTTTCCTTTAATCGTTCTATGTTGCTTACTTTCGAAATAATCGCAACTAATTCCGGCTGTTTGCCAATGCTATCATAAAAACGATCGACTACCTCATGAACAATATTTTTAAAAATAGGCTTGCATTCCGCTAAAATTTTTAAATCCAACTCTGTAATACCTGTGTATTCAAGCTGTTTCCTGCGTTCTGCCGATAATTTGATCAATATAGTCCGACTCCTTCGGTGTATAGTAGAACACTATTACCTATTATATCGGAAAACATACAAGAAACAGTATGGTCATTTTAAAATCTTTTTATACCTAGAAGCCGTAAAGAAAAGCCGATAGACATTTGTCTATCAGCTTCTCTAATGCTCCGGCCGTTCATTTACCGGTTCAATAGGCTTCCAACATAACGCAGTAATTCATTCGAACATACCGGGCAATACGCATGTTCATCCATAAGACGCTTCGTTACTTCATTAATACGCTTCAGCTGGCTCTCATCCGGAGTTTTTGTAGAGGTCGTGATTTTGACGATATCCTTCAGATCGGCGAACAGCTTTTTCTCTACAGCCTCACGCAAACGCTCGTGACTCGTAAAATCGAATTTTTTCCCTTTTCGTGAGTAAGAGGAGATCCGTATTAATATTTCTTCGCGGAATGCTTTTTTCGCATTTTCAGAAACACCGATTTGTTCCTCAATGGAACGCATAAGGCGTTCGTCCGGATCCATCTCTTCTCCGGTTAACGGGTCCTTGATTTTGGCCCAGTTGCAATACGATTCAATATTATCCAAGTAGTTTTCGAACAAGGTGCGAGCAGACTCCTCATACGAATAAACAAATGCCTTTTGGATTTCCTTCTTCGCCAGCAGGTCATACTCTTTACGTGCGACCGATATGAAATTTAAGTACCGCTCGCGCTCATCCTTCGTAATTGAAGGGTGATGATCCAAACCTTCTTTAAGCGCACGCAGCACATCAAGGGCGTTGATACATTGCGTGTCCTGCTTAATCAGCGCGCTGGAAATTCGGTTAATGACATAGCGCGGATCAATACCGGTCATGCCTTCCTCTAAGTATTCATTTTGCATTTCCTTTAAATCCGCTTCCTTGAAGCCTTCTACCTCTTCACCATCGTACATCCTCATCTTCTTGACGAGGTCCATGCCTTGCTTCTTCGTTTCCTTCAGTCTTGTTAAAATAGAGAAGATCGCAGCCGCACGAAGCGCATGAGGTGCTATATGGATGTGGCGCATATCACTCTGTGCGATCAACTTCTTATAAATTTTCTCCTCTTCGGATACTCTCAAGTTATAAGGAACCGGCATGACGATCATCCTGGAATGCAAAGCCTCGTTTTTCTTATTGCTTATGAACGACTTATACTCGGATTCATTGGTGTGCGCGATAATAAGCTCATCTGCACTAATTAATGCGAAGCGACCCGCTTTGAAGTTGCCTTCCTGCGTCAGTGAGAGCAAATTCCATAGAAACTTCTCATCACATTTGAGCATTTCTTGAAATTCCATTAATCCACGGTTTGCTTTATTAAGCTCTCCGTCAAATCGATAAGCACGAGGGTCGGATTCAGATCCAAACTCCGTTATCGTGGAGAAATCAATACTTCCTGTGAGATCAGCAATATCCTGTGATTTCGGATCGGATGGACTGAATGTCCCGATACCAACGCGATTATCCTCTGAAATGAACACTCGCTCAACGAATACGTTTTCAATGTCGCCGTTATATTCCGTTGAAAGCCTCATCTGGCATGAAGGACATAGATTGCCTTCAATTCGAACGCTTAGCTCCTTTTCAATATCAAGACGAAGCTCATTTGGAATAAGATGCAGCGGATCCTCATGCATCGGGCAGCCTTTAATCGCATAAACTGCTCCTCTTTCTGTTCTGGAGAAACGCTCTAGACCCTTTTTAAGCATCGTAACGATTGTTGACTTGCCTCCGCTGACGGGCCCCATTAATAACAAAATCCGTTTCCGAACTTCTAGCCTGCGCGCTGATGAATGGAAATACTCCTCAACTAGTTTCTCGACCGCACGATCTAGACCAAAAATCTCTTGATCAAAAAATTTATACTTCTTATTGCCGCCAACAACTTCCACCCCATGAGATTCAATCATTTCATAAACGCGAGAATGTGCAGTCATGGCCGGGGACGGGTCCTTCCTCAGCAACTCAACGTAATCCTTGAATGTTCCTGTCCATGCAAGTTTCTCACTCTCAGCCTGATACTCCGATATTCGCTTGAAAATGTCCATACCGTGCCTCCTCCCATCGCTTCCGCATTCCACTTATCATTCTACGCCCGGGATTTGTCTCTAGACGCTCTATCGAGTGGTGTTAACTTTTATTGAGGTATTACATTCCTATGCTTATTCGGAGAGATAATTGCACACTATTTTTGTCCTTCATCCATCAAAATACGACAAACGCTCAAATTCCTTTGTTATAATGAAACATAGAATCATTTAGAAATCATTTGAAACAAACCGGAGAGGAGGATGCTAACGTGGCAGTAGCACGCGAAGAAGAGCTCTACATTCCTATAAAAAGGTACTATGAGCAGCTTGGGTTCATTGTAAAAAGCGAGGTCCTTCATTGTGATTTGGTCGCCATTCATCCTGAAAAAGCGGATACGATAATTGTCGAAATGAAAAAAACGTTCAACCTAGCCTTGCTTTTGCAAGGGGTTGAACGTCTGCGATTAAATAGCAGTGTTGTGCTCGCTGTTGAACGGAACCGAACGAAGCGCGGCGCTCACAATCAACGCTTTGGCGATCTGACAGAACTGTGCCGGATGCTGGGACTCGGTTTAATGACGGTTACGTTCTACAAAACAAAGCCGCCGTTCATCGAGATGTTATGCGAGCCAGGCGACCCTCCCCAGCGTGGCGTAAGACGTAAGAAGCAAGCGCAGCTGTACACTGAATTTAAGGAGCGCAGCGGCGACTATAACGTCGGCGGAAGCACCGGACGCAAACTCGTTACAGCTTACCGCGAGAAGGCGCTGCGGTGCGCTTATGCGCTTCAGACCTCAGGTCCTCTAGCTCCGCGAGAAGTAGCAGCTATTACAGGCTACAGACGCAGCGGAGAAACGCTGCGCAGCAATTATTACGGCTGGTTTGACCGCATCGAGCGCGGCAAATACAGCCTGCGCCCAGAAGGCGAGGCTGCATTATCCGAATATGGCAATGTTATTGCTGAATGGGCAGCCTCGGTTAGCTCCGCGCCGTAAATTCACCAAGCGCCTCAACAAAACGCGCTACCCCTTGCTCTGTACGCGCTCCTGTATTGAATGTATAGTTCAGCCTAGCTGTGTTGCGCTGCGGCTGGTCGCCATAGAATGAGCTTCCTGGTACGAACGCAACCCCTTTTTGAACTGCACACCGCAGGAGCGCTTCAGCATCCAAACCGTCTGGCAGTTCAAGCCATAGGAACATGCCGCCTTTTGGTTTTACCCAAGAGACACCCTCTAGCTGCTGACGCTCCAGAAGACTATTCATTTCCACCATACGCTCACCGTACGATTTCGATATCAGTCGTATGTGGTCATCGAGATCAAATCCTTTAAGTAATTGGCTTAATATTTGCTGATCAATCGCACTGGAATGAAGATCAGCCGCTTGCTTCGCCTTGGCAACCATGTTGATGACTTTGCTGTCTCCAATTGCCCATCCCGTTCTCAGTGCAGGCGCTACCGTTTTGGAAAACGTGCTCGTATAAAAAACGGCACCTCCCTCTACTTGTCCCTCTAGTGAAAACAGCGTAGGGAATTGCTCATTCTCATCAAATTTAATGTCTCCATAAGGATCATCTTCAATAATAGGCATTTCATTTTGTTTACATAGCGCAAGCAGCTTTTTCCTCCGTTCAACACTCCAGACACGTCCTGTAGGATTGCCAAATGTCGGTACGGCATATAGCAGCTTCGGACGATACTCACGGATAAGGCGCTCCGCATCCTCAGGAATAATCCCATGCTCGTCACTCTCTGCAGCTACTACCTTTAAACCGTGGAGCGCAAATACCTGCAAGCTCGCCAAATACGTCGGCTTCTCAACGAGAATCACATCTCCAGGCTCAGTAAGCACACCCACTAGTAAATCAATCGCTTGCTGTGAACCCGTTGTCAAAATCATTTGTGCAGCATTAACATGCATTTGCTTAACTCTCATACGCTCACACAGCTGCTCTCGAAGAGGCAAATACCCTTCCGTTAAACCATATTGCAAAGCGCTCGCTCCTGCAGTAAATACACGATCAGCCGCTTCACGTATTGCTTGTACGGGGAACAATTCCTCAGCTGGAAGACCTCCAGCAAATGAGATCATGTCCTTTCCTTGTGTCAGCTTCAGAATATCTCTAACGGCTGACGATTTAAGCTGTGACACTCTAGATGAAAAACGATAATTCATATTAATTGCTCCTCCTCGCAAGCTTTATTGCTTTGCTTCTACTCTCTATGTTAACAATGTGTTCACAACTTTTAAAGTTTTCTTTTTTGCTGACGTTGGTTATAATAAAGACAGCTTACTTGGAGGTGTCCCACAGATGAACTTTATTATCGTTATGACTGTGTTTGCATTGTTCATTACGGCGATGCTTACCAGCTCCTACAATGATGACAAAACAAAAGGTCTATAAGCCAGCTTGAACAGCTTATAGCAAACGCAACAAAAAAAATGAAGCTTCCCGAAGAGCATCAACACTCTTCTCGGAAGCTTCATTTCGTTTAAAGCAGTAAGCCAAGTCGCTGATTAGCGTTGCAATACTGCCATTTCTTCCATACACACGCCACAAACATAGCGATCCTTGAATTCACGAACTTCAACCATCGAACCGCAAAAAACGCATTTTGGACGGTAACGTTCCAAAATGATATGGTCACCTTGGACGAAAATTTCAACGGGATCGCCCTCGTTCATCAAATAACGTTTACGTAATGATTTTGGAAGTACAATACGTCCGAGTTGGTCCACTTTTCTTACTACACCTGCTGGTTTCATCACTTTCACCTCTTCTGTGTCTGGTTTCGCAAGCTATTTTTGAGAAACCTCTGCATTATAGTCTTTCGATGGTACTTCAGTATTTCCTTCCTAATTTCATAATTTCTTAATATCCTGCAATAATTGTTTGTTTTCCAACAAAAAAATTCCAAAAAATGATAAAACGATTAACATTTTCAATCCAAACCTGGAAAATTATTTTGCCGAAGCGCTTCATACACAATTATCGCTGCAGAATTGGACAAATTGAGTGACCGCACTGTATCCGTCATCGGCAATCTAATGCAAGTTTCTATATTCGCATCTATAAGCTCTTGTGGCAGACCCTTTGTTTCTTTGCCGAACACAAAGAAATCTCCATCCTGATACTCGAATTGTGAATATGTCTTGCTCGCTTTCGTGCTTGCATAGAAAAATCGTCCTTCTGGATAACTTGCGAGCACCTCTTCGAAGGAATCATGGTATTCGATATGAACCGAATGCCAGTAGTCGAGCCCCGCCCGTTTCAAAGTACGATCATCTGTGTCAAAGCCCAGCGGTCTTACTAAATGCAAAATGGTACCGGTCGCTGCACAGGTGCGTGAAATATTGCCCGTGTTCGCCGGAATTTCTGGTTCTACCAAAACGATATGAAATGGCATAGCTTTCTTTCTCACCTCTCATTTTGCCTATTATACACGAAAATGACGAATATTTTTACACCCACTTTACGTACCGTTAATCTCAAGCATAATTTCAACCCTCATAATAGAAAACATAACAGGCGGAAACACATGAAGGAGAGCTGAATCATGCGAAAAAAGATATTGATCGTGGATGACGAACCATCTATTTCGATGCTGATTGAATTTAATTTAAAGCTAGCAGGCTATGATGTACGATGCGTAGGCGATGGAGAAGCTGTATTCGAAATGCTTAAGCCCTTTCGTCCCGACTTAATTGTCCTAGACCTCATGCTGCCCAAAATGGACGGAATCCAAGTTTGCCGCGAGCTGCGGAAGCAAAGCAATGCTGTACCGATCGTTATGCTAACCGCACTTCAAGATATATCCGATAAGATTGCAGGACTTGATAACGGCGCCGATGATTATATGACCAAACCATTTAGCCCACAAGAGCTCGTTTCTCGTATTCAAGCTATATTCCGCCGAGTTCAATCTCTGCCGGGAGTTACCGATGACACGAGTTTCAACATTGGCCGATTGAGAGTTCATGTAGAGCAGCGTGAGGTATTCATTGACGGCAAATCCGTTGAGCTTACTCCCAAGGAATTCGAGCTGCTGTTGTTCCTATGCCGCCACAAAGGAAAAGTACTAAGTCGTCAACAACTGCTCCACGGCGTTTGGGATTATCATTTCCTAGGTGACACTCGAATCGTTGATGTCCATATCAGCCATCTGCGTGACAAGATTGAGAAAAACGCTCGCACACCAGAATATATTATGACCGTTCGAAATGTTGGCTATAAATTGAATGGGCCTCATATTACCGAGAATACACTAGCGCAAGCCTGACAAACTTATGATTTGCACATGCACAAAAAACCGCCTGCTTCTTTTTAAAAAAGAAGACGAAGGCGGTTTTTTTGCATCCTAATTACTGTAAACGGAAAACCGATTAGCCATTCCGTTTCTGGAAGTCGGTCATGAATTGCGCTAGTGCCTGGCAGCTTTCAAGCGGAACAGCATTATAGGTTGACGCTCTCAGACCGCCAACATCACGGTGTCCTTTCAAACCTACGAAACCTTCCTTCAGCGATTCCTTAACGAACAGGTTCTCAAGCTCTTCCGTTTGAATACGGAATGTAATGTTCATTAGGGAACGGCTTTGCGGCTGTGCACAGCCCGTGTAGAAGCCGCTGCTTTGATCAATTGCATCATAGATCAGCTTCGTCTTATCACGGTTGTACTGCTCAAGCTGAGCAACTCCTCCTTTATCCTTGATCCATTGTAGTACCAAGTTCATCATGTATACCGAGAAAGAAGGCGGTGTATTATACAACGAGCCGCTCTTAGCATGCGTGCTGTAACGGAACATCGTCGGAATCGTTTTTGAACCATTCTCGACAAGATCCTTACGAATGATGACCACGGTAACACCCGATGGGCCTAAGTTTTTTTGTGCGCCGGCATAGATCACACCAAATTTACTTACATCAATCGGCCTGCTCAAAATGTCACTGGACATATCAGCAATAAGAGGCACATCGCCAGTATCCGGAAACTCTTGGAACTGTGTTCCACCGATCGTTTCATTCGAAGTTAGATGAAGATAAGATGCATTGCTAGGAACTTCAATCTCAGCCAAAGTCGGCATACGCATAAATTTGTCAGCTTCTGTCGAAGCAGCGATTACCGTTTCTCCGACAAGTTTCGCTTCCTTTAGCGCTTTGTCAGCCCAAGCCCCTGTCATTACATATGCACCCGGCTTGCCAGGCTGCAGAAAATTAAGCGGCAGCATCGCAAATTGTGTGCTTGCGCCGCCTTGCAGCAATAGCACTTCATAATTGTCTGGTACACTGAACAATTCACGAAGCAAAGCTTGTGATTCATTGTTCACTGCTTCATACAATTCGCTGCGGTGAGACATTTCCATAATGGACATCCCTGCGCCCTGGTAATCTACAAATTGCTCCCCGGCTTGCTTCAGTACCTCTAGCGGTATTGCAGCTGGTCCTGCATTAAAATTAAATGCTCGTGTCATCTTCGGATACCCACCTCTGTTTCATTATTTATGATATGGATATGATAGCAATTTTGGAGGGCTGCATCAAGTGTATTCCACATATTAAATAAATAAAAAGTCGAACGTATGACGTAATACCGACATAAAACATTCGGTTTTCGTTCATTTTTCTCTCGAAATTCACAAAAAAACGGGCCCTTGAAGGACCCGTTTCTTATATTTCTTAACGATTGGATTAGCAATCGTAGTAAAGGCTGAACTCATGCGGATGAATACGAGTTGCAACAGCTTTCGCTTCTTTACGTTTTACTGCAACGTAGTTGTCGATAAAGTCTTGTGTGAATACGCCGCTTTCTGTCAAGAAACCGGAATCCGCTTCAAGAGCGTTAAGCGCTTCGTCAAGCGTTCCAGGAACGCTGCGGATTTCTTTTTTCTCTTCTTCTGGCAATTCGTAGATGTTTTTGTCGAATGGACCGTAGCCAAGAGCCGTTGGATCAAGCTTACGCTTAATGCCGTCCAAACCAGCAAGCAGCATTGCTGCGAAGCAAAGGTAAGGGTTAGCAGTGTTGTCAGGAGTACGGAATTCAACACGACAGCCTTTAGGTGTTACAGCAGCAATTGGAATACGAACTGCTGCAGAACGGTTGCCTTTCGAGAATACAAGGTTAACCGGTGCTTCATAACCAGGCACAAGACGTTTGAATGAATTCGTGCTTGGGTTTGTAATTGCAATCAAAGCCGGAGCGTGATAAAGAACGCCGCCGATATAGTGCATTGCCATTTCACTTAGGTTGGCATAAGCGCCTTTCTCATAGAACAAAGGACTGTCGCCGTTGAAGATAGAAGCATGAACGTGCATACCGCTACCATTGTCACCAAATAGCGGCTTCGGCATGAAAGTAGCCGTTTTGCCATATTGGCGCGCTGTGTTGTGAATAATATATTTAAATTTCATAAGATTATCAGCTGTTTTTGTCAAAGTGTCAAAGCGGAAGTTAATCTCTGCTGCGCCAGCTGTTGATACTTCATGGTGATGACGCTCTACACGAAGGCCAGACTCTTGCAACAGGCGAACCATTTCGCTGCGGATATCTTGTTGGGAGTCAACTGGAGCTACTGGAACGTAACCGCCCTTAACTGGAACTTTCGAACCAAGGTTGCCGCCTTCTTCAACACGATTCGTATTCCAGCCAGCTTCTTCGGAATCTACCTTGTAGAAAGAAGAATTGATCGAGCTTTCATAACGAACTTCGTCGAAAATGAAAAATTCAGGTTCTGGTGCAAAAAATGCTGTCGTACCAATACCCGTTGTTTGAAGATATTCCTCAGCCTTTTGAGCGATGCTGCGCGGATCACGGTCATAACGATCGCCATCAGGTGTATGGATATTACTCATAATGTTTAATGTTGGATGATCAGTGAAAGGATCAATAAATACGGACTCTGCATCCGGCATCATAACCATGTCGGAATTTTCAATACCGCGGAAACCTTGAATCGAAGAACCGTCAAAAGCTACCCCGTTTACAAAAGTATCAGCATCAACCTCAGCAGCAGGAAGAGTGATGTGGTGTGCACGACCAAGAAGATCCACGAAGCGGAAATCTACAAACATAATGCTGTTTTCTCTAATTGTATCCAAAACGTTTTGAACTGACATTATAATTTCCTCCATTTCCGAACATTAGCGTAGTGTTGAACAAGTATTGTTCAATTATTGCTCCAAATCCATGTCGTTATTATAAAACTAGCTCTCAATCTCCGTCAATAGTTATGTAAGGTATTTTTTGAACTCATGTTAGGTTTACTTACAAGTTTGTACGTTTGATCACAAATCCACCTGTATAAATGGTGAAATCCATGAATTAACAAGCCTTTAATCTCGTGGAATTACAGACAAAAAAAGCTTTGCCATCCACAGATGGCAAAGCTTCGTTCAATGTCATGTTAGATTTTCCATTCCTTAAAATCCTCGGCTGGCGCTTTCGGTGTATCAAATTGCTTGCCCACGATCGGAGCTAACTTCTCCAGGTCCTTCAAAAGATTAGCGAATTGATCCGGGAATAATGACTGCACGCCGTCACCCGTCATCGAGTTATCAGGATCGGTATGCATTTCAACAATCAATCCGTTCGCACCTGCGGCTACAGAAGCTTTAGACATTGGCTCTACCAGCTCACGACGGCCTGTTCCATGGCTTGGGTCTGAAATCACAGGCAAATGACTTAGAGATTGAAGTACAGGAATCGCTGATAGATCAAGCGTGTTGCGAGTGTAAGTCTCAAACGTTCGGATTCCACGCTCACAAAGCATAACATTTGGATTGCCGCCAGCCAAAATGTACTCCGCGGCATTTAAGAACTCATCATAAGTTGAGCTGAAACCACGCTTTAACAGCACTGGTGTTTGAATGGTGCCTAGCTTGCGCAGCAAATCGAAGTTTTGCATGTTGCGCGTTCCCACTTGAAGAATGTCAGCATATTCAGCACAAACATCTACATACTCTGGCGTCATAACCTCAGTAATCGTCAGAAGCCCGTGCTTCTTGCCTGCTTCCGCCATCATAACAAGACCTTCTACACCTACTCCTTGGAAGCTGTAAGGGCCTGTACGAGGTTTGAACGCTCCTCCGCGCAGCACTTGCCCGCCAGCCGCTTTCACCAAACGAGCAATTTCATCGATCTGCTCTGGTGTCTCTACCGCACAAGGACCGCCCATAATAACGAGATTGCTTCCTCCAATTTTTACACCTTTTATATCAATTACAGTGTCATCAGGATGGAAGTCACGGCTTGCAAGTTTGTAAGATTTGGAAATTTTAATAACGTTCTCTACACCTTTCATTTGACGCAAATGCTCGGCAAGCGTAGGTTCTGCTTTGCCAATAATTCCGATGACTGTACGATCAGTCCCTTTTGATACATGCGCCTGAACACCTGTTCTTTCAATATGGGCAACGATTTCTGAAATACGTTCTTCTGCTATGTTTGAATTTGTAATAACGATCATATGGATCACTCCTTAGTATTTGGGTGGGATTAGACAAAACTCAATCATCTATCATTCGCTTTATGACTTCTACGCTTCGTAGCTTTTATGCTTCGTAGCTTCTACGCTTTTAATCACTAAAGTAAATATACAAGAGAAATCCGTTTCCGTCAACCCTACTCTAAAAAAAAGGAGATGAAACAAACAGCTCATACGTCTTCACGCATAAATCCGTTGTTCCATCTCACTATTCATAGAGCAAAAATTATTCAGGTTTCACTTCTGTTGCCGTTGTGGATTCCGTATTGGTAGACTTCACCCGAACGTTTGGCAGCAGCTTGTTCATATTGACCGTACGACGGATTTCCCATGTCTCCGGGTTATTATGATCGTATTGCTCTAGATAGGTAATGACCTCCTTGGTAAGCGGCGTCGGCGTAGAAGCGCCGGATGTAACCGCAACACGGTCAACCCCTTTAAGCCATTCCTGTTCGATCTCTGACACATCAGATACCCGGTAAGCCTTGACTCCGGCAATTTCCTCGGATACTTGAGCAAGACGATTCGAGTTGTTGCTTCTAGGATCGCCGACAACGATGCAAAGCTGCGCTTCACCCGCTTGCTCTGCTACCGCTTCTTGACGAACCTGAGTCGCCATACAGATTTCATTATGAACCTCTGCCGTTGGATAATGCTCTAGGAGACGACTAATAACATGACGAATGTCCCACTGTGACATCGTTGTTTGGTTAGTTATAAGAATACGGCCTTCCGGCACGTTAAGGCTAGCAATTTCTTCTTCCCGTTCAATAAGGTGAACCTGCTCCGGCGCAACGCCGATCGCCCCTTCCGGCTCTGGATGACCCTGCTTGCCAATATAAATAATATGATAGCCCTCTGCCGACTTCTCGCGAATAAGATCATGAGTCCTCGTCACGTCCGGACAAGTTGCATCCACCACTGAAAGTCCCTTTTCACGAGCACGTCTGCGCACTTCTGGCGATACACCATGCGCAGTGAAAATAACGGTACCTTGATCGATTTGATCCAAAATGTCGAGTCGGTTGGCACCATCGAGCGTAATAACACCTTCTTGCTCGAACGCCTCTGTTACATGCGCATTATGGACGATCATGCCTAATATATAAATAGGTCGCGGCAGCTCCAAGTTTTTGACCGTCTGCAAAGCCAGCACCATCGCGTCGACGACGCCATAGCAATAGCCGCGCGGTGATATTCTAACGATTTCCATTCATTGCACCTGCTTTCTGACCGGATATGCTAAACTTCTATTATTCCTAAATATCATCCGTTGCTACTATTATAGACGAATGAGACGTGTCAGAAAAGCTAATTGGCAGCCAAATCGTAAACTTCGTTCCATTACCTTCGCTAGTGAGCACTTCAACATAACCTTTATGCTCATCAATAATCCATTTTGCAATAGATAAACCAAGGCCCGTACCGACAGTAACCCCGCGAGATTCATCCGCCCGATAGAAGCGATCGAAAATATGCGGTATTTCTTCTGGATTCATCCCAATTCCGGTATCTTTAATAACAAAGCCAATATGATCATCGTTCCTGACTGCGCTCAGCTCAATGTAACCCTCATACGTATACTTAAAAGCATTTTCAATAAAAATAAACAGCATCTGCTGCAAATAATTGTGGTTTGCATTGACACGTACTTCATTCAGAGCAGAAAGATCGCCTACCTTCCATTCTGCCATACGAGGAAGGAGCTGCGCTCTGCGCACGACCTCTTCTGTAAGCGGCAGGAGATCAAGCGGCGTCTTCTCCATGATATAACCCGCATCGGCTCTAGCAAGAGCCAGCAAATCGTTCACAAGCGTACTCATCCGCCTCGCCTCAGCTGATATATCGCTCATCGCTTCCTTCGACATATCCCATCGATCGGAATCAAGCGGCATCCATTCACCAGTCTCCGCATCTTGGTTGGACTCCTTGACCTTTGTCCACATCCGCTCCAGCAGCTCAATATTACCTCGTATCGTAGTTAATGGCGTACGCAGCTCATGAGACGCATCGGAAACGAATCTGCGTTGGGCCATATACGCTTCATCGAGCTCGTTGTATGCCATCTCCAAACGCGCGAGCATCACATTAAGCGTACCTGCGAGCCTTCCAATTTCATCCTTCGGTCCCATGACAGGAATTCGCACACTGAGATCTGAGCCTTTCTCAATTTGCTCTGTCGCACGAATGACACGTTCGATCGGACGTAACGCCTGTTTAGCAATAAATAAACCTATAGTAAAAGCGATGAGTACGACCAGTGAAGAGGAGAAGATGAGTGCCGTACGAATACTGTGCAAAAATTTCTCTTCGTTATATGGAATTGCACCAACTTGCAGCAGACCGACTAAATCACCATCCGTTGTATAAACAGGTCTTTGATGAATCATCATGTTATATTTTTTTTTATTAATATTCACTTGGATGTTGACAAAACCCTGTTCGGGATTAGTAGAAGCGTCAGCGTATGGGAGAACAACTCCAAATTGCATTAAATTGGGGGATTGCTGCACTGCACCCTCTACATAGTTTACGAGTTGAATATACATATCTTTCTCTTCAATTCGAGATTGTCGACCTAAACTTAGATCAAATTGATTCCAAAAAGTGGTTCCGGCAGTAAGCACAATGTCTCGATCCTGCTTCTTTAATTGCTCCTTTAAGTCCGAGTAAGTATTCCAATTTAGAAATAAATAAATCGATACGCCGAAGACAAGAAGAGTAACAGCAAGCAAACTTGAATACCAGAGCGTCAGCCTGAGTCTAATGGACATATGCTTAACCTGCCTCCCCGCGAAGCACATAACCGGTGCCGCGAACTGTCTGAATGAGACGATTCCTGCCTCCGTCCTCTACCTTCTGCCGCAGCATCGCGATATACACCTCCAGCACATTCGATTCTCCGCTAAAGTCATAACCCCATATTTTCTCCATAATGGCATCGCGTGTAAGCACCCGACGAGGATTTTGCATAAATAACAGTAATAAATCGTATTCCTTCGACGTAAGCTCAATTCTGCGTCCTGCGCGAATGGCTTCTCTAGCATCCATATCCAAAATCAAATCCTCATAAACCAGTTGATTGCTAGACTGCTCGATCTTATCTGCTTTGCGGCGCAGCAAAGCACGTGTCCGAGCAAGCAGTTCCTCAAGCGCAAACGGCTTGACCAAATAATCGTCAGCACCAAGATCAAGACCTTTGACACGATCATTGATGTCGTCCTTTGCTGTCAGCATCATAATTGGAACTGCACTGCCTCCCTCTCGTACGCGGCGGCAAACCTCCCATCCGTCCACTTGGGGCATCATGACGTCCAAGATGAGCAAATCCGGCTCCGTCTTAAGCAGCACCTTTAGTCCCTCCATGCCATTCGCAGCCGTAGTTACCTCATAACCTTCAAATGCTAAGCTTCTTCGGAGCAAAGAAATAATTTTATCATCATCATCAACGACTACAATATGCTGTCTCAACTGCTTGTCCCCCTCTATTTGCAGCAAAAAGCACAGAGCCTGCTGTCTCTCTGCGCTTTATTTGCTTTACGTACAAATGCTTAAACTACTATTGAGCGCCCGATAAATTTTTATCACCGATCTCGACCTTAAGATTCATTGCATTGCCTTTGCGCAAGATGTTCAGATCGATTTTATCGCCGACTTTTTTAGCTTTAATCGCGGTAATAAGAGCTTCTGAATTGGAATATTTCTTGCCGTCAATGCCTACGATGACGTCAAATTGCTTCAAATCCGCCAAATAAGCAGGAGAATTGTAGTACACATTGCGAACGATAGAGCCTTCTACTTTATCCATCCCTAACTGCTTCGCAATCTCTTCATTCACATCCGATAGCTCAGCTCCAATGTAAGGTACAGCCGGTTTTGGAATCGCTTTGTTCGTTTTAAGATTTTCGAGCACTTCCTGAATCGTGCTTGTCGGAATCGCAAAACCGATGCCTTGTGCTTGCGAGCTTACTGCTGTGTTAATTCCGACAACCTCACCATTGACATTCAGGAGCGGCCCTCCCGAGTTCCCGGGGTTAATTGAAGCATCCGTTTGCAGCAAATGCTCATACTTACGTTCACCTTGTGCATCTTGAATATCGATTGGACGTTCTTTCGCACTCAACACCCCAACTGTAACCGTATGGTCAAAACCGTAAGGATTGCCGATTGCGACTACCCAGTCACCAATATTAATATTATCGGAGTTGCCTAGCGGAAGCGTTGGGAACGCTTTGTCTCCTGTTACTTTAAGAACAGCTAGGTCTAATTCATAACTCGAACCGAGCAATTCAGCCGTGAATGGCTTATCATAACCTTGAACAATAACCTTGATTTGATCCGATTCTCCAACTACGTGCTGATTCGTTAAGATGTAGCCTGTTTCATCGAAGAAAAATCCAGTACCAATGCCTGATTGCTGCATGTTACCTTCCTCATTTTGTTGTCCGGTTTCCGGCTCAGTAATTCCAGGGTAGTCATCGCCAAAAAATTGGCGGAAAAATGAATCATCGAGCATACCGCCGCCGCTGTTGCTCCGTTTGGCTGTATTTACAAAAGTTTCAATTTTCACAACTGCCGGACTAGCTGTCTCGAACAGCTTAGCAATGTTATCTGGTCTAGCTGCGACTGTAGATGCTCCGCCGCTGGCGCCAGTACCGCCAGAAGCAGTCGATCCATTTCCGCTAGATTGTGTATTTGTTGTAAGTGCTGTTTCTCCCGTGAACCAGTTGTTCAAATCTGCAGTATACATCAAGGTACCTACGACAAGAACCCCAGCTATAAAAGAAGTGAATAAGGATTTAAAGGAAGTGCGACGCGGTTCCCGTACTTGCCAAGGCCCTTTAGAGGACTGCGGCGACGGGGTGAACGTCCGAATTTGCGATTGTACGGGTGTCTGTGGTCTTACCCGCTCAGATTCACTGCTCGTCTCTTGCTGCACTTGTGTATTCTGGGACAGCGTATCGTGCGTGTTGCCGTAAGGTTGGTCCTGAATGAGCTTAGGCTTATCTGCTCCAAAGCCTTGTGAGGAAGAACTTGCTCCCTCTTGTGAAGTCACCTTAGACGGTCCATAAGAATAATAATAAGATGGCTTAGCTGGCTGCTCCGGTGTCTCATTCGAAAGTGAGTCGTTTCCAGTATCGCTATTATCAGCAGCGCTATGCCCCTCTTCGTTTTTGTTGAAAAAATCGTCAAATCCTTTTTTGTTGTTTTGATCGTCCATGTATGTTCTCCTCCTTGAATCTTACTGCATCATGTGTCCATTTGGCGCTCTTTCCGAAAACATGTTATTTAATATAGTTCTATCATGCACATTCTACCTTAAAACAAACTTAAAAGGAATTTAAACAGAAATAAAAAAAACGTTCCCAAATGATTTTGGCAACGTTTTTTCGGGATCCCTTCTTGATCATAATCAGTGTGGAAAAAGCTGCTCTACTTCATTCAAAGCATCTTTTGCACGGTCGATCCACTCCGGTTCTACATCCGCATCAGGATTCGAAGGCGATTGAAATTGATCAAACAGCGCGCCCGCTACACGCACGGAAGCTTCAGGATCATTTCCTTCTCGATAGAGATGCTTAAGCACGTATGGAGTACCCAGCTTTATCGTCGCTTCATTATCTTTTTCCCCATCATCGATATGACCGGCTAATACTTCAAATGGGATGCGAAGCCATACTTTATGCGCTTCATCAAGCGAGCGGTCAAAGGTTCCGCCATCGTACTCCCAATTGCCGCCAAGCGTGAATTGCTGCGACTCCAGCAGCTCTTTCGTCTCCAAAAAATGTTGCTCCCGTGACTCCAGCACGGACGAAATAGGTATCATGAAGGCTTCTCCTTTTCACTAGCTTGTTTCTTATCTCTTTATGCTAGTAGGTAGTATACCCGCCCATTTCTTCCTTTATGTGCGACTCGCCCAGCCCTTGCGATGAGCCAGCACAGCTAGCTGCGTCCGATCGTCTAGCTCACACTTCATAAGTAAATTGCTGACATGTGTTTTCACTGTTTTTATACTAATATGAAGTTCTTCCGCTATTTCTTTGTTCGACTGGCCATCGGCGATAAGAAGCAGCACTTCCTTCTCCCGCTCCGTCAAGCCCTCATCGCCAGACTGTGCCGTCCGCTGCCGCAATCCTCTCGTTAGCGCTTGGGATACGTCAGTAGTCATAACTGGCATTCCTTTGAACGCACCGCTAATGGCATAAATCAACTCTTCAGCGGACACGGTTTTGAGCACATAGCTGACAGCGCCTGCTTCGATAGCTCCATAAACCTTATCATCCTCAAGGAAACTGGTCAGCATAACGATTTTCATGTCAGGAAATTTGGACATAATCGCCCTCGTCGCTTCGATGCCATCCATGCCGGGCATCATAAGATCCATCAAAATAATATGAGGCCTCATTTCATCCGAACTTGCTTTCAATATGTCTATAGCCGACTGTCCATTACCCGCTTCTGCAATGACCTGAAGCTTCGGTTCTAACATGAGATAAGTCCGAAGACCCGTCCTAACCATATCGTGATCATCCACTATCATCACTTTTATAAGATCCGATCCGCTCATTAATCCTGCTCTCCCCGCTACATTTTTGGTATCGTAACCTTTACCCTCGTCCCGCTTCCGGCTTTGCTCCAAATTTCAGCAGCCCCGCCAAGCTTCTGTGCTCTCTCCTGCATCGTAGACAGTCCATATGAGCCTCGCTTCACTTCATCTACCTTGAATCCAATGCCGTCATCCTGTAAAATCATGCTAACCTGCCGCTCCGTATCTGCCATTGTTAGCGTACAGCCCTTTGCTCCCGCATGCTTGACGATATTCGCCATAGCTTCTTGCGCAATGAGAAACAGCTGAAGCTCCTTCGCTTCAGATAAGCGCTCCTTCAAACGCCATTCGAGCTCACCTTGCAAATTGTTCTGCCGGCAATAATCAGGGAACCACTTATCAAGCGCTTCATATAAAGTTCGACCTTCCAGCTCCATTGGCCGCAGCTGTGCGATAAAGTTCCTCATTTGGATTTGAGCCAAATTAGACATACTGACGAGCTGCTCAAGTACGGAATCTGCTCGTTCACGATCAACCTGCTGCAGCTTAGGCAGCGAAGAAGCGCACATATGAATAGCGAATAATTGCTGGCTTACCGTATCATGCAAATCTCTCGCCAGACGTTTGCGCTCCTCGAGCACAGCCGCTTCGTTCGACGCTGATTCAATCATGACATACTCTTCTCCGCGAATTTGCAGCCATTTCATCTTTTCTTCCATCTGCTGTGCCAGCTCATTAAATTCACGATAAACCTCAATAAAGGAATTATGTCCGCCCTCTGTGATGCGAACGCCGAAATTGCCGTTTGCAGCTTGCTTTAATGATAAATGAAGCGTATCGATTCGCCGTCCAATTCGCTGCGCTGCCCAATAGCCGAAAGCCACGCTCACAAGAATGAAGACGGAAGCGGCCCCTAGCCGTACTTCCGTCTTATGAGATTCATCCATTAGTCCATTCCAGGTTAAAGCCCCCAGCAGAACGGACACGAGAGAGGAAATGACGAACATTCCGATAAGTTCCCACTTTCCGCTTCTCAAAAAACGAACCATCATAATCGATCACCCTACCTTTGTAACGCGAACATCACCGATAAATGTACTAACGACCAGCTTAATTTTTTTGTTCGATTCGGGGTAGGTAGGCGATTGAATATTGATATTTGTAAACAATCCGCCTTCTTTCTGGCCAAGCACCTTAACATCGCCGATAAATGCGCTTGATACCACCTGTACGCCTACCTCGTAATCATTAGGAACATATACTTTGACGTCGCCTATAAAAGAGGAAACATTAATTTTCGTTTCACCATCCGAAACCTGAGCTTTAGTCAAATCGAGCACTGTATCTCCAATGAAATGTGAAATATTAAGCGGCTTCAAATCCCAATAATCTTGACCGATATGAATATCGCCAATAAACCCGGAGCGATTCTGAACATTAGAATCGTTGTGATTCCACCATTCCACATGCTCCTTATGATTTCGTTTCCATTCCTGCGCATTTCTTTTGACCTCTGACTTATGATGCGCCTTCCACTCTTTAAATTCCTTCTTGCTGGATGAATAATCATCATAATGCTTCTGGTCAGCACTCTCTCGCTTCTCTTCATACGCAGTCGTGCCAAGCGGCGACTTTGTTGGATCAGGATGCAGAGGCGGCGCTGGCGGAACATTTGATTCATCCGTATAGGGCCGGTATGATTTCCAATCATCTGTCGGAGGCGATTGTCGCTTAGATTTAGGTCTCCAAATGATATTGATACCGATCAAAATTATGGCCACCGGCCAAATGTAAGGAATGATATCACCAATGGACCAAGAAAAGAGATCTAAGTTGCGCCCCAGAAAGATACAGCCTATCAGCAGAACAATTGTACCCCACCAGCCTGAACTCGCCCCGTGAATCCGACAGGATAGCAATCCGCGAATACCTACAACTATGAGAATTACTGGCCAATAAGTAGAAAACAGGTCACGAATTTCAAAATCCACATAACCTGTTTGATTCAATAAAAACAAGACGCCAACTGCAATGATGACTAACCCGGTGAATAACCGGTTTGCGAAATTTCCGTTCATGAGGCACCAGCTCCTTACGATTCCATCGTCGTTTGATATTCTTAGTATAACTGACAGCATTCAATAGAAAAAGGGACGTCCGATTGAAATCGTCATCCGTCTCCAGACTGAGCTTTTGTGGATTCCTTCCATTTCAACTTTTCACTCACGTCATGAAACATGACGTGGGTCGTTGACATTAATTACTACTTCTCTTTATAATGATGAACAGATTAGGAAAATAGAAGCAGTTACACATACGACGAATATTATGAATGGGGGATGAAGCAGTGGACGTTATCGAACTGTCAAAGGGTCTAGATACGATCTGGGTCGTCTTGACAGCAGCCATGATCCTACTCATGGAAGGTGGATTTGCTTTGCTTGAAGCTGGCTTTGTCAGGCAAAAAAATGCCGTCAGTATTATTATGAAGGTTTTTGTCGACATTGCTTTTGGCGCACTCGTATTTTACTTTTTTGGATTCGCGCTCATGTATGGACAAGACGTCGGCGGTTTAATTGGAACGACCGGCTTTCTCATAGATGGAGACCTGTCTCATATCAAACTAAATATTACTCACGAAACGTTCTGGTTATTCCAATGCGCATTCGTAATCGCCGTTATATCGATTGTTTCTGGTGCAGTTGCAGAAAGAATCAACTTTAGAGCATATATTTTATTAACCATCGCAATGACTGGCTTCATTTACCCGCTAGCCGGACATTGGGTTTGGTCAAGCAGCGGCTTTCTTGGAGCCCTTGGCATGATTGACTTTGCAGGTTCGGCTGTTATTCATGCTTTAGGCGGCTTTTCCGCACTCGCTGCTGCTATCTTTATTGGTCCGCGAATTGGCAAGTTTGGGCCTGATGGCAAAGTAAATATTGTACCGCCTTCTAATTTGCCGCTCGCTTCTGTCGGTGCATTCATTCTTTGGTTTGGCTGGTTCGGCTTTAACGCCGGCAGTACACTTAGCGCTACAAACAGCTCTATCGGTCATATTGCAATTACTACGATGTTATCGGCAGCTGCAGGTGGAGCGACATGTATCCTATTCACAATGTTCCGCTACAAGAAGGCAGATCCGCCAATGGTCATCAACGGCTCTCTTGCCGGCCTCGTAGGCATTACGGCAGGCTGCGCATTCGTATCTGACCTCGTCGCTATCGGTATCGGTTCCGTTTCTGGAATTGCAATGGTGCTGGTTACGGAGTGGCTTGAGCGACGGAGAGTCGATGATCCTGTCGGCGCCTTCGCCGTACACGGCATCAGCGGCAGCATCGGTACACTCGCCGTAGGCTTGTTCGCATTACCTGAGCTGACAACTGGCGTCGGGAAGGGCTATTACGGATTATTTTATGGCGGAGGCTTCAAATTACTAGGCATTCAAACACTTGGCCTAGTGATCGTAGCCATATGGGGCTTCGCGCTGACATTGGCGGCATTATGGCTTATTCGTAAGGTATTGCCCGTCCGCGTCTCCAAGGACGAGGAGCTCATCGGTCTCGATGTCGGTATTCACGGCGTTCCCGCTTACAGTCAAGAGCATGATTTCCTTGATTATGATCGTTTGAAAAATAGTAAATAAACAAAAAAAAGCCGTCGAAGCCATTGCAGCCGAAACGGTTTTTTTCTTGTTTATTTCTTTGTCGTAATTAATCATTCATCTCATTAGCAAGCTCATAGGACACAGTCACAATATCAGTTGGAGCAGATACGTTCTTAATGGAACGAGCGCTTTCGATTTCTAGACGGAGCGCACGGGCTTTCTCCATCGGCTTTCTTACAAAATGAATATATTCAACGGCCAGATGATGATCGGGCTTCTTGCCTGTCAGCATTCTTCTTATAGTTGACATCGACTGATATGCACGGTCTTCCATCAGTCTTCTCTTCTCATAACGCTCAACCATCTGTTCAATTTCTGCTATTTCCTGCTCTTTCTTAGCAACGTAGGCATCAATAAAAGGTAAAACCTCGCCCGCTTTACGATGATGGGCAGCAATTACAAAGCCTGAATGAATGATTGGATCTGTCATGAGAATTCACCTGTCTCGTCATGTTATTATTTCTTACATAAGTAATCATACACCAAACGAATATGATTTGAAAACACTTTTTTCAACAAAAGAAAAGAGGAACCATGAAGGTTCCTCTAGTCTGAATGCTTTGTTATCGCATAGCAAAAAAATACTACTTCTCAGCTTTTTGTTGAGCGTTGTTCGCTGCTTGTTTACCAGCAGCGTTATTCTGGTTCAACTCTTCCGCGAATTCTGCATTGAATTCTGCATTGTATTGATTGTTTTGGGCTTTATTGTTTTTGTTTTTAGCCATTGTTTTCACCTCCCCGGTTCAATGATAGTATGGCATTCTTGGCGATTATTATACGGTCAATTTAAGATTCTAAATAAGTCTGCGGAATAGGCTTCCCGGCTTCTACAGCCAGATTAATTTGATTCAGCCAAGCCTGCGAAAGCTTGCCCGTTCCTACTCGCAGTACCTCTACATGAACCGTACGCTTCCCCCACTGCTCGTAAACCTGCTTGATCGTTTCAAAATACAAATCGATACGTTTTCCTTTTATGGCTGAGCCTGTATCAGCTACTACGCCATATCCGTAGCCAGGTATATAGAGCAATGTTCCGATAGGAAAAATCTTCGTATCCGCGGCGATCGTAGATACTTGATCCCTGCGCACCTTTACCCCCGAATAGGTAATCCCGTACTGCGGATGCCCCGGTCGTTTACCGGTCGATTCCACGCCAGCGGTGTAGCCTGTAGCGATAACCTCAACCCTATTTGTTTTCTCTTTCTGTGTTGTACGTGCAGCTTCTCCTGTCTTATCTAGGCTATCGTAATTGCTTGCAACAGAGCTTTGTGCAGGCTTCTTTGATTCAGCCAGAACAATATTGCTCTTTGTATTGAAGCCAGCGCCGATAACCGTTAGGAGCAGCAAAACGATGAAACCTTTTCGAAAATAAAAAAAGCTTGTAACCATCTGGGTACTTCCTCCTCAGAAGAATATTGCCCCGATGGCCCAAGCTTTATGCGTGATTCATTATTGTTCTTTGTTTACGATTTGCTTTTGCAGCAAAGAAATCAGCTCTGCAACAGGAAGCGCGCCTAGATCGCCTTCGCCGCGTTTCCTCACAGAAACCGCTTCTGCTTGCATTTCATTCTCACCAACTACGAGCATGTAAGGTGCCTTCTCCAGTTGAGCCTCGCGAATTTTGTAGCCCAGCTTCTCATTGCGCAGATCACTTTCTACACGAATGCCGTTTTCTTGCAGCTGTTCTGCTACTTTGCGTGCATAACCTTCATAAGCAGTCGATACTGGGATTACCTTTGCTTGTACTGGCGACAACCATAGCGGCAGCGCGCCGGCAAAGTTCTCAAGCAAGAAAGCAGTCATTCTTTCCATTGTGCTTATAATACCGCGGTGAATAACGACTGGACGGTGCTTCTTGCCATCCTCGCCGACATACTCAAGCTCAAAGCGCTCAGGAAGCAAGAAATCAAGCTGTGCAGTCGACAATGTCTCTTCTTTGCCAAGTGCGGTTTTAATTTGAACGTCAAGCTTAGGACCGTAGAATGCAGCTTCTCCCTCAGCCTCGAAGAACGGAAGCTCCAGCTCTTCAACAACCTCGCGAAGCATACGCTGCGACATTTCCCACATCTCATCATTTTGGAAATACTTCTCAGTGTCCTTAGGATCACGGTATGATAAACGGAAACGGTATTCTTTAATGCCGAAATCCTCATATACCTTACGAATCAAGTTAACAACGCGCGCAAATTCTTCTTTAATTTGATCCGGACGACAGAAAATATGAGCATCATTAAGAGTCATGGCACGTACGCGGTGCAAGCCTGTAAGCGCACCTGACATTTCATAACGGTGCATTGTGCCAAGCTCAGCAATCCTCACTGGCAGGTCGCGGTAGCTGCGCATGTCGCTCTTAAACACCATCATATGGTGCGGACAGTTCATTGGACGAAGAACAAGCTCTTCGTTATCCATGATCATTTTCGGGAACATATCCTCGCTATAGTGCTCCCAGTGACCGGAAGTTTTGTAAAGCTCAACGTTAGCAAGTACTGGTGTATAGACATGCTCATAGCCCAGTCTTTCCTCTAGATCCACGATATAACGCTCCATCGTTCTGCGAAGCTTTGAACCATTCGGCAGCCATAGCGGCAAACCTTGACCAACCTCACGCGAGAATGTGAACATTTTCAGTTCGCGGCCAAGCTTACGGTGATCGCGTTTCTTTGCTTCCTCTAAGAAGTGAAGATGCTCATCAAGTTGTGCTTTCTTAGGGAAAGCTGTTCCGTAAATACGCTGCAGCATTTTGTTCTTCGAATCTCCGCGCCAGTAAGCACCAGCTACACTTAATAGCTTGAAAGCTTTAATTCGACCTGTAGACGGCAAATGCGGTCCTCGGCATAGGTCAAAGAACTCGCCTTGATCATACATCGTAATAACCGAGTCAGCAGGAAGATCACGGATTAGCTCAAGCTTAAGGTTATCATCAAGCTCGGTGAAAATGGACAATGCCTCGTCTCTGCTTACAACACGGCGGCGGATATCGATATTTTGCTGAACAATTTTATCCATTTCCTTCTCGATCTTCACAAGATCCTCAGGTGTCAATGATTGCTCCATGTCGATATCATAATAGAAGCCATCCTCGATTACTGGACCGATTCCAAGCTTAACATTCGTGTTGCCGTACAGGCGTTTGATCGCTTGTGCTAGCAAGTGAGCCGTACTATGACGATAGACTTCAAGTCCGTCTGCCGAATCAACGGTAACGATCTCAATTGCAGCATTGTTATCTATTGGCGTATATACATCGACTACCTTACCGTCGATTTTTCCAGCAATCGCATTTTTACGTAAACCCGGGCTGATGGAGCCCGCTACTTCTTCAATTGTTGTGCCAGCCGCATATTCTCTTACTGCGCCATCTGGCAAAGTGATTTGAATAGTCATTTTTATTCATCCTCCATTTTGTCTGTAAGCGTAACGCTTCATTTCTTTATCCAAGCAAAAAAGAGCACAAAAAAAGCACGCATCCCTAAAAAAGGGACGAGTGCTTGTGTGCTCGTGGTTCCACCCTACTTCGACTGCTTCAATCATTCAAACGTTGCAGTCCTCGTATTATCTGTTAACGGAGATATCCGGTACAGCATACTGCCATAGCTTTGCTTCGTAATAAGCAGGCTACAGGTTGGGCTATACAGCTTCAAAGGGGTACGTCTGAGGACATTGTGGAAGGAAATTACAGCCAAGTTTCCTCTCTCTGGACCAAATATCATAAACAGACACATGTCTTTGTCATTGCCGATTACATCGTATATGTGTGTCATTATAGCTCGACTTGTGCGATTGGTCAAGTCTATAAGCCCTATTCGTTATTTCCTTATGAAAATTCAACTTAAGGTTGAACAAGCTCATCAAGGCCGCTGCTGCAAGAAGCACATTGCAGGCATACCGTTACCCGCTGATCAAATATCGTTTGAATGGTTCGTATCACTTGCATATCCGGCTGTTTGGTATGAATCGTGATATGCTTCGGAGATACGGCAATCAGCGAACTAATAACCATGTCTTCAATATTCATTTCCGTTTCAAGCATTTCTGCTACAATTCGATCCGTTGGCGGGTTAGGGTCAAGCGGTTGAAAGCTGTCATCATAGAGCATAAATTCATGCCCGCCCTTATGCAATAGATGAACCATAGGCAGCTTCGTGTCTTGAAGAAAAACAAAATATTTTAACAGGGATATAAACTCCTGATATTGTTTTTCGAGCACGTATTCATCTAATGCATAATCTACAACTTCAGTTAATTCCTTCCGATAAGGCTCCAATCTAAACGTCGTAAATCCTTTTATGTCGAGATGCATATTGTCACGTAAGAAAACCTCTACCTCGGCAGCTACCTTATTCTTACGTCTTAAACGATCTGCATCCAAAAACCTCGTCCCAAGACTGTCCCATTCTTTTCCATGCAGCAAATCATGACAATAACGCTCGATCGCAGCTGTTTCCGCAGAGCTATGATTACGATACTTTTTGCGAATAATGACCGAAAGCATCGCTGGCTCCATTTCACTAACTACGAATTCAGCTATGGCAAGCGATGCTGCTTTAAACACCGCTTCGCCGTGTGTTTTTAATTGAAAATACGGAAGCAGCGCAATGCAGCTTATATCCTGAGCAGATATCTGCTTCATTTCAATGAGGGCAGATTGCTCCGTTTT
Organism: Paenibacillus sp. J22P15; assembly: GCF_056269345.1. Taxonomy (NCBI): domain Bacteria; kingdom Bacillati; phylum Bacillota; class Bacilli; order Caryophanales; family Paenibacillaceae; genus Paenibacillus; species Paenibacillus sp. J22P15. The sequence goes on from NZ_JBWDNT010000014.1 coordinate 96,860, forward strand.
TGTGTCAATATGTAAATCGACGAGCACTTGTTCTGTCAACAAATTAGTTAGTTTATTTACCGACTTTTGGAGACTTGCAGGTAACGATACCGTGAATAGCTCCATCAGCTCACCCCTTTCCTTCCTTATCAGTATATGGTACCGCGTACGGGGATATACGATGAAGACATTGGAATGTAAGGGAAGCAAGCATACAAAAAAACGTCTGTCGAGTCCCCCGCTGCTTACGGAGATTGTTCAACAAACGTTTTTTCATTACGGATATTGCCTGAAAAGTAATTAGTTTTGCATGACAAAATCTAAATCCGCTTTATCCAATTGGTTGTAAACTTTCAAAATATTGTACTTCGTATCCCGCTGTGCAGGAATCTTACCGCATTCGCGAATCAACTGAAGAATAAGTTCGATGTTTACTTTATGAGTCGTTCCCGCTGCGGACACTACATTTTCCTCGATCATAGTGCTTCCGAAGTCATTGCAGCCATACGACAGCGACAACTTACCCATCTCAGGTCCCATCGTCACCCATGATGATTGGAAATTCGGAATATTATCGAGCATGATACGGCTAGCCGCTACGATGCGCAAATATTCCTCTGGCTTCGCCTTCTCCAGTTTCAAGTTCGTATTGTCCGGCTGGAACGGCCATGAAATGAAAGCCAAGAAGCCCGTTGAATCATATTTGTTCGCGATGCATTCATCTTGAGCGTCACGGATACGCAGCATGTGCAAAGCTCGCTCTTCTACTGTCTCACCAAGACCGTACACCATCGTTGCAGTCGTATTCATACCATGACGGTGTGCTGATTTCATCACATCCATCCAGTCCGTCCAAGAGCCCTTCATACGGCTAATCTTACGACGTGTGCGGTCATCTAAAATTTCAGCGCCGCCGCCTGGCAAGGAATCAAGTCCCGCATCACGCAGCTGCCTAATCACTTCATCTAAAGAAAGCCCATCCGATACAACCTTCATCTTCTGAATTTCGGCTGGAGAGAATGAATGCATTGTAATGTCCGGATAATGCTGTTTAATTTTGCGAAGCAGATCCAAGTAATAAGTAAACTTCAAATTTGGATTCGTTCCGCCCTGCATCAATATTTCAGTACCGCCAACGTCTATCGTTTCTTGAATTTTGTTCAAAATCGTTTCATCAGGAAGTACGTAACCTTCCTTCGACCCTGGAGCACGATAAAACGCACAAAAGCGGCAATAAACATCACACACGTTCGTGTAGTTTACATTTCGTCCTACAACAAATGTCGTTATTGGTTCGGGATGATGCTTTAGCATAATCTGATTAGCTACATGCCCCATCTTCTCGATTTGATCTGAGACTAACAATTCCATGCCTTCTTCGAGCGTAATTCGCTCACCACGCAACGCTTTATCCAAAATATGGTCCAACGTTCCCATTCCGCAAGACCTCCTTATTTCCGTTCATTTTTTAAAGAAACTATCACTTTATCCTAACATATATCTCTACTCCAAGTCACCCGCCGCAGGATCTCCTCTCGCCCTGAAATAAGAAAAAACACGGAATGTTCACTAGAACATCCGTGTTTCCCTTTAAATTCATTCCCATTTAGGAGCGCAGAGCTCTATCCAAATCTCCAAGCAGATCCTCGATATCCTCAAGCCCTACCGAGTAACGAACCAATCCGTCTGTAATATCGCGTGCATGACGGACTTCTCTAGGCATTGAAGCATGAGACATCATCGCTGGATAAGAAAGTATGCTCTCTACTGCCCCCAAGCTTACAGCTACGAGAGGAATTTGAACTTTGCTCAGCAATGATTTTGCACGTTCGCCGCTCCCAACGTCGAAGGATACGACAGCTCCATATCCAAGAGACTGCTTCTCATGGATTTCCCGGCCTGGATGGTTCTCAAGACCAGGATAATAAACAGCTTTTACTTCCTCATGCTCCGACAGCCATTCCGCCAGTCTGCGAGCGCTTTGTTCGCTATATTCCATCCGAGCTTTCAACGTCTTCATGCCGCGCATCAACAGCCACGATTCTTGGGCGCTAAGAACCGTTCCCATGCCGTTTTGAAGCTGCTTCAGACGTTTACCGAGGCCTTCATCCGCGGTAACCGCAAGACCCGCCAGCACGTCGCTGTGACCGCCAAGAAACTTTGTCGCACTGTGCAGTACGATATCAACGCCATGTTCAATCGGACGCTGATGATAAGGAGTCATAAACGTATTATCAAGCAGGGTAAGCAATCCGTGTTCTTTCGCCCAAGCAGTGGTCTCAGCAATATTCGTAATTTTGAGAGTCGGGTTTGACGGCGTCTCCATGAATACCGCTTTCGTATTTGGCTTAAGCGCTGCTTTGACCGCTTCAAAATCGGTCATATCAACAAAGGTAGACTCTATGCCGAGTCGATCCAAAATCGTCGTCAGTAAACGATACGTTCCGCCGTAAACATCCTCCGTTACGATAACGTGCTCCCCAGCAGAAAGCAGCAGGAATGTCGTTGAAATAGCGGCCATCCCTGAAGCGAACGCGAAGCCGCGCGCCCCGCCCTCAAGCAGTGCGATATAATCCTCGAGCGCTTGGCGGGTAGGATTGCCTGAACGACTGTAATCATATTGAGGCGGGTTGAAAATATCATGATGATGGAACGTTGAAGCTTGATAAATAGGTACGCTTGATGCTCCTGTATGTTCATCAATCTCTGCGCCGAAATGAATCAGCTTCGTTGCAAAACGCCGATCTTGAGGTTTAATTTTGTTGTTATCATTACTCATCGGTTATTGGACCTCCTCGACTTCACGTTTGGCAGCTGCGAGCGCCTGTGCCAAATCACTAATTAAATCATCCGAATGCTCGATGCCTACTGAGAAACGAAGCAAACGGTCATCAACACCGATAGCTTGACGAATTTCAAGAGGGATATCCGCATGTGTCTGAACCGCAGGATAAGTCATCAACGATTCAACTCCGCCTAAACTCTCAGCGAATGCAATAAGCTTAATGTGGCGAAGAATCGGCTCCACATAACGAGCGTCCTTTAGACGGAAGGAGAAAATACCCGTATTTCCGGAAGCCTGCCTGTTCTGAACATCATGTCCTGGATGATGCGGCAATGCCGGATAATAGACATCCTCCACCGCTGGATGTTCAAGCAGATAGTTAGCAATCGCAGTGGCATTATACTGATGACGCTCCATACGAAGCGCCAGCGTCTTCATTCCTCTCATAAGAAGCCATGAATCCTGCGGTCCAAGGACTGCCCCAATGGAGTTATGCAGAAATGCCATCTCAGCTGAGAGCTCCTTGCCTTTCGTTACGATCAGACCTGCAAGCACGTCATTATGACCGCCTAAATATTTGGTTGCGCTATGAATGATAATATCTGCTCCGAGCTCAATCGGACGTTGGAAAAATGGTGTAAGCAGCGTATTATCTACAATGGTAAGCAAGCCTTTAGATTTCGCCCACGCCGTTACTTTCTCAATATCCGTAATCATCATGAGCGGATTTGTTGGTGTTTCGATAAGCACCGCTTTCGTGTTTGGCGTCCACAAAGCCGCCATCGCATCCAAATCGTTCGTATCCACATAGGAAGCTGATACGCCGAATCTCGACATAATCCGCTCTAACAGGCGATACGTGCCGCCATATAAGTCAAGAGATACAATTAAATGATCACCTTGACTGAATAATGCAAATACCGTTTGCAAAGCAGCCATACCGGAGCTGCATGCAAATGCTGCATCGCCAGCTTCCAATTGTGCAGCAGCTTCTTCTAGTACAGCCCTTGTTGGACTTTTCGTACGTGCATAATCGAAGCCCGTGCTCTCTCCAAGCTTAGGGTGACGAAATGCCGTTGCTTGGTAAACTGGGAAGCTTACTGCACCCGTTACAGGTTCTTTTATAGATCCAATCTGAGCTAAATGGCTTTCTATCTTCATCTTAATGTAGCACTCCCTAATATAGTTTTAAATGCCTCCACCCAAATCATAAGGTGTTTGCTGATAAACATAATAGTTAAGCCAGTTTGAGAACAATAGGTTCGCATGAGCACGCCAGGTTGATAATGGCAGGTTGGCCGGATTATCGCCTGGGAAATAATTTTTCGGAATATCTATTTCCATCCCTTTGGATTGATCACGATCATACTCATACTTAAGTGAGGTTGGATCGTATTCGGAATGTCCTGTAACAAAAATTTGTTTACCATCTTTCGATGCAACGATGTATACGCCTGAATCTGAAGATTCAGATAAAATATCCAACATTTCCACCGTATCTATATCCTCGCGGCGCACCTCGGTATGACGAGACTGCGGCACAAAAAACATTTCATCAAAGCCTCGGAGCAAATTAACATTTCTTTTCTCAATCGTATGCGGGAATACGCCGAACATTTTGTTGTCTAAATTATATTTCGGCACGTTAAAGTGATGGTAAAGTCCAGCTTGTGCCGCCCAACATATATGGAAGGTCGATGTTACGCGCCTTGTGCTCCAATCCATAATTTCCTTAAGCTCTTCCCAATAGTTTACGTCCTCGAAAGGCATATGCTCTACAGGTGCGCCAGTGATGATAAGACCGTCATAATACTCATCCGCGATCTCGTCAAATGTTTTATAAAAGGATTCTAAATGATCAGCCGACGTGTTTTTGGATGTATGTGTTTTTGGATGCAGCAATACGACCTCGACTTGTAATGGCGTGTTGCCAATAAGTCTAAGCAGCTGTGTTTCTGTCGTTTCCTTGGTGGGCATTAAGTTCAGAATCGCGATTCTGAGCGGCCTGATATCTTGATGATAGGCGATACTCTCATCCATAACGAAAATGTTCTCGTTGGTTAACACTTCTTTTGCCGGTAAGTTGTCAGGTACTTTAATTGGCATTGGTTTCACTCCTCTTGAGGAAGATTGACCGCATGAGCATGAAAAAGACCCTTTCTGCTGTGAGAAAAGGTCGTATGCTCTATACATAAGCCATCCGCCTCTCTCATCTCCCAGAAACATTAAAGTTTCCGCAAGAATTAGCACCGTGCGTTTACACGCCGGTTGCCGGGCTTCATCGGGCTAGTCCCTCCGCCTGCTCTTGATAAGAAAGTAGTCTATTCAATTTTCCGCGGTATCATTACACTTTCACTTTAAATCATTCTGTCAATTGCGTCAAGAACCAACGGTGCATATTCTAAACTTATATATGAGAAAAGTGTTGTTTTTATGCTTGAATGTAAAGCTGTCGCGGGAGTATACTAGACAAGAATTATTTCGTTTATTTGACTAACAAAGGAGTGGACATGGACATGGAGGGCGACAGACCGAAGCCTGAGAACTATCGAATACGGTTACTGCCGGCCCAGTCCCATTCAGCCGGCAGTTTCCTCTAGCGAAAGAAAGGAGTGACTCCGGATGAAAATCCGTCTTGTTAGCAATGGCGTTTTTACAGTTATTGAAGATATTAATGAAACACTTACGCCTTCGAAAGAAGGTTTTTACTGGATCGACGCAGATGTGGAGGACCTCGCTGTTTTGCAGCCGCTTTTCAACATGCATGATCTCGCTGTAGAAGATTGTCTCAGTGAAGAGGAGCAGCGTCCAAAAATTGAAATATACGAAAGTCATTACTTTATTGTTATTAACAGCATTCGATTCGATGATGAGGAAATATTTCTTAGGGCGCTCAACATCTTTCTCGGTCGTCACTTTATTATTACCGTCACCAAACAAAAGATTAATGAGCTCCGTTCTTTAAAGCCCGTTCTCTGGGAACAAGAGGTTAGCCGGCCTGACTATTTCTTATACCACCTCGTCGACATCGTTGTCGACAACTATTTCCTCGTTGGTGATCGGATCGATACACGAATCGAGACACTGGAAGAAGATATATTGATGCACACGAAGAAATCGCATTTGAATGAAATCATCGGGCTGCGCGGTGAAATATTGTGGCTGAGGAAGGTACTTGGTCCTCAACGCGACGTCATTGCTACGCTTAACAAGAAAGACTTAAAGCTCATTGACGATCAACTGCAAAAGTATTTTAGCGATATTTATGAGAATGCGTTAAAAATTGCGGAATCCTTCGACACATATCGCGATCTCATGGGTAACTTACGTGAGGCCTACCAGTCCAGTGTATCGAACCGTGCCAATGAAATCATGCGTGTATTTACTGCAATTACAACGATATTCATGCCACTCACCTTCATAACCGGCATATACGGAATGAACTTTGACTTTATACCGGGTCTCCACCTCAAATTAGGCTCATATATATTACTTGGTATTATGCTGCTGCTTGGCATAAGTATGTTTTACATTTTCCGTAAGAAGGAATGGCTCTAGAGACGACCTGCTCCAGATAAGATTAAAGGGCTGCACTCGCAGGGGAAAATTCCCGCCTTGCGCGTGCAGCCTTTTTTTTGCTGTTGCGGTAACTATCATTTATAATAGTAGAATCAATATTTGAGAGTACTTACCTTTGAGAGGGGGATTGACGTGAATATTAGTCAGCTTGAAACACTCCTTACGATATCCAAGACGATGAGTTTCCGGAAAGCCGGCGAACTGCTGAATCTCACCCAGCCGGCTGTATCGGCACAAATAAAAAGTCTTGAGGATGAATTCAAGACGATCCTCATTAATCGTAACCAGCCAGTCACTCTAACCGATCATGGACAAGTTTTTTTGGAGCATGCAGAGCAAGTCCTTACGATTGTGGATGAATTAAAGCATAAGCTTTCCGATATGAACCTAACACCGCAAGGACATATTTTACTAGGAACAACAGCATCAATTGCAATTCAAATTTTGCCGCGCGTCCTTTCATATTTCCAGAACCAATTTCCTTTAATCAAAACAACGATACATTCCATGCCCTCTTCCCAAGTTATGGCCAGTGTCGAGAACGGTTCAGTCGATATAGGGATTACATATCTCACTGAAAAAAATCCGAACGTCTCCTCCTCCGTCCTTTATTACGATACATTTGAACTTGTCGTTCCTCCTTCCCATCCGATGAGTAAATTGACGCATACGACGGTTGACACGCTCAAGGACATTCCTATGATTATGCTTGCTCCCGACACGCTGGGGCGGAAATTCGTCGATAAAATTTTCCGTAAATACAATATTCAGCCGAACATCATCATGGAGGTTTCCAGCAGCGAAGAAGTGAAGCGTATGGTTGAAATTAATTTAGGCGCCGCAGTCGTATCGAAACTTTCGATTGCCAACGAGCTTCGTTTGGGCACACTAAAGATGATTAAAGTCAACGAGCTTGAAATGAGTCACCCTGTCGGCGTTGTATATAAATCCGGTCGTTACATCAATACGGCATTGCAGCAGTTTTTAAGTGATCTAAAGGGCATGCCGGAGCATCAATTCATTAGCAGTGAATAACGGATCAGAAGCGTCCATCAGAAAATCAACTAGGAGAGATGACAATGAAATTCGACTTACATACTCATCATGTTAGATGCGGTCATGCCGATGGTACTATCGAAGATTATATTGTTGCAGGAATGAAAGCTGGTCTTCAAATTATCGGCATCTCTGATCATTCCCCCTACTTCTATCATAAGGAGGATCAGCCTTCACCAGCCATCGCCATGGCTAGAAGCGATTTCACTAATTATGTTAATGAAGTGCTTCGCTTAAAGGAGAAGTATGCAGGCAAAATCGAAGTACTGTTGGGTATAGAATCGGACTTTTTTCCTAATTATTTGGATAGCTACAAAAAAGCATATGAAGGTGTTCCTTTCGACTATTTAATCGGCTCCGTGCATCAGGTTGGCGAAGTCAGTATTTTCAACCGTAATCGTTGGAAAGGATTAAATGAACAGCAGCATGTCGAAGTAAAGCGCAGCTATTACGATCTTATCAAGCAATCTGCACGCAGCGGAATGTTCGATATTTTGGGACATATTGATGCAATGAAAGGGTATTATCCCGCATTCTCTGACATTCCGGCGAATAAGGACGTTGATGATACGTTGCAGACGATTGCCGAGTGTGGTGTTTCCATTGAAATCAATACGTCTGGCAGCACGAAATATGTGGGAGGATGGTATCCATCGGATGCGATTCTGGAACGAGCACTTCATTACGGAGTCAATGTAACCTTCGGATCGGATGCGCATGTGCCGAGCAGAGTTGGCGACGAATGGGAGCTTGTTCAAAAAAGGCTTAAGGAAATCGGCTTCACACAGTGGGTTTATTATCGGGGGCGCCAGCAGGTCATTGTACCGATATAAGCACGCGAGAACAATTGTGGACAAAAAAAAGTGGACCTGCACGTTGCAGGTCCCAAGGGATATATTAAAAGGGGGTCTTGTTTATTATAATAGCCCATTAATATGATGAGAAAATAACAGAACTATTTCATTTGTGTAACAAATTTGAGGGGTTGAACAACGATGTGGCTCGTTACGGCCATTAGCAGCGCAATCTTATTCGGACTAGCGGGCTGGTGGATGAAAGTATCACAAATGCGGGGCGGCTCTACAAGAATGCTGCTGCTTGGACTATATGCTTCCGGATCACTCGGTTTTGGCGTGCATGCAGCGCTGGAAGGAACGTTTACATTTCTCGCAGATCCGCATGTATGGATTGCTGGAATCGTTATCGGCGCAGGTTCTGCCTGGGGAAACTCCCTATTTATGCAAGCACTTCATTTTGGTCCAGCCAGCTTAACTTCTCCTCTGACGAACATGAATATCATCTTAGTCATTGCGCTCGCAACATTATGGTATAATGAACCGCTCAGCGCCTCTGAAGCGATCGGAATTACTCTGCTCTTGCTAGCCGTAATCTTTATTGCTCATAAACGGAAAGAACCTCTAACAATTACTGAAAAACGCTGGTTCGTTCTCGTCTTTATGGCTGTCGTGATGTTCGCGCTGCGAAACGGCGGATTAAAGGTCACGGATGAGCTTGAACTACCCAGTGCCCCGATTTTATTCATTGCCTACGCGCTCTCCCTTTGCTGGTTTCTTATTCCTGTCAAAACAAAAACAAACCGCTCCGCAGAGCGGACTGGCCTATGGTTTGGGATTATTGCCGGTCTATTCTCATATGGCGGATTGCAACTGTATGCGATCGCAATTGCCACTGGACAAGCGAATTTGGCAGCTCCTATCTTCGCAACGAACAGTCTTGTCGTAGCCGCTGGTGCGATTATTTTTTATAAAGAGAAGTTGACGATCGTGCAGTGGACAGCCTTTGCTTGTACCATACTCGGGTTGATCATTATTCGTTTGTGAGGTATGAAAATTAACTCACGCCTTAACACTAACTTTTGTATTGTAAATATTCTTTTTTGGATTGAGTATTGCATTCCCAGTGAAATTAACTTACTTTTAGTTCGTTCATATGCTACAATAGAATTACAAAAAGCGGGGTGATATGGTTGGATTATTCGACAATGTGCCCAAAGTATGAAGCCGCAGCCGACATATTAGGCAAGAAGTGGACTGGCAGAATTATTCGGGTATTGCTTGGAGGACCAAAGCGGTTCAAAGAGATTAAAGAACAAATTCCCGAAATGAGCGACAAGATGCTGACGGACCGTATGAAAGAGCTTGAGACATTAACGATTATTAAACGTCAAGTATATCCTGAAATGCCTGTACGTATTGAATACGAGCTTACCGATATGGGCCGGGGGCTTGAACCAGTCATTGAGTCCATTCAAGCATGGGGCGAACAATGGATGTAAGATAAGAAACCGCTACGGCGGTTTTTTTTATTGCCCTCTCCTCTGATGACGCAATTGACAAAGGAATATTAATCTACTATCATTGATAATAATAATCAATATCATAATTTACAAAAGAAAAACCCCCGATTGAATCGAGGGTTTCCTATAAGCAATATGACTACATCCCAAGCCATTTCTTGAACAAATGTTTAGTTGTATCTTTATTGATTGCTGCGATTGAAGTCGTAAGCGGAATGCCCTTCGGACATGCGCGTACACAGTTTTGCGAGTTACCGCAGCCTTCGATGCCGCCATCGGTCATCAAAGCATCCAGACGCTCTTCTTTGTTCATCTCGCCCGTCGGATGAGCATTAAACAAGCGAACCTGAGAAATTGCTGCAGGACCGATGAAGCTGTTGCGATCGTTCACGTTCGGACAAGCCTCAAGACAAACGCCGCAAGTCATACATTTGGAGAGCTCATACGCCCATTGACGCTTCGTTTCTGCCATCCGCGGTCCTGGACCCAGATCATACGTTCCATCAATCGGAATCCATGCTTTAACGCGTTTCAGAGCACCGAACATGCGCTCACGATTAATAACAAGATCACGAACTACAGGGAACGTTCTCATCGGCTCAAGACGAATCGGCTGCTCCAGCTTATCGATCAGAGCGCTGCACGCCTGACGAGGCTTACCGTTTATGACCATCGAGCATGCGCCGCATACTTCTTCCAAACAGTTGGAATCCCAGCAGACAGGCGCTGTGCTCGCGCCATCAGCCTTCTTCGGATTACGTTGAATTTCCATCAATCCGCTAATTACGTTCATATTAGCGCGGTAAGGAATTTCAAATTCTTCCGTATAAGGCTTAGAGTCAGGAGTATCTTGCCGTGTGATGATAAACTTAACCGATTTTGTAGCAACAGTCGTTTCAGCCATCATTATTCTCCTTTCTTCTTGTCGCTTGAATAGTCACGTTTACGTGGCTTGATCAAACTAACATCGATATCCTCGTAAGAAATTTGCGGACCTTCCTTCGTCCATTTCGCAATCGTCGATTTCATGAAATTGTCGTCATCGCGCTCTTGGAACTCAGGCTTATAGTGTGCTCCGCGGCTCTCGTTACGCAGCAATGCGCCAAGCGTCATCGCTTCGGACAGCTCAAGCATGTTCCATAGCTGACGAGTGAATGCCACGCTTGAATTGTTCCATTGCGCCGAATCGTTAATATTAATTTTCGCATAACGCTGCTTAAGCTCTTTGATCTTGTGAATCGTTTGCTCAAGCTTGTCATTAAAGCGAACAACGGTCATATTGTTCGTCATCCATTCACCAAGCTCTTTGTGAATGACATATGCGTTTTCATTGCCGCTCATGTTGATGATGCTGTTATACTTGTCCGTTTGACGCTTGTTCTCGCGATCAAATACAGAGGAAGCAACGTCTTCAGCCGATTTCTTCAAGCCTTTGATATACTCAACCGCTTTAGGTCCAGCAACCATACCGCCATAAATAGCAGAAAGCAAGGAATTCGCACCAAGACGGTTCGCACCATGATATTGATACTCGCATTCGCCAGCTGCAAACAGACCAGGAATGTTCGTCATTTGATTGTAGTCAACCCACATGCCGCCCATCGAATAATGAACTGCCGGGAAGATTTTCATCGGAATTTTACGTGGGTCATCGCCCATGAACTTCTCATAGATTTCAATGATACCGCCGAGCTTAACATCAAGCTCCTTCGGATCTTTATGAGACAAGTCAAGGTAAACCATGTTTTCTTGATTGATGCCTAGCTTCTGATCTACGCACACGCTGAAGATTTCACGCGTTGCAATATCACGAGGCACAAGATTTCCGTAAGCTGGATATTTTTCCTCTAGGAAGTACCAAGGCTTACCATCTTTGTAAGTCCAGATCCGTCCGCCTTCACCGCGCGCTGATTCAGACATCAAGCGAAGCTTGTCGTCACCTGGAATAGCGGTTGGGTGAATTTGAATGAACTCGCCGTTCGCGTAGTTAACACCTTGCTGATACACTGCGCTGGCAGCTGTACCTGTGTTAATAACGGAGTTCGTCGTTTTGCCGAAAATAATGCCAGGACCGCCGGATGCTAGAATAACTGCATCTGCGCGAACCGTGTGTATTTCCATCGTACGCAGGTCTTGCGCTGAAACGCCGCGGCAAATGCCATCGTCGTCAACAACAGCGCCAAGGAATTCCCAGTGCTCATACTTGTTAACGAGTCCCGCTGCTTCCCACCGGCGAACTTGCTCATCCAGTGCATATAGAAGCTGCTGTCCTGTCGTTGCACCTGCAAATGCGGTACGTGAATGCTTTGTGCCGCCGAAACGACGGAAGTCCAGCAGACCTTCGGATGTACGGCTGAACATAACGCCCATACGGTCCATAAGATGGATAATGCCTGGTGCAGCATCACACATCGCTTTAACTGGCGGTTGATTCGCGAGGAAATCTCCACCATATACGGTATCGTCGAAATGCTCCCATGGAGAATCGCCTTCTCCTTTTGTATTTACAGCGCCGTTAATGCCGCCCTGTGCACATACTGAGTGGGAACGTTTGACCGGTACTATTGAAAACAGATCAACGTGTACGCCAGCTTCTGCAGCTTTGATGGTAGCCATCAAGCCCGCAAGGCCGCCGCCTACGATGATAATTTTATTTTTAGCCATAACGTTTCGCTCCTTGTCTACAAACTAGCCGATATTCGTAAGTGCCAATGCAGCACTTGCAGCTTCCTTGAATTCATCTCCGCTAAATGCGATAAGCGAAAGAATAAACAAAGCAGATACGATAACAAAAACACCCATGCAAATATAAGAAGAGATGCGTTGCGCTTTAGGGCCGATCGTAATGCCCCAGCTGATCAGAAACGCCCAAAGGCCATTACTGAAGTGGAAAACAGCCGCTAAAACACCAATTACGTAAAGTACGAAATAAGTAGGGCTGCTCGCAATCTGATTCATCGTTGATCCCAGTTCATCATGCGTGATGTTGCCTAGATAAACTTGAATCCGAGTTTGGAATACGTGCCAGAATACGAATACAAAGGTAATTACCCCTGTTACTCGCTGTGCTGTAAATGCCCAGTTCCGGCCGTACTGAAAACGTCCCGTATTTGTGTTCGATTGGTATGCCACATATAAGCCATAGATACCATGAAACAATAGCGGTAGGTAAATGCCGAAGATCTCAAGCAGCGGCAGCACAGGCATGCTGTTAATAAGTTCTACACCTTTGCTGAAGCCTTCAGGCCCGCGTTCAAACGCCTGAAAATTAGTCAGACCATGCACGACGATAAAACCGCCGAGTGGAATGATCCCGAGAAGCGAGTGAAGCTTGCGCGAGAAATACGAGTTTCCTTTCATGTCATTCCTTCTCCTTTCAAAACTGTGAGTGCTAGCATGCTTTTTCTTAAAATATAAGAATGTATCGGTTGTCCCTTTATACATTGCTTATATTTCAGCGTAAACAAAGCGCTGTGCCGCTGAAGATAGTCATTCGCTGTTTACGCCTGGTAAACCATTCTACATTGTACCCTTAGCATGTATGTCCGTCAACAAAACTCGACACATATTAGCCACACTTCCCATCCTACTCCTTTTCAGCTTATAATGGAATTGCATATTTTTTATAATTTCTTATAACAAATTAACATAAGGAGTTTCATACATGAACGAAGAGATGCATGTCTTCACCGTTATTGTCGAGCAATCCAGTATGAACAAGGCTTCCGTACTTTTAAATTTATCTCAGCCGGCGCTCTCCCGCAAAATAGCGAAGCTAGAGCAGGAATTAGGATCTCCTTTATTTCATCGGATCGGTAAGCGGCTTGAGCTCACGAGAATCGGGCAGCTGACTTATGAATACGCTCTTGAGCTTCGCCAGCTTCATCGCAAATATTTGCAGACCGTCTCTGAGTTCACATCGGCTGGACATACCACGCTGACAATTGGCGCAAGCTTAACGACGCTGCAAACCACATTGCCTGATCTCATTCAAACCTTAACGTCAACGCATCCCGAAATCGACATTAAAGCGATTACCGGAAAAACACATGAGATCGTCTCGCTCGTACGCGACCATAAAGCCGATATCGGCATCGTAGCTTCCAGCATCGAGGATTCGACACTCAGATGTATTCCATTATTTGAGGATCATCTTTCGTTAGTTGTTCCGCGAAATCAGGTTATTACCGATAAAGGCACGCTCGGCATACAGGATTTGACCGGGATGCCGATGATCTTATTTTCCAAAGGCACATGGTATCGGCTGCTCACTGACGAGCTTTTTGACAAATACCATCTTCAGCCGGACGTGCGAATGGAAATAGATTCGTTCGAAGCAATATTGCGTCTGCTTCACACCTGCCGATCTGCGACACTATTGCCGCAATCTTATATGCGCAGTCAACTTCTTGAAGACAACGAGCTGATCGTCATTCCGATCCGCGAGCTTGAGGATACGAAGCGCACAACCTCGCTCATTCATGCGGATTCCGCTGCACTCAGCCCGTCGGTTCGCCTATGGATTAATGAGCTCGCCGCAGGTTTTCCAAACAAAAAGGACAGCAGCTTCTAAATTAGCTGTTGTCCTTCAGCATTTCCAATATTACACTTCCAAATCCATAGCTGCCAGACCTGTGTTTCTAATGACGGATTAACGTATGACAGACGTCTCAAAATCTTCAATCTGCTCGTTTGTTCCAATAATAACCATGACGTCACGCAGTGCAAGTACATCCGTTGCGGTTGGGGCGATAATGATACCATTTGGCTTATTGATCGCTACAATACTACAGCCAAATCTAGCGCGCGGATTAAGATCATGCAGTGACTTGCCATCTAAGCATTGTGGAACAGCAAGCTCAGCAATTGTATATTCCTTAGAAAGCTCAATATAATCAAGCAGGTTCGGGGAAACAAGCTGATGTGCAACCCGGATGCCCATGTCACGCTCTGGATAGACGACACGGTCGACACCGATTTTCTCCAACACACGGCCATGCAGCTCAGTCATAGCTTTCGCAACAACTTGCTTCACACCTAAATCCTTAAGCAATATGGTCGTCAAAATGCTCGATTGGATATCATCTCCAATTGCAACGACGCCGCAATCAAAGTTGCGTACGCCAAGCGAGCGCAGCGTTTCCTCATCCGTACAATCTGCAGATACCGCATATGTTAGAACACTGCTCATATCCTGAACAGCTTCCTCATCTTTGTCGATTCCAAGCACCTCATGACCGAGCTGTGTCAGTTCTCTCCCCAAACTCGAACCAAATCTCCCTAAGCCGATGATTACAAATTGCTTCTTTTTCATTCCCACTTGCGAAATCCCCTATCCAATCGTTATTTTGCCTTCTGGATGCCGGAATAACTCTTTTTCTGTACGAGGCCCAAGTGCGTATGCTAACGTCAAGGGTCCGAGCCTTCCAACAAACATGGTTAAAGATATAACTATTTTTCCAACGATACTCAGCTCCGGGGTAACCCCTACCGATAAGCCTACCGTTCCAAACGCTGATGTTGCTTCAAACAATAACATAATGAAGGCTTGTTCTTCCGTCATCGATAAAATCATCGTTACTACAATGACAAGCGCTAATGAGATTAAAGTAATCGTCAGCGCTTTAAAAATGCGGTCCTTACCCAGCCTGTAACGAAAAAGCACGATGTCCTCTCGTCCCCTAATCATTGCAATTACAGCACCGATTAACGTGGCGAAGGTTGTTGTTTTGATTCCGCCCCCCGTTGACCCGGGCGATGCTCCGATAAACATTAATATAATAGTAAAAAACATTGTAGCTTGCCTTATAGCTGTGTAATCAAGCGTATTGGCTCCTGCTGTTCTCGGCGTAACCGCTTGGAAGAGCGAAGACCATATTTTACCGCCCCAGTCTAAAGAGCCCAGCGTCTTCGAATTCGAAAATTCAAAAATAAATATGACCAAAGCTCCCACTGCGATCAATGTTCCCGTCATCGACAGAACAACCTTACTATGCAGCGACAGCTTCCGTTTTTTGCGGAATTCCATTAGGTCGGACATGACGACAAAACCAAGACCGCCCGATATGATAAGCATCATGGCTGTAATATTGACGACTGGGTCGGATACATATAAGGTCAAGCTGCGATAATGTCCAAAAATATCAAAACCAGCATTATTGAATAATGAAACCGCATGGAATGCTCCGAAATAGATCGCTTTGCCTAGCGGCATATCGAATGCAAACCGTGAGGCGAACAACGCAGCCCCAATAAGCTCTATCGTTAATGAATAAACAATTACTCGCCTAATTAAACGCACGATGCCTTCCATACTCGACTGATTCATCGATTCTTGCAGCAGCAGCCGCTCACGCAATGAAATTCTTTTGCGAAACACGAGTGCTATTAGCGTTGCCATCGTCATAAATCCTAGACCGCCAAGCTGGAACAAACACATCAATATGATCTGGCCCCAGATGGAGAAATAGGTTCCCGTATCCACAACGACTAGCCCAGTTACACAAGTAGCCGAAGTAGCCGTAAATAGCGCATCTATAAAAGGCAGCCGCTCACCGCTCACCGATGCAAACGGCATGGATAATAATAAGGCCCCAAGTAAAATAATAAGTGCGAATCCACTGACCAGAATTCGAGGGGGCGACCACTTCAGAACATTCAAATTGACCTTCATTCCTTTGCCTTCTTTTCGATATGTTTTTTAGTCATTTTCTGTTTTTAAGCATAAAAAAAAGCACTGGAATCTCAAAGTGCTCAGTGCAATGAGTCCTGTTCCAATATGCCTACGAGGTTAGCTGACGGATTCGGGCCTGAACAGGCAGCCCTATTCAGCGGAAGAAGTTAAATTCCACCGCTAAAATTCACCCCACGTCGCCAATGTATGAATAGCTTTGCTCTCTGCTGGTTCATCCATTTGGACAACTTTATGGTTCCCCCGATTTCCTTCGGAAATTCGGCTGTGCTATGCAATTAGTATGACGTTAACGATTATAATCCCTAACCGCTCTCGATATAAAGGTGACGTTTGCGACAAACAGGACGATTTTGGACCAAATACGGGCAATGGGACGAAGCAGCATGCTGTTAGCTTGCTGGACATCGTTATTTCGCATTATTTTGAAAGTAAATGGTCATTTCCATTGGATAATATAGGGATTTGTATGTTAAGGTATTGAAATGAACTACTCATATTAAAGACAGTTGAGGTGAACCTATGATTGACTCTATTAAACCCCGCGAATGGAAACGTTTTATATGGGCAGCTGTTGCTTGCTTTATCATTTATGCAGCCGTTCAAATTGTACCGATGATCGTGTCTATCTCCTCTGGTGAATTAAACACCAAAGTCATTGAAAAATCAGCAGCAGAGGATCAAGCATCCGCATTTGCTGAGAAACAAACGGGTCTAAAGGTGAAATCGGCTAAAGCGGTACATCAAACCGATAAGCTCATGAACGGCTACCTATCCAAACATGAGTTGATAAAAACATACTCTGATAAATACGATCCCAATTTCCCTACTGATACGTATCAGGTCGACTTGAAATTCGCAGGCGGCGACAGCGGTTTCGTATACGTACATATGCAAAGCGGTAAGATTGTATCTTGGAACCTAAAGATTAAAGGGCAGCCGTTGTCTGGCACGGAGAAAACGAAGGAAGCTATCGCTTTTCTAACTGCAAATAAATTCAGCGGCGTTGAATTTATAGGCAGTCAAATACTTCCAAATGGTGATTGGCAAGCCCAACCTCCTGCGGGTTATACCATTAAGGATGCTAAGCTTACACTCCTTGTTGACGCTCTAACCGTTAATGATCGAATTGTCATCAGCAAATATAAACCATCGTTTATTGCTCCAGATGATTACATTAAATATGTAGAGAAGCAAGATAAAATAGCAGAATACCTGACCTCGATCGGTTATCTGTTTATGAGCTTCGTGCTGTTCGTCTTAGCCATCATTTATGCGGTGCTGTATCGGAAATATACTTCCTTCAAATACGGCTACATTCTGACTATCGTTTATTTAATCACTTATATCATCATGAATCTTAACGTAATCGATGGTATTCGGTCCACGCTCGGTGAAACTGACATGGCAGGTCCGACAGCTACGATCACAGCCGTTGTCAGTGTTTTACTAGCGATTCCGATGGCTGGATCCATTTATATATCTATCGTTGCGGGTGACGGTCTCTGGAAGGCGCAGGGCCGCTCATTGTGGCCGCGCTTCGGACAGAAGGGATATGGCGATTACGTTTGGCGCAGCATGGGCTTGTCGTATTTATTCGCGATCATCCTGTTCGCTATTCAATCCGTTATCTTTATCGCACTGAAGCTGGTGATCGGCACTTGGGAAACTTCAGACGCTACCCAATCCCCTTACAACATGGGTATTTTATGGCTGATGCCAGTACTTGCTTGGGCAGCTGCAATCGGCGAGGAAGCCGTGTTTCGTTTTTTCGGTATCGGCTTATTCCGCAAATGGTTCAAAAACACGTTTGCAGCGGCCATTCTGCCGACCTTCTTCTGGGCGCTGGGGCATGTGATGTATCCGTTCTATCCATCCACGACGAGATTGTTCGAATTAATGATTATCGGACTGCTGTTCAGCTTTATATTTGTCAGGTACGGCTTCATTACAGCGATGTTCACCCATGCGATCTTTAACAGCGTTGCAGTTGGCCTATCCTTGCTTACAATCGGGACTGCGCCGAATATTATTTCAGCCGTCTTCTTCTCCGTACTGCCGGTGCTGATCGCATTTGTAATCAAATATTATAGTCACAAAAAAGAGAAGAAGCCGTCTATGACGACGACTCCTCCCCTAGAGCAGCTATAATTTGCGAAGCTAATTTATCACCAATAGATAGAGGCCGAAAGTCTTCGACTGAGGCCTCTTTTATTTTTTTGATTGATCCAAAATGCTTAAGCAGAAGCTTGCGGCGCTTCTCCCCTATGCCTGGAATCGAATCAAGCTTCGACTCGACCATGGACTTAGCTCGCTGCTCGCGGTGGAACGTAATCGCAAAGCGATGCACCTCATCTTGAATGCGCTGCAGTAAATAAAACTCTTGGCTATCCCGCGGAAGAGGAACAATCTCAGCAGGGTCTCCAGTCATTAGCTGCGCCGTCTTATGCTTCGCATCCTTCACAAGACCGCATACTGGAATGTTTAAGCCCAGCTCATTCTCAAGCACATCAAGCGCAGCCGATATTTGTCCCTTGCCGCCATCGACTACGATCAAATCCGGCGGTACTAACTCCTCTTTCACCACACGCTCGTAGCGACGCCGTATTACCTCACGCATCGTTTCGTAATCATCAGGCCCTTGTACGGTTTTTACCTTGTATTTGCGATACTCCTTGCGGTCAGGCTTGCCATCGGTGAAAACGACCATTGCCGAAACGGGGTTCGTGCCTTGAATATTAGAGTTATCGAATGCTTCTATTCGACGCACCTCATCCAGTCCAAGCCAGCCTGCAAGCGATTCTGACGCTTTGACGCTTCGTTCCTCATCTCGCTCAATGAGTCTGAATTTCTCATCCAGCATTACTTTCGCATTATCGATGGCCATCGTGACGACCTCACTCTTGCGTCCGCGCTGCGGCATAAGCACCTTAACCTTCAGCCAGCTGTGCAGCGAGGCAATGACATCGTCAGCGTGCGTAGAAGCAGCTTCGCTCACTCCATCTCCAGCTTCTAGTTCTGGTGGAATTGGCAGCAATATCTGCTTCGGCAGAGCCGGATTATCGCTATAATACTGAGTGACGAATGTCATAAAATCATCGTATTCTTCCCCGTAATATGGAAAAGTTGTGCCATGTCGTTCAATAAGCTTTCCTTGGCGCATGTACAAAATTTGTACGCACATCCAGCCCTTATCTACCGCAAAACCAAAAATATCCCGGTCAAGCGCATCCGACATTGTAATCTTCTGCTTCTCCATAACAGCATCGATTGCTATAAGCTGATCCCTAAATTCCTTAGCACGCTCAAACTCAAGATTTTCAGCCGCTTCCTCCATCTTGCGCTGCAGCTCATTTTTCACCACGTCTTGTCCGCCGTTCAGGAAACGTGATATTTCTTGTATCATTCGATCATATTCCGACTGCTCCACATCAAATTCACAAGGCGCAATACATTGGCCAAGATGATAATACAAGCACACCTTATCTGGAAGCGTCTTGCATTTGCGCAGCGGATAGAGCCGGTCTAGCAGCTTCTTTGTCTGCTGGGCTGCGTATGCATTGGGATATGGTCCGAAATATTTGCCTTTGTCTTTTATAATTCGTCTCGTAACTTCCAGCCTCGGGTGTTTTTCGTTTGTTATTTTGATATATGGAAAGGTTTTATCATCCTTCAACAGGACGTTATATCTCGGTTGGTGTTTTTTAATTAAATTACACTCTAAAATGAGCGCCTCCATATTGCTTGAGGTTACAATGAATTCAAAATCGCGAATTTCGGATACGAGCCGCTGCGTTTTGCCGTTATGGCTGCCGTTAAAATAAGAACGTACTCGGTTTTTGAGCACCTTTGCTTTACCTACATAAATGATGACGCCTTCGCTGTTTTTCATAAGGTAACAGCCAGATAGATCCGGGAGCAAAGCTAGTTTGTTCCGTATCGTCTCTTTTGCCTCCGCAAGCTGCTGCTCTGCTTGCTCCAGATCCGTTTGCTGATGATCCATGCTCTCGCCTCCGACTGCCAGATGATTCTGTACATATTTTATCATAATTCGATCGTGCTTTGTTTTACAATTGTCATCGGTATTCACTTTACAACTGTTTACCAGTTTGGGTATACTAATATAAGTTGAATAAACCGATACTACATAAAGACGACCGTATGTTGGTTGTTACTTACGCAATCGGTCTTTTTCAAGGAGGGCGTCAACGATGGAAAATGTAAGAGACCCGCGCGAGCATTTTAACGAAGAGCCTCGCCATGACTTGATGGACGTTATGCTCGGCTTTGGCGGCATGCTCGGTTTTATGACCGTCATTTTCGCAATTGCTGTAATCGTGAAATTCATCATTTCATAAGAAAAAGGAGCAGCCTGCTGCTCCTTTTTTTTGTTACTTCTTATGAGGATGAACTTCACAACTCCAATAACTGCCGCTTACACTTTCGGTTCTCTCATTAAATAAGGATACAATAAAATAAGTCCAAGTACATAGAGCAGCAAAGCAAACAGCGCTGGAGAAAGATGCAGAAAATCGATATATCCGATGGATAGATGAACGCTTAAGCCCGCATAAAAGCCCGGTGCTCCGCCGATTAGCAGTGTCCACCATATCCAGCGCGCTCCCTGTTGAATTCCCCATAAAGATGTGATTAATATGGCCAGCGCAGCACAGAATAGCGCCCCCCCGAATCCAGCTCGATCATGCGCGATAAGTGGGATCAGCTTCATATTCGCTTCATTCAGCTCGGCATGATTTGTATCTAGATAAACCAAATCCGACTGTACGAACACCTGAGAAACACCAACTCCTGCGATAGTAAGGCCTCCAATAGCAAGGGCAAACCCCAATACAACAAAACAAAATTGTCCGTACATGGCTAATCGCCATAAACGATCATTACGAACATTGACTGGATGCCGATAAGGCTGATCCGGATTGGTGCGCATCGAAAATAGAAACATAGGCAATAAAATAGCAGCTGCAAAAGCATGCAGCGGATCGAGATAACCGTAGCCTAGAAATAGAAAAAAGCTTGAAAAACCGACAATACCAGAAGTGAGCAATGCCGTTCTTGCCCAGTGGAGCCCATGCTTCAACCCGTTTCTAGCCAGCTGAATATATAGAATGCCGATTGTAATCATCGTTCCGGAGAGCGTAATTCGATCATGTGACATAAAATGCAGCAGTTGATGGTTGACCGCATGCAGCTCATTCTTTGTCATTTCTATAAAATCCAAATCGTAGGGCAGCAGCACCGTAGTCGCAGCTACAATCCAAGACAATACTCCGCCAATGATCATCCCGATTCCAAGCAGGAGCATCCAGCCCCAATGCTTCCAGAAGGATGGGGCTTCCCGCACAGGAAGATCACGCACTTGCTCATAAATGATGGCTTCATTAATACGTTTAGGCAATCCTGGCCCTGCATATATGAGCCCGCTATGAAGCAGAATGGCATCTGCACCCGCTTTGATCAGATCAAGCGCATCTTGCGGCTCATGCACCCCGCCCCCCGCTTTGATAATCAAATGAGGACCGTATTCCCTTCGGAGCCGCCCGATTTTGGTCAATGTGGCTGCCTTAACTTGTTTCCCTACGCTCGAACCAAAGCGTTCATCAGCTTCATCGCTGATAGCCTCTCCAATGACTACACCGCTCCATACTCCCTCTGTCGCACGAAGCAAATCCACGACATCATCATCAGACAGGTCAGGCGGAACATAAATAAACATTGGTTTATTCGGATGATGATCAGCAGAAGCAAAGCTCGATATTCCTTTCAAGATGGTGAGAGCATCTTCCATGCTCCTATGGGCATGCAGTACATCGACATAAAAGCCGGCAGCTCCCGCAATGCTTAATTGCTTCAGCATAGTAATCAGCTCATCAAGAGCCTGCTCTGGCGCAGAAAGCGGCATTGGAGCTATTCGTGCCAGCTGCGGCAATTCATGACCCGGGTTTGCCAGCCGCTCAGCGTACTGATCTGCTCCAACATTCTCAAAGTATTCTGGATATCGAATCGTTTCATTTATGATATCATTTGAAATCGAAGCCACGCTCCGAACGGGATCGACGGTAATGGGTCCGTGCTCGATAAAACCAAATCCAAACTGTGCCAGCGCTCTTTGCGCTGCTCCCTGGGGATCTAGACTCCCTGACAAGCCTACACAAGTAGGTAAGGGAATACCGGCTATTTGCTTCTCCAGCAGAGGGGATGGCTCCATATGCCCGAGTGTACGAATAACGAATGAGCCGCCTGGCAAATGACTCAGAGTTCCAATTGCTCTCAGCGTTAGAGTTCTGCTCCATCTTGCTGGAAGTCTAAATAAGAGAGGACGAAACAAGGACTGATACGACCAATCCGGCATTAACATTCTCCTTCGGAGTTATTTTCTTCCAGTATACAACAAACCCAATGCCTGCGTGGCATTGGGTTTGTTGTGAGCTATGATATATATAGCATTAGGCGGCTAAGCTACTGCACAATTCTGAGCGCTTCACCCGTAGATGGGTTCTCAGGCTGCTTCGATTTCTGCTGTGACTCGGACGGATGCTGCTGCTTCTGAGAGGGCCCATCATAACGCGTTCTTTCCGTCCGGTCGATTTGCACTATTCTTCCATCGTGAACTGTAATCGTCACATGCCCATAATTAAGACCAGTAACTTGTTCAGTAATTCTCTCCAGCCATTGTTGATCTAACTCTAGCGGTTTTGCCATTCGAAACCCCTCCATTTATTTTGATTTATTCGGCTATATCTACAGGTTTCTGCTGAGCAGACTTCCACTCTACAATGCTCTTCACAATCATCGTTATGACTGCAAGCATAACAAGCAAAGAGGCAACTGCGAACGACGCCGAAAATTGATATTCGTTATACAAAATTTCAATATGCAGCGGCAAAGTATTCGTTTCACCACGTATATGACCGGATACAACTGACACTGCTCCGAATTCGCCCATTGCGCGTGCATTACATAAAATAACGCCGTATAATAACCCCCACTTAATATTAGGCAGGGTAACCTTCCAAAATATTTGCCAGCCTCTTGCACCTAGGCTTGCAGCTGCTTCCTCCTCCTGAACGCCTTGAGCTTGCATTAGCGGAATAAGCTCACGAGCTACAAAGGGAACAGTCACGAAAACGGTCGCAAGCACGATACCTGGTACAGCGAAAATAATTTGGATGCCACGCTCATCCAGCCAAGGTCCAAAAAAGCCCTGTGCCCCAAACAGCAGCACATAAATCAAGCCGGAAATGACAGGTGATACGGCAAAGGGCAAATCGATTAAAGTAATTAAAATATTTTTACCGCGAAAACGAAATTTGCTAATTGCCCAAGCCGCCGCAATACCAAAGACCGTATTAACAGGAACTGCGATAAGGGCTACGATAAGCGTCAGCTTTAGCGCCGACAACGCATCTGGCTCTGTTATAGAATCAATGTATACGCCTACGCCTTTCTTGAATGCCTCCACAAATACCGATGCGAGCGGCAGCAATACAATTAGTCCAAGAAACAGCATAGCGATTACGATTAGCAGCCATTTAACGGGAGCTGATTCTGTAATATGCCTAGGACGTTTGGAAGCTTCTGCATTCGTGTGAACGGTTATTACTCCAGCCATTTGTATGAGCTCCCTTCTTAGTCAGATACTGTGCGGCGATTCATTCGCCACTGCAGTAAATTTATGACTAGCAGCATCAGGAAGGATACAACAAGCATTACGAGTGCGATGGCAGTAGCGCCAGCGTAATCATATTGCTCCAGCTTCGTCATGATGAGCAGTGGAGTTATTTCCGTCTTCAACGGCATATTGCCCGATATAAAGACAACCGATCCGTATTCACCGATTCCTCTTGCAAATGCAAGTGCGAACCCCGTTAATAATGCGGGCAATAATTCTGGCAAGATTACCTTCCAAAACGTACGCAAGCGATAAGCTCCAAGCATAACGGCAGCTTCTTCTGTCTCTTTCTCCATATCCTGCAGCACCGGCTGCACCGTACGCACGACAAACGGAAGTCCAATGAAGATAAGTGCAATAGTAATCCCGATAGGTGAGTAGGCAACCTTAACGCCTAGCGGTTCCAACAGAGAGCCTATCCAGCCATTCGGTGCATAAATAGCAGTCAAAGCTATTCCTGCAACAGCAGTTGGAAGCGCAAATGGCAAATCGACTAAGCTGTCAACAAGCTTTTTACCTGGAAATTGATAACGAACAAGCACCCATGCAATGAGTAATCCGAATACAGCATTAACAAGTCCCGCAAAAAAAGCTGTGAGGAAGCTGACTCGGTAAGAGGCCACAACACGCGCACTCGTGACTGTGCTCCAAAACTCAGACCAGCTGAGCTCTGCCGTTTTGAAAAAAACGGCAGTCAGCGGAATCAATACAATGATGCTCAAGTAGAACAAAGTGAATCCAAGCGATAAACCAAAACCCGGCAGTACATTACGGGGCTTGGAACCTTTCATGTGAAGTCAGCTCCAGTCTTGTTTGAACCTTGTATTATGAACCTGGCGTGTAAATTTTGTCGAAAACTCCGCCGTCTGCAAAGTGTTTGGTTTGTGCTTCTTTCCAGCCCCCAAAGTCTTTATCAATCGACAGAAGCTCAAGCGTCTTGAACTGTTCTGTATACTTCGCTGCAACTGTTTCGGAAGTTGGACGATAGTAGTTTTTAGCTGCAATTTCTTGACCTTCTTCTGTGTACAGGTATTTCAGGTAAGCTTCCGCTACTTCACGAGTACCGCGATCATCAACAACCTTGTCAACAACAGCAACTGGAGGCTCAGCCAAAATACTTAAAGAAGGATATACGATTTCGAATTTATCTGGTCCAAGCTCATTGATAGATAAGAAAGCCTCATTCTCCCAAGCAAGCAGTACATCGCCAATTCCACGTTCTACAAAAGTTGTCGTTGATCCGCGTGCGCCGGAATCGAGTACAGGTACGTGCTTGAATAATTGTGTAACGAACTCTTGCGCTTTCGCTTCGTCATTCCCGTTTTGCTTCAATGCGTAGCCCCATGCCGCAAGATAGTTCCAACGTGCACCGCCCGATGTTTTAGGATTTGGCGTAATGACTTCAACTTTATCCTTGATTAAATCATTCCAGTCTTTGATGCCCTTTGGATTACCTTTACGAACGAGGAATACGATTGTTGAAGTATATGGTGAGCTATTGTGTTCGAATTTCGACTGCCAATCAGCATTGATGAGTCCTGGCTCAACGATTGCATCGATGTCATAACCTAGTGCAAGCGTTACTACATCTGCTTTCAGACCATCAATAACTGCACGCCCCTGTTTACCGGAACCGCCATGCGATTGTTTAATGGTGACCTCTTGGCCCGTTTCAGCTTTCCAATGCTTCGAGAATGCTTCGTTAAATGCTACATAAAGCTCACGAGTAGGGTCGTAGGATACATTCAGCAGCTCAACCGGCGGCTTAGGCTTCTCAGTGGCCGGTGTGTCTGTTGCAGCTGTATTTGTTGCCGCTGTGTCGTTAGCAGGCTTATTCGTTTCTTTATTGGTGTTTTTGTTTCCTCCTTGACCGCAAGCGGTCAAAACAAGCACTAATGCGAGTAGAATAACAACGGAACGAACATAAGTCATTTTTTTCATCTTCCCATACACCCCTTTTTTAAATTAACAGGCTTGCAGAAACATTGATGAGCGTTAGTTACTGAAATGCTGTTTCTCCTGGATAGGTGTCTACTCCGGTTCGTCCGGTCGAATAACATTATTCCTACCTGCTTAGTTGGTTATGGGAGAATCTTACCAGCGGTACCCACTTTCTGTCAATACTTTAATTTCGAATAACTGATAAGTGCTATAAGAAAGCTTTATAAGGGGTGTGAAATACCATTAAAAAAAGCTTTGGCCGACAAATTCCTGTAAAAGGAATTAGTCAACCAAAGCTTTTTGCTGCTACTTCTGTCCACGCTTGTTCTCACCAGTAACCATTACGACCTCTACATAAGGCCTAATACGGTCCATTAAACGCTGCCCTTTATGCAGTTCATCGCCGTCCTTGCTAGTGAAGCTAAAGTGCTTCTCCAGCGCATCCAACTCGTAATTGGAGGTGTAGAACGTTGGTTTACGCTGCATCCGATAATTTAAGATCGCACCCAGCACATGATCACGAACCCACGGGTTTAAATTTTCTGCACCCATATCATCAAAGATTAACAAATCGGTCTCCTTCATCATTTCAACCGTTTCCTTAAGCTTGCCTGGCTCATGCATCAACGTCTTCAAATCCTCTACAAAGTCGGGCATGTATACGATAACACCGGAATATCCAGCCTTTGCAAGCTCATGCAGCAGATAGCACATCAGAAATGTTTTTCCCGTTCCGAAACGACCTGCCAAATACAGGCCTTCTTCCTGCAAGCCATGCTCTTTCGTTCGTTCGATATATTGAAGGACTTGACCTACAGCTTCCGCTCTCTCAAGATCATTCGTTAAAATTTCTTTTGCAGAATAACCACGCTGCAGCGCCTTCTCATCAATATAAAAGCTCCTTACTCGGCTGCGAATCTGCTCTTCCATTTGGCGCGCGTTAAATTTTTTACATGCAACCTTGCGGTCATACAACTGCGTCAGACCATTTAACGTTTCCGAGCTTAACAGTGTATAGTGACCTTCAAAATCGTTCGGGCAATTGTCTAAGCCCGGACAGTTCGTGCAGTTGCGGTATTCCGTTACATATTGATAAACCCGGTTCAGGTTAAGACGAATCGTTCGCTCATCCAAATCAGGATATTTGGTCCTCAGCTTCTCGACTAACGGTTCAGCGAGCAGCTCTTTCAGCTTGTTCTCCGCCTGCTGAGTCAGCGCCTGACCTGTGGGCCATGCCTTAAGCAATTCACCCATTGACTCCATCATTTGCCCACCCCGCCTCTAAGATTTTCCTTCTAATTTCTGAGCCAGCTTAAGCAGCTCCTCCATCTTATCTGCTGATACGGTAGTGTTCGTCTTGCTTTCCTGTACAATCGGAATCGAAGGTTTGCGTGATGTTCCTCTGCTATTGCCCCCGCTGCGAGCGCCGCCCTTCGAACCGTTGAATGATCCGCCGGCATAGCTTGCCGCTTCCTTGCGGCGCTCCTTGTCCTGTTCAACCTGCGCTTGCTCTCTCACATACAGTACAGCCTTCTCGAACGTATCAATTTGTTTCACGAGCATATTGGATGCTACCGCATCCAGAAAGGTTTTCGTTACACGCTGCGCATCATTAGCGCCAATAACATAATGAATAAGTACATTAATAACAGGTGCCGCCAATTTATAATTAAGATCAATTCGTTCAAATACTCGTTCTATCCAATCAGGTATTGCACCAGGGAAAAAGCGCTGAATAAACCTTGTATGAGGCTCATTTCGCATAAGCATGTTATATTGTTGAACATCACAGCGGCCAATCAGCTGATTCGGTACTGGCAAATAGTGCTGCTCTTGTACCTCATACTCCTCTGTAAGTTCCTCAGACTCGACCGCCTTCTCCCCCGCAATAATTTGCGTGCGCGCCAACGTCCGCTCCCGTTCGCCTTCTCGCTTCTTGTCCTGCTTATAAAACTGATTTGCCCGCAATTGTAGGGTGTCAACGTCGAGCTCTCCGCTCTCAGTAAAAATACCATCCTCATCTAACAAACGACAAATATCAACGACTTCCAAATTATATTTGTATGCCACATAATTGACCTGTGACAGCTGATCATCATTGCTCCGCAGCCTCTCCACAAATCGGCGATTTGCGGAATTCCGAGGAAAGCGCAAAATAATTTCACCGTAAGGAATCCCTGCTGTTGCTTGTGACGGCCTTGCGGGTGTTTGCCGAGTTGGCGCAACTTCTGTCAACGCTTGTTCAAGCTCATTATCGACGGATTGCATATTAAGTTTAAACAACTCATAAAAAGGTACTGATATATTTTCTTTCGTTAATTGCGCGCTTGCAAGCTCATCCGGTTCACTAGCTCCAAAAGATTCCCGAAGCGATATAACTGCGTATTTGCCAACCTTATCGCGCAGCAGCATCGTTAAATGCATGTTTCGAAAAAATTCTGCAGGCGACAATGGCTCAGAAAGCTCATATTCATAAATAACATCTGAATTATCTGGCACGCCTAATCTCGAAGTTTGCAGCAAACCGACCGCTTCCAGTTTCGATGCCTGCTCAATGAGATGTTTACGTCCTCGTTCGTTCATCTCCAGCCCTAATCCAAGAAATAGCTTGCGCTGCGGTTCTATAGAAGAATACCCCGAGGTTCCTTCTGTAATTCCATGATAAAGCTGCTGGTAAAATGCGACTGCAAAAGCACCAATCATCGGCTGATAGATTAGCGTCAGCATTTTGTAGTCGAGACTGCTTAGCGAAAAATCGCGAAAAATGTAATATCTGTGATGCTCCGTGTACTGCAATATATTATTGATGCGCATAGCATCAGCTCCATCCTTAGCTTTCATTCTATCATTTTAACATAAAAACCGATGATCAGGACGAGTCAGAAAATAGAAAAATCCCCCGAGGGAGGGATTTTTCTAAATATAAGAAAGCATATTATATGCTCCTGCTTATCTTATATTTCTCCGTCAAAGCTACTTCAGCATCCAGAGGATGCTGAAGGCGTTTTTGCTTGGCTTAAAACATTTTGTAGCCGCCCTTGCGAAGCGCTTGAATCGCCCATCCGCTTATGTATGCGCCAACTAGCGCTCCAATAACCGGTATGTAGTCGACGATCGTATAATGAGCAAAATTTGCAATCGTAGTTGTTGCCGTCGTATCCCATGGCGCCCAGACACCTAATACAAGCAATGCGAGAATAAATAAATATATTGGGAACCAGGTTGTTTTTAACAACATATTCAATATAAAACCAATGCCGAACATCATAACTAAAAACAGCACCGTTGCTATGATTAATTGAAGCATCCAAACTTCCCCTTTCAGACTCTCGTTTATTAGTTTAATTAAAGGGAAGATGGAAGTCAATTAGATGCGGACAAATGTCACAAGACCGCCATTTGCTCAGTTTACCCACATTACGATACAATGATTGCAGCATCATTATGGAGATTGAAGGGAGTATTTAAACTATGAGTGAAGCAGCACAAACATTAGAAGGCTGGTACTCGCTGCATGATTTCCGCAGTGTGGATTGGACCGCTTGGCGCTTAGCCGATGAAAGTGAACGCAGCCGCGCACTGGACGAGCTGCAAACGTTTTTGCAGCAATGGACAGCAGTGGAGGAACTTAAACAAGGCAGCACCGCTGTCTATTCTATCGTTGGTCAGAAAGCCGATTTCGTATTCATGCATTTGCGTGAAACGTTAGAAGATCTTAATGCAATCGAAACCGCTTTTAACAAAACAACATTCGCTAGCTTCACCTATCCGGTACATTCGTACGTCAGCATTGTGGAACTTAGCAACTACATGGCACAGCCGGGCTCTGATCCAATGCAAAATCCGGATATCATCGCTAGACTAAAGCCAACTTTGCCAAAAGCGAACCACATCTGCTTCTATCCTATGAATAAACGCCGCGACGGACAAGACAACTGGTATATGCTCAGCATGGACGAGCGTAAAACGTTGATGCGCAGCCACGGTATGATTGGACGTCAATATGCAGGGAAAGTTAAACAAATCATTACCGGCTCTGTCGGTTTCGACAACTGGGAATGGGGCGTTACCCTATTTGCAGACGACGCACTGCAATTCAAAAAGCTCATTTATGAAATGCGCTTTGATGAAGTGAGCGCACGTTACGCAGACTTCGGCGATTTTTATATCGGCAATTTCCTTGACGGTGAGAAATTCACAAACTTACTTAAGATTTAATATTAATGGTCCAAGCCTCTTATCAAATAGGCTTGGGCTTTTTTTTCTGCAACCGATCAGTCTGGGTACAATCACATAAAAAAAGCTTTCGCCATGGGGCAGCATATTATGCTGCCCTAATAGCGAAAGCCTTATGGTTAATCTTCGTGTTCGTCATCATTTTCATCGAGACCGAGGCGCTTTGCTTCCAGATACTCCTGAGTAGCGCGGTCACGTTCGCGACCTTTATCCTTCAACCGCTCAATTGCGGGCTGAATAAGAAGATCAACTTCCTTTTGCACCGTATAGGCCAAGTCGTATCGTGTTTGCGACTCTAAGAAGGAGCCGACCTCCATCAATGCATTGTAACGGTCCAGCTCATCTCTAGTTAGCAATCCGCGGACTTGTACGCTGCAATGTCTCATTATAGAAACTTTCCTTTACGAAGAACGAGTGAGATACCGCCAATAATGAACAAATAACGAAGATCGATCGCTTTTTTCAACCAAGCTGCTACGCGGCCCTTATATTTCTTACCAAAAGCAACTCCGATTGCTTCGCCTTTACCGAGTGAAGCTACCGTTCCTTTGTTGCTGAACGTGAAGCTCTTCGGCGGCTGGTTGCGAATGGAAGCGACAAGGTTGTGCGCACATACGACACCTTGCTGCATTGCAATTTGAGCAGTCGGCGGATATGGGCGGCCTTCTGGGTTGAACATCAACGAGTTATCGCCAACAATATAGATGTTCTCGTTGCTTGGCGAGCGAAGGAATTCATCCACCTTCACGCGTCCGCGCATCGTTTCGAAACCTGCTTCTTCAATTAGGCGATTACCGCGAATACCGCCAGTCCAGATCACGGTAGCCGATTTAATTTCCTCGCCTTCGCCAACGATTACACCCTCTGGCGAGCATTCCTTGATCGCTGTGCCAATACGGAACGTTACGCCCTTCTTCGTTAATACATCCATGCCGTATTCAACGAGCTCAGGATCGAAGCCTGGCAGTGCCGTAGGTGCTGCTTCAATATTATAAATTTTCACAAGTGCAGGATCTACGTCAAATTGCTTGCAAAGTTCAGGGATACGGTCGGACAGCTCGCCAACAAACTCAATCCCTGTGAAGCCCGCTCCGCCCACAACAAACGTTAAATAATCCGTACGATGAGGCTCACGTTTGAAGCGTGCGAATTGGTACTCAATGTGCTCGCGAATCAAGCGAACAGAGTTGATGCTGCGAATATTCATAGCATGCTCGCCAAGACCTGGGATTCCGAAAGTCTCAGGCTCGCCTCCAAGACCGATAACCAAATAATCATAAGACAGTGTACCGTCTTCAAGAATAACTTTTTTATCTTGCGGACGAATTTGAACAACTGTCGACTTCACGAAATCAATTTTAAATTCATCAATCAATTTGGAGATGCTTACCCTTGCATTCTCCGGATTGTCAGTGCCCGCAGCAGGCATATGAAGATGTGTTGTAATATAATGGTAATCATGTTTATTAACTAACGTAACGTCAGCTTCATTGTAATTTAATTCTTTTTGCAAACGAAGTGCGGTTAAAATACCGCCGTACCCTGCACCAAGAATAACGATTTTAGGTATGTTACTCATCGTTTAATCCCATCCATTCCTGATTATCTTTGTATTTATACTTTGTGAAAATTTACACATTCTAAACCGAATATTTATAATGATGAGTTCAGTGTGTTCTAATTAAATTGGTTTTATCAATGAATCAGCGGTAAGCGCTCGACAAATTACAACGCTATTTGCAAGTACTCCCGTGTATAACATACATCAGAAATTCTACAGAGTTTTCATGTAAAGTTCAAGGGCAAAATACACGAAATTGTTTAGAACTCTATACAAATTAATTATTTCCTTCTTATTCCTGGAAAGTTTATAATTGAAGTCGTAAAGCTTAAAACGTGGAGGTGGATAAATGTCTAACCCTGTGTCAGCAATTAACCCCGTCGATATTTTAATCATCGGAGGCGGGCCTGCGGGAATGTTTGCTGCTTTCTATGGTGGTATGCGCCAAGCATCAGTTAAACTCATCGAAAGCATGCCCCAGCTAGGCGGTCAACTTGCAGCGCTTTATCCTGAAAAATATATTTATGACGTTGCTGGTTTTCCCAAGGTAACAGCTCAAGAGCTAGTTGATCGTCTGAAGGAACAGCTCAATCTTTTTCAACAGGAAATCTGTCTCGAGGAAAAGGTCATAAACGTAATTAAGCTTGATGAACGCCTCTTTGAAATTATTACAGACAAAAATAAACATTATGCCAAGGCGGTTATTATTACTGCTGGAGTAGGTGCTTTCGAGCCAAGAAGACTGGAGCTGCCTGAAGCCGCTAAATATGAGAAAAAAAATCTTCATTATTTTGTGGGGGATTTGCAGCGTTTTAAGGGGCAGAAGGTGCTGATAAGCGGCGGCGGTGACTCAGCTGTTGACTGGTCGCTTATGCTGGAGCCTATTGCTGAGAGCGTAACGCTCATTCATCGTCGTGATAAGTTCCGAGCGCATGAGCATAGCGTAGAGAATCTTATTAATTCCAAGGTGAACGTTCTTACTCCCAAAGAGATTACAGCACTTCATGGTGAAGAGAGCATTACGAAAGTTACATTATCCGACGTAAAAAGCTTAGAAACGACTGAGCTTGAAGTCGATGCCGTCATCGTTAACTTCGGTTTTATTTCTACACTCGGCCCCATTGCTGATTGGGGAATTCAAATTCAAGGCGGATCAATTATCGTGGATACTCGGATGGAGACTAACGTTGCTGGGATATTCGCAGCAGGTGATGTGACCACCTATCCTGGCAAGCTTAAGCTCATCGCTGTTGGCTTCGGGGAAGCCCCAACCGCCATTAACAACGCTAAGGTTTATGTCGATCCCGGTGCAAAGCTCTCTCCTGGACACAGCAGCAATATGAAGCTTTAGTCCTTATATTTTGATTATAACAGTAAAAAAATAAACATAAGGGTATCCTAACCTTGGCTTAATTCATTCATACACCTATCGCATTAATATGCAAGGTGTGCCTAGGAGGATACCCTTATGCTTTGTCCTGTTTGTAACGGCTTTCAAAATTTGCATGTATGCTGCTCCTCATGCGATAGCGCAATTATCGATTGCGGTCGTGCATCCGATCTAACCAGCCCATATGCTCCCTATGAACAGATCGAAGACGAGCCGCTCTTAAATCGTATGCATCTGCAAAGCTCTTTATCTTGCAAGCATCTTGTGTATTGCCAGGCCTGCAAGCTTACTGCCGAGGTTTTGGTCGCAGAATGGTCATCGATCTGATGTTTTCTAAATTCACGACTTACTTTACGCTGTAATTTTGATAGCTTCTGGATTAAGTCGTCTGCGCGTCATTTCGATCGCCAACATTCGAATAAATTCCGGCTCCAGCTCAAACTGAATAGCTGCATAATAAGTGTCTACTAACATTTCGTCAGACAGTAGCTCCATACTACACACCCTTTCTTCCATACTTTGGTTATTGCTTTTTCATAGTAGCATGGCACTATTAGAAGGACAACAGCCCCCGTTATACACAAGATGATGTGGATACGATGTGAACATCATGTGTATATATATGGAAATTTAAGCTGCATCAACGTGGATAATGTGGATATAGTTATCCACAGGATAATTTTTCAAGTTTTCAATAAAAAACTTTAATCGAAATCTATTAATCTATTAATGGAATATATTAGAGTCATTATATAAAACGTTATTACAAAAAGGATGCATTGAAGTTTAGATAACTTCCAAAGCATCCCGTCATTGCTAATAAAAATAACATTGATTCAACAAATTTTATTATTGAGGCCTCGTATTCACTTCAAATATCCAAATCTTCCCGTCTCTATCGATACCATAATCAAAACCGAGCTGCCCTATTCCCGGATATTTGGATTCCAGCGCGTTTGTCGATAATACAGTGAGCTCACGCATTTTGCTCTTCTTCTCCACTACCTGCGATGATGAAAGGGATCTGCTAATTCCATCTGCTGCTTTGACAAGAGTGCCGCCACGGCATAAATTCGTTACGAATAACCCTTTTCTAGCAATCCGTCCAACGATCGCGCGATAGACCCAGCCTTTCTCCGTCTTCACATATTTAACACGATAATCGATAGGCCTGCCGTCTACTGTAGCCAAATAAATACCTTTTTGAATGATATATGCGCGACCTTTACGTTGTTTGTTTAGCGCACCTATTAACGCTGCAAAACTAGCAAACCGCTTTGTCTGCGAATAATAAGTATAGGTATACCTCTCGCCTTCACGCGTAACCTTTATGACACCATGTCCGCCAGCACCGACAACTGGTTTTACAACAACCATTTGGTGTATATCGAGCATGTGTCTAAGATCATTAGCCGAAAATTTCCGCGTAGGAGGAATGTGTGGCGCGATACTGGAATGAGAAAGCAATACTGCGGTTTTGGCCCATTTGCTGGCTAGCTGCCTGCCCTTATGTTCACCCATTGAATCCAATCCCCTTTCCTATCGTTTCATCCATAGCATATGACAGAACACTATCTGTCTCTTGGATGAATGACATAGGTTAGGAGCCTTTATTACCAAGTCTCGCAACAAGCTTTAGCCATTTGCCCCGATTAGTATCCTTAGAATCCTTAACCGGACCGATATTTGTAATGCGAACGGGTTTAATGCCGCAAAACTGCAGCGTCGCAATTTTCATAGCCCGATGTCCCGGCTGCCCGTACACAAACCGGTTATACCATATCGGCGTATCCATCGTGACGATCAAACGAGCGGTTTTTCCAGTCAATAGCTTATCCCATAGCACAGAGCCTTCGCGGTATTTAAAGGCAAAGCCAGGCAATAAAATTCGATCCAAGAAACCTTTGAGCAAGGCCGGCAGTGTCCCCCACCAAGTCGGGTATACAAAAACGAGATGGTCCGCCCATTTAACAGCCACTTGTGCCTCTAGCAAATCCGGCTCCAACTCCGTACGCTTCGAATAACCAAACGCAAGATTCGGGTTAAAGCTCAGCTCATGCAAATGAATAATACGAACCTCTGCCCCGCCCTGAATCGCTCCATCGTAATAGCTCTTTGCCAATGCACTGCAATAGCTGTTTGGATTCGGATTTCCTTGGATAATGAGTATTTTTTTGTTTACGCTCATTTAAATCTCACCGCCATTAAATAGAATACGATGCTCGGAGTAACCGTACTCATCGTTCCTCACATTGAAACCATTCAACCCTTCAAAATCCGCAGCATAAAATGATACAAGTCTTCCTTCTCAAATGCACGTGCTGATGAAGCCTCGGCATCGGCCAACATAATATTGCGGACGCACATGCCGTAGGATAACATGACGCCTTGCTCCGCTGCTTTGCGTGCATCAACGCTTAGACCAATAAAACCCTCATGCTGCCCACTTTCTATCCATTGAAGTAAAGCAGCGGTGGAGTGCTCGTGAAACTGCTGAAGCACATTCGCAATGCCTGGCTTATCTTTCTGACTAAGTAAATAAGTCAATATTTGATTAGCTGCGCTGTCCTTCTCCTGAAGCTGATCAAGTCCCTCCACAATAGCTCGCAATGGGGCTTCCAAACTGCAGCTTTGCTCTGCAGCATGAAAGAATGAGTCGTTAATTCGTTCAATATACTCGGACAATATGAGCCCGAACAGCTCTTCCTTGCTCTTCACGTAATGATAAATGGCACCCTTGGATAAGCCTGTGCTGAGCATAATCTGCTGCAAAGTTGTTAGTCGGCAGCCTTTCTCCTTAACTAGCTGCTCCGCTGTTTCCAGCAATCGCTTATAACTCGGATTAGTTGTCTGATCTACCATGAACTGACTCCCTCTCATTCCTTCTATTCAACGCTTGCGTTGTCATATTATTTCAGACCGTCGGTCGGTTTATTGTTTTCAGTATACAAACCGACCGACGGTTTGTATACTGTTTTTTCATTTTCTTCTTTATATAATAAAAACAGCAAGCTTTCCAATGTAGGAACAGCTTGCTGTTTTTCATTATTTTACTTTTCTGATTGCTTCTCCAGCGCCGCCTTAAGCTTATCTGCTAAGCTGTTCGACATCGATGTATTATCGCTGTATTGCTCAATCAGCTTCTGATTTTGTTTGCGATTTACTTTACCGCCCTGCTTGTCTCCAAGCATTTCGATTACATTGCATGGCTTGCATTGTGCGTACTTGCCTGCTTTGCCGTCTTTAATCTCCATTTTCTTATGGCATTGCGGGCACCGCTTGTTCGAGAGCATCGGCTCTGCTGAGCGCCGATAGCCGCATTCGCGATCGGAGCAGACGAGCGACTTGCCGCGTTTTCCGTTAATTTCAAGCAATGGCTTCTCACATTCGGGACATCGCGAGTGCGTCAAATTATGCGGTTTATATTCTTTCGTTTCTGCAATAACCTCAGAAACCCATTTCGATGCCTGCTGACGGACATTTTTCATAAAAGCGGCCGGATCACCTTTGCCTTTCGCAATCCGCTCCAGCTCTTGCTCCCATTTCGCAGTCAAGTCAGGACTTCTAAGCTCATTAACAACAAGTTCAATAAGCTGCTTTCCTTTTCCAGTCGGCATCAGCTTATTTTGCGTGCGTGTTATCGTATCCGTTCCGAGCAGCTTTTCAATAATATCAGCTCTTGTCGCCGGCGTACCTAAGCTATGCTTCTCCATACGTGTAAGCAGCGTTGCTTCGGTATAACGCGCTGGAGGCAGTGTACGCAGCTCACGCACTTTATTCTGTTTAACAGGCAGTGACTGTCCGATTGCCAGCGGAGGCAGCAGCTGCGCTGGCTGACGGTCGGATTTCCCTTGGCCTGAACCGCCACTTCCGTTGTCATCGTCTTCATCCTCATCTTGGCTTGCTGCATACGCGTCTGATTGATACAGTTCCTTCCAGCCCTTTTCCTTCTCAATCTTACCCTTGGCATAGAGAAGGTCTTTACCAACAGCGAGTACAACACTCGTCTCATCATAACGATAGGGTCCATAAAATAGAGAGATAAACCTTCTCGCAATCAGATCGAATAACTTCCGCTCATCATTGCTGAGTGCCGACAAATTCACGAATTGCTC
The DNA here is from genome assembly GCF_056269345.1 of Paenibacillus sp. J22P15. Taxonomy (NCBI): domain Bacteria; kingdom Bacillati; phylum Bacillota; class Bacilli; order Caryophanales; family Paenibacillaceae; genus Paenibacillus; species Paenibacillus sp. J22P15. The sequence goes on from NZ_JBWDNT010000014.1 coordinate 134,200, forward strand.
GGTAGGAATAATTGCATGATGATCTGTTACTTTACTATCATCTACAATTCTCTTAGTAATAGGCAGCTGCATTCTCACAAGCTTACGAGCTAACTGCGCATATGGTCCAACAGCGATGCTCTCCAGACGCCCCTTTAAGGTAGGTACCATGTCACTGGATAAATATCTTGAATCCGTTCGCGGATAGGTAACCAGCTTATGCTGCTCATATAGCTTCTGAAGCACATTAGACGTTTGCTTAGCTGAGAAACCAAGACGTTTATTCGCATCACGCTGCAGCTCAGTAAGATCGTATGCTTGAGGATGCGGCTCCGATTTCTCTACGGTACGAAGCGTCGTTACCTTCGCATTTCCTTGCTGAATCCGAGCAGCAATCGCATCCGCATCGGCGCGGCTCCACACTCTTCCATCATGTGAATCCTTCTCGCGCCAATGCGCTGAGAACGATCCAAACTCAGCAGATACAAGCCAGTACGGTTGGGACTGAAACGACTGTATTTCCTGCTCCCGATCCATGAGCATCGCAAGTGTCGGCGTTTGAACGCGGCCTGCAGCTAGCTGCGCATTATATTTCGTAGTTAAAGCCCTAGTTACGTTAAGGCCAATCAACCAATCCGCCTCCGCCCGGCATACTGCCGAAGCATACAAATTGTTATAGTCTTTGCCTGGCTTTAAGCTGGCGAAGCCATCTTTAATCGCTTTGTCTGTCTGAGAAGATATCCAAAGCCGCTTGAACGGCTTGCGCCAATGAACAAGCTCCATAATCCAGCGCGCGACCAGTTCTCCTTCTCGGCCGGCATCCGTAGCAATAATAAGCTCACTAATATCCTGCCGTTTGCATAGCTGGGCAACCGCACGATATTGCTGTGAAGTTTCTTTCATGATCTTTAGGTTCATTTTGGGAGGAAGCAGCGGTAAATCTTCTAAATTCCAGGTTTTATATTTCGGATCATAATCCTCAGGCTCAGCTAACGTCACCAAATGGCCAAGCGCCCAGGTTACAACATATTTTGGGCCTTCCATATAGCCTTTATGTTTCTGCCCGCAGCCCAGCACTCGAGCTATTTCCTTAGCCACACTCGGCTTTTCTGCCAGTACAAGCGATTTCATTTGCTTTATCCGCTCCATTTCATATAGATGCACCATTTACATTTTGAATAGAATACGCATCATTCATTATGACGAAACGATACCATAGGCTCGCAGCCTTCGCAACGCCTTAGGTTGATTATTAGAATCATCTTATAGCTAAGGACAATACGCTTTGTACCGTAATCTTATGTTTATCTCCTACTCATCGACTGCTGCTCTCTATCATTTTACTGCTATATTCACGGTGTGATATAGTAGGTTCAGCTTATAATTAAGCAGATTAAGAGCTAGGGAGCGTTGAAGGATGAAGCCTCGTATTGTTGGTGTTGTCTTTATTGTTTTACTCGTATATAGCGGCATTTCCTTCTATATCGGCTGGAATGGCTGGCTTTTCTTATCTACTCTATTTAAATGGGAAAGCGCGATTTTTTATACCATTATCTTCAGCATCATTGCTTTTTCGTATATCGTCGGCCGACTCATCTACCCTGCACCAGTTAAACCAATTGCTGAGGCACTGAAGTTGATTGGTTCCTATTGGTTTGCCGTTTTGGAATATGCCGTGCTTATTTTGCCGCTTGCGAACCTCATCTCTTTCATCTTAAAGACTGCGGGAGCGGAAAAATCGGTATATATTGTTGTTGTTGGCGGGGTCGTCTTGCTTCTTATGGCTACCCTTCTCCTACGCGGCACATGGAATGCGTGGAGTCCGGTTATTCGAACTTATCACGTACAGGTGCCGAAGCCTGCTGGTGAGCTTAAGAGGCTGCGAATTGCATTGGCTTCTGATCTTCATTTGGGTACAATTGTAGGGAATCGGCATCTAAATCGACTCGTAAATACAGTAGAGCAAATAAACCCGGATCTAATCCTGCTGCCGGGCGATATTCTCGATGATGATATTGAGCCGTTTCTAAGGAAAAAGATGTCAACTGTACTCGGAAAGCTCAAAGCTCCGTTAGGGGTTTACGCAGTGACAGGAAATCACGAATACTTTGGCCGGAAGGTGCCTGAATTTATTACAGCAATGGATGCGATCGGCATACGTGTCCTCATGGACGAAACTGCACTCATTGCAGATAGCTTCTACGTCATCGGCCGCAAGGACAAAGCATCCGCGGGTTTTGACGGAGAGAGAAGGCTTCCAATTAAGGAGTTAATCGCTCCACTAGATCATTCGCGACCGCTTATTATGCTCGATCATCAGCCAACTGATATCGCGAGCGCTGCCGAAAACGGAATCGACATTTCCGTATCCGGCCACACCCATCGAGGCCAAATGATTCCTAATCACCTTATTACACGAAAAATGTTTGAGCTGGATTGGGGTTATCTAAAAAAGGGCGGGCTTCATGCCATAGTCTCATCAGGGTTCGGAACATGGGGACCACCTGTTAGAATTGGCAGCCGCTCTGAGGTCATTCATATCGAGGTAGAGTTCATAACCATATAAAATCACAAATTAATTCCACCGAAAAGCGGCAACAAATGCGCTAAGGCACCCTCAAATCCGGCAATCGAGCCAAAGATGAGGGTGTACAGGCATTTGTTGCCGCTATTTCTTTATTTAAAATTGAATCAAGATCGAACGCTGTAACCTTTAATCCACATCCGCAATGCGCCATTCAGCGCCTTCATCTTTGCTTTTATGGAACACATACATCGAGCTTCCACTAATATCCTCATTATTCCTGACCTCAGAAACGTGAACAACAGCCTCGAACAACGACCTTTGCTCTTTAATTGATATTTCCTGATCGACCTCAATGCTCGTAATTGTGAATCCAGTGAAGCTTCCGGAAGACTCCCGTTCCTTGCGTACGTTTTCGGTATACAAATTCAAAAATTCATCCCATTTTTTTTCATGCATATATTTTATGCGTAAATTAATCAATTCAATAAGCGGCTTCTCCTCTTCGGAAAACGTCGAGCTATCCAAATACGCAGGCTCGATAACCGGATAGGCTTTTTTAAGCAGCGCTTGAAGCTTTTTCGTCGATGATTTTCCGATCCTGTAGAGCGTTCCAGTGTCACCGGCCTTCATGAAATTACCAATTTCATATTGTTCCGAGATATAAAGATAATAACGGTGCTTACCTAATGTTACAGTATAAGGAGGAAAGTCGATGTCTACTCTTCCCGGCTGTCGCTTTCCAAATCGGAATGCATATTCGAATATTTTAATAGACTCTCTATCCTTCCAAACGACCTGTGAATTCGGCTCCGTCTGCTCGAAATCAACCATTCGCTGGATGATTACCTGATTCTCATTTACCCGAAACAAGAACATCAGTAATGCTAAAATCACAACAACGACACCAATCCCAATCATGTAGCTCCGCTTCAACTATACACATCCTTCCTCCAAAAAATTCAATAGGACCAACCAATCGCAAGCTCGTCTCCTAACAGCTGAATGTTCATCTGCCTGGTACAAAGGAAAGTGATAATCATTAAGACGAACGTCCATGGTAAAAGGTTCCAAACGTAGGCCTAAGTTGAACCATACACCGTTCCTGTCAGCCAAATATATGATGAGCTTGCCGAATACGTTGGACTGAAAACAAGCATGCTGCGGAATAACCAATAAGGGAGCTGCCAACGTTATTAACGATGGCAGCCCCCTTTTATAAACGATTATGACATGTTTTTTGAATAATAAAGATTTTTACTACCCGCCTGCCAGCGCCTGTTTCAAGAATTGACCTGTGTACGAGGCTTGAATTGCTGCTACTTGCTCAGGCGTTCCTGCGTTTCCGCCTGCTGCTCCACCCTCCGGTCCAATATCGATGACCCAATCCGATTTCATCAATCAGATTCTATTAAATACGAAGCTGCACTCGATTGAAGCAGACCAATCAAATCTTCGTTCATATATTCGAATTCATCCGGTATATGAAGGCAAATAAGCTTCTTCCCAGTAAGCTCATAACTGAACTTGCTTTGCAGCCTTCGAACGTGTTTTTTCTCCATTGCAAAAATAAGATCAGCCCAGCCAATATGCCCAGCCGTTACTTTAATCCGGGCATTCTCTTCTGTACCTGCCGATCTCACCTCGTGGCCGCCAACCCCTTGAAAAATCGTCTCTGCTGTCAAGCTGCGCCACTTGTTTCTACTGCATACAAACAATATGTTTATGAAAAACACTCCCGAAATGGTTGGCTAGTCAACTAGCTCCATTAAATTATAAACCTCATGATAAAGCTCAAGTTCCGTCAACACACTCTTACATCGTCTTAGCAGCCATTTATCCTCGAGTATCTGTTTGTTGTGCTGCCCATTGCGAAGGATGGCTAGCTTCATTTCAGTGCTTGCCTCTTGGAACAACGAATTCAGAGCTCTCTTGTCATCCCAATCAATAGATAGTGTCTGCTTCGCCGCAGCATGCTCCTTCTGACCTGACAACGGCACAATTCCGACCGTATCCAGCGTTTGAATACTAATCAATTTCTCCCTTTCATCGTGTACATTTTGTAAATATGCAGCCATATCGGGGATTTCACTTAATCCGAAAAACGCCTTCAGCCTTTCTACTGCTGGTGACTGCTTCTCCTCTGAATTCTCTCCTTCCTCCTTACTTGCTTTGTTAAAGAAATCATCGAATGACACAGGGTTATTATTTAGAAGGCTTCTATCTGTACAAATAATTCGTAGGAAGTCCGTTATATTTTTGGCAACCAGCCATATTTCCGAATCAAAATCCATTGGCGAAACTACAGCTATGTAGGCATTCTCCAAATCTGTGACAGCTCCAAAATCGGTAACGAAACAGTAATGAATACCGTCGCAGCCGTTACTTGCAAAAGGAATAAAATCAGGCGGCGTGCAATGGTATCTCATATCATACTTCTGCATGATAAGCCCAAGCTGATAATCCATTTCACTTCCCAGCTCTGCTTCCAGCTCGTACAAACGATGAATAGTGGGCGGCAATTCGTATTGGCCGTACTGGCGATGAATTCGAGGCTCTTCCCATTTTTCATCCTTTTTCTCTATAACTCCAAACGATACTTTCGAAGGCAGGTTCAACGTATCTATGGTGGCATATGCTTCGATAATATTCGGCACGTACTCGCGAGTCATTTTGTGGCCGGACAATATTTTATAGAGCTGCTCTAGATCCTCTTCTCCCCACTTTCATGTGACAACGCACCCCGATAACCTGAAAGACGCAGTATTACAGCATCAAACTGTGTGCGCGACTCCGCCTTTACTTGAGCATATTCCTCCAAAATGAAAGCAATCATCGTTTGTTTATCCATGCTTCGCTCCCTCTCCCTACCATTCTACTAATTCAGCAATGCAGGAATTTAAAAAAAACCATCCGCCACATTATCATTGCGGTGGATGGCTTCCAAAGCTTATCTTCTTGCATTGTGGTTCCTGCAGCTTACCCTTGCTCGATTGCACTCGGATCCATATACACCAATTCCCATAGATGATTATCTAAATCTTGAAAGCTCCAGTTATACATAAACCCATGGTCAACCGGATCTTTTGCAGGTTTACCGCCAGCAGCCAATGCTTTATTCACAATTTCATCCACTTGCTCTCTGCTTTCTGCTGATAAGGCCACGATGACCTCGGTCGTTTTTGCTGAATCTGATATTTCTTTATCGATAAACGTTTTGAAGTAATCTTCAACTAACAGCATCGCAAAAATATTGGGACCAATGATCATACATGTTGCATTCTCGTCGGTGAATTGTGGATTAAACTCAAACCCTAATTTAGAAAAAAAATCGACTGTTTTATTTAAATCTTTAACAGGTAAATTCACAAAGATGTTAGCGGACTGAAATGCCATAACCTATCACCTCATCATTAGATTGTCTTGCATGTGAAATCAAGAATATCACTATATCATAATATCCCTTTTCTATCATTTTTCCCATAAAATAATAATTCCTCACTGGCTATACGAATCATCCCTCAAAAAACAAGGGACGCTTGCATTCGTACATCCTCTCGAGCTTGTCAATTTCAACAGCTATTTCTTGAAGCCATGCCTCATCATTAGTCGAGCTTGCCATATACCCGAAATTATATTGTTCAGCAAGCCTTTGTGCATATTTGGCATTCAGCTTCAGGCAGGCGTTCATCTCTGAACTTTCTTGTTCGGTTAAGGTCCTCTTCTCCTGCAGCAGCCACAGCTCAGCAAGCCGCCAATGAACATTCATCATATCGATCATTCCAATCGTTATAAAAGTATCCTCCTCCCCATTCTGTCCTCATTTGCATCAAAATAGTCTATATCCCTATCACTCTAGCAAAAAAATTATGTTTTCTATGCTGTTTTAATAGGCTGCCCTAATAGAAAGAAAAAAAGAGCCTGTCCATAAAGTAGAGTAATCTACTTTAACAGGACAAGCGTACCTCAATCTAAGAGAAGCCGACCGCAACGATGCGATCGGCTTCTCTTGTTCGATTATTCGAATAAGCTAACAGCCTTGCCCTTCACTTCTTCAAGCATTTGTTTACGAGCTTCATCATCTATTTGCGGCACACTGCCGAAGAATATATGTCCTACCGGCGTGATGCCGCAAAACTCATAAATACCGGTATCCGATGTTATTTTTAGTCCATCATACATTCCAGTTTTACTGTAGATCTCCGCAGGTGTTCCATGTGTATTAATAATAAGCCCCTTCTTGCCTGCGAGCAGCTTGCTAATCGTTCCGTCATTCCCATATTCATAAGCAAAGCCATATGAAAACACACGATCAATATAACCTTTAATCAGCGCAGGCAAGCCTGTCCACCAAATCGGATAAACCATAGTGAAAGCATCTGCCCATTTCACATGCTCTTGTTCTGTCTTAATATCTGCTGGGGTATTGCCCTCACGCATCGCTTGAAAATCGCTGGCCTTGAGCACAGGGTCAAATCGCATTGCATATAAATCTCGAACGACGACCTCATTGCCTTGCTCCTTCAAGGAAGCAATAAAAGTCTCAACAATCGCGCTGTTGAAGCTGTCTGGATTAGGATGACAATAAACGATTAAGTGCTTCATAACACGGCTACACCTCCGAATGTATATAGACATCAGTCAGCAATAGTGTTGCCTATTCACCTTGCATTATGTAAGGACGAATTACATCTGCCTTCTCGCTCAGAAACTTGTCACTTACTCGTTTTTCCTTAGATGGGCATTCGCACAGTCCAATTGCAATTAATCTGCATAGGTATAGACAGAAACCATGTATTTTGGGCTTGGAGGAATGGTTATGAAAACGTCTTTCCACACGCAAAGGAACCTGCCAGATCGTTTTTCAAGAGATGATTATATACTCGATATGAAACAAGGGGATGTAACCGGCGACGGTATACCCGATCAAGTATACTTATTTGGGCACAAACCCGATGGTCCATCAGGCATATTCGCTGATCGAATTACACTTGTTATACAGGATGGTTATACGCAACAGCGCACGGTCATTCCTTTGCAGAACAATGCCGGTTATAACGCATATTTGTTTCTTGGCGACTTCGATCAGAATAAAACGTTAGACATTCTAGTTAGCATCGACACCGGCGGAAGCGGTGGCTACGGCATCTTCTACATCTATTCATTTGACCATCATGCGCTTCGTATGCTGTTCGACTCCGATCGCTACAATGAACAATACAAGTTTCGTGTCCAATATGAAGACTTTTATAAAGTACTCGTATCCAGTTCTCAGCTTGATCTTTTGTTTACGATTGACATAAGCGGCAAAGGCACCTCTTATTTGTCCTCCTATTACAACGATGACGGAAGGTTAAAGAAGCCTGTTCAAGGCGAGGTGCTTGCTCTGACGGCTCTTAATCCGATTGTGACTGCTGAGAATCATGTTTCTTATGATCTACTGGCTCTTCAGCGAATCATCGGTACTACGAATGCAGATACGTTAGGTTATGTTGAGAATCAACTGACATGGAACGGCAACATGTTTGTTTCTTCCAGACTAACGGTCGCGATACTCGGTACCACATTGATTGCACATTTCTAACCTTTCTCGAATTGGATGATTAACGAATCTTTCGCCCAATCCGTGCTATGTGTTTCTGCATATCATGCATTAGCCTAAAATAATAAGGAGTGATTCTGCATGGCATTTATGCCGCCAATAGGTCCTCAGGGCCCGATGGGACCAATGGGGCCTTTCGGACCTTTCGGGCCTGGGCCAGGTCCACAAGGACCACAAGGGCCTCAAGGACCTCAAGGACAGCCAGGTCAACCAGGAATGATGGGACCAACCGCGCCAACCGCGCCGCCCCCGCAATTCACGCCGCAGCAGTCTGCTTCACTGTTTGCTGTTGATCCAGGAGCTATTTCCGGCTGTTTATTTCGGAACACTTTCGTATGGCTGCACAATGGTCAAAGCTTTTGGTTTTTCCCTATATTTGTTGGACGTACTTCCACCGCGGGCTTCCGTTGGTTCGGCAGATCATGGGGTTACACTGGGATTGACTTAAGGCAAATCAGCTCATTTACTTGCTTCTAATAGGAATAACAATATAAAAAACGACTTCTCCTCCATCCTGAACTGTGACCCCGTTTGTGGACACTTAATAAAAAGTGCTAAGCCGAAAGTAGATGGCTCCTGTATTCGTCAGGAGTCATCTTTTTTAATCCCCATTGATAGCGAGATGT